>NZ_JBQQCA010000033.1:0-83091 GCF_052246635.1 Streptomyces sp. 6N223 | reverse complement strand
ATCAACATCCTGGAGCGAGACGGGGACCCCGATATCTCCCTGTTCACCCAGCACACACGGGTGAAGCAGATCCTCCAGGAACGCACCGATCGCCAACGGTCCGGACTGCCCTTGGACCAGGACTCCAGCACCCGGCTCTGCCGCTGCGGAGAGCGAAATATCCGACCAACGCTCAACTCTGAGCAATAAGTAGGAAGCAGGTACTTCTCGCGTGGCTCGAAGGCAACGCCGTCGGGTGCGAGGTCACCCGGCCTCGGGCATGCAGGCGCACGCGGTACGTGCCGGGGCCGAACGGAGTGAGCAGGGGCAGGTCCGGGGCAACATATCCGGTTGGGCCGGGTGTTCGTCGTCGATGCGGGAGACAGGCGGGATGACTCGGATCACTGACTGTCGCGAGGAGGACGTGGCGCTGCTCGACGTCGGGTCCTGCCGTCGTAGTCGGTGACGGCGAATCACGCGCGGCGGTACGGCAGGCCGCGTGCCGGGGTCGGCACATACCTGATCGCCTGGCACGAAGGGCAGCCGGTCGGGACCTGCGAGGTGCGATGGGACGGTTGCGCGGCCCGAGAGGCGCGGGCCGTCGTGGGGAACTGCCCAGAGATCAACGGGCTGTTCGTGTGGCCGGAGCAGCGGCGGGTGGCCGGCGACGTTGGCGTCGCGACCGGACTGCGGCAGGTAGTTCAGATCGGCGAAGAGGACGCCCTCGAACAGTTCCTCCTCGCGGCGTGCGTAGTCGCGCAGCCGCTCGACGGCACGGGTGCCGGTCAGGTCGAAGAACCGCCCGTACGACCGGCCGCCGCGCGCGACCGCGCCGGGGTGAAGCACCGCGCGCCAGTCGCCGCGGTCGATGGCCGCCGCGGACTCGGCCTGGATCTGCAGCCGTGGCGCCACGTCCGCGCGCCCGGCGCCTGGGCGGCCCAGGTCAGCAGCCCGGTCAGCGGTCCGTGACCGGCCGCCGCCCGCTCGATGTCGCCGAGGCGTATGAGTTCTCTGGGTTCTGCCACGGGCCGTGCCATCAGGGTTCGTCCGCACCCTTACATGTGACCGGTCACACTGCTAGGTTGCGAGCGGGCTGTTGGAGTTATCCCCCCCACCTCCAAGGAGTCTCCATGCCGATGCAAAGGCGCACCTTCCTCACCGCAGCGGCCGCGGCCGGCGCCGGCGTGAGCGCGGGCGCGGCGTTCCTCCGACCGCAGGCGGCCAGGGCGCAGAGCACGCTGCTGATCGACGTGAGCGCGCCGATCCGCCCGGTCAGCCGGGTCGCGAACGGCTGTCTCTACGGTCTGGCGCTGCCCGACCGGCCACCGGTCGACCTGATCCTGCCGCTGAAGCTCAACACCCTCCGCCAGCCGCCGCCCAACCACGAGCACTACCCCAACGGCGAGACCGAGCTTGTCGGCGACCCCCTCGACATCGGCGCCAACGCCCTGGAGGCGGGCGCGGTCATCCAGGTCGACATGGCCGACACCTTCAACGGCTTTCCCTACTACTGGGAGGGCTGGGACGACTGGCTGGGCCGGGTGGACCGGATGATCGCCGACCTTCAGGCGCGTCCGGATCTCACCAACATCGCGTCCTGGGAGATCTGGAACGAGCCGGACTGGACCTGGCACGCCGACGCGGGCGACTGGTTCGAGGGCTGGGCCCGCACCTACGAGCGCATCCGCGCGAGCGACCCGTCCACGCCGATCCTCGGTCCCAGCTACTCCTACTGGGACCGCGGAATGATGGGCGACTTCCTCCGTGCCTCGCAGGCCTCCGGCACCGTCCCGGACGAAGTCTCCTGGCACGAGCTCCGCGGCTGGCAGGGCGTCGACGCCCACATCAGGGAGTTCCGCGCCCTGGAGCAGGAGCTGGGCATCGGGCCGCTGCCGATCTCGATCAACGAGTACGCGGCGCCCGAGGAGATCGACGTGCCCAGCACCGTCAACCACTACGTCGCCCAGTTCGAGCGCGAGGGCGTGCGCGACGCGGAGCGGGCGTTCTGGTTCGAGGCGGGGACGCTCAACGGCCTGCTGTACAACAACCAGCCGACCGCCTCGTTCTGGATGTACCAGTGGTACGCGGAGCAGACCGGCGAGATCGTCGGCGTGACCCCGACCGAGTACAACGACGCGGTCGCCGCCTACGACGCCGAGGCGCAGGTGGTCAGCGTCGTCTTCGCGGGCGAGTCGGGCGACAACACGATCCAGGTCAACGGGCTGGCCGACGCCTTCGGCTCGTCGGTTACCGCCACCCTGGAGTACACGCCCGGCTCGGGACGGCAGACCGTCGTCGAGGCGCCGACCGAGGTGTCGACGGAGACCTACGACGTCGCCGACGGCAGCGTCACCGTCCCGGTCGCCGGCCAGGACTCCCAAGGCGCGTACCGCCTCCTCCTCACCCCCGCCTGATCGCTACGGGTCCACACCCAGCAGCCGCCGGGTCAGCGGGGTCATGGCGGCGAGCTGCGCGGCGTCGTACCGCTCGGGCGGCTGCGGGCGGTCGGCGCCGTGGGGGTGAGGGACGCGGACGTGGCGCATGAACTGGGCGATGCGGGTGGCGGGGCGGCGGTGGTGGGAGGCGCCGTGCGGCATCAGGTGGTGGAGGAGGGCGAACGAGCCCGCGGGGCCGGTCACCTGAAACCCTGCTGACCGACCCGACCACGGGTCAACGATCAGCATGGTCGGCGTGATCTTCAGCCAGACAGTCCTGTAACAGACGGTGACGGAGTGGGGAGCCCGGCAGAGGGCTCCCCACTTCGTCACCGTTGCCGCTCAGCACGGTTCCGTATCGGCGCTCGTGCCTGAACCTGATCAACCTGAGCAACCTGAACGGCAAGCCTGGCCGACCCGGGGACCGTAGCCGTGTACGACGGGCAGAGATGCTCGTTGAGATCTCGACCGCCCTCAGCGGAGGTCACGAGGGGTGGTCATCGCGAGGAGCCGATCGGGCCGACCCGGTGCCGGACAGGGTTGCGTGGGTGATGGTCGGTTCCGCTACGACTCGGCTGATCGTGCTTCGCGGCAACTCCGCCTCGGGAAAGTCGGCAGTCGCCGCCGAGGTAGCGCCGTGTCGAGGTCGGCGAGCAGCGCCCACAGCAACGCCTCGCCGACCACCGCCGCCAGGTCCCCGCCGGGCGCGAGGCGGGCGGCGCTGACGTAGACGTCGGCCCCAAGACCGTTCGGGGCTTGGGGCCGGGGCGCGGTGCGGGTCAGGTCAGGCTGAGTAACCCTTTGGCGGGATGAGCGTCGCGAGTTGGTCGAACGACAGCCAGTAGATCTGGTTGCCGCTGAAGGAGGCGGGGTCGGCGATGAGGACCGTGCCGTTGGCGTCGTCGTAGCCGATGACCGTGAAGTAGTGATAGATCGTCTGGTCCGGCGGGTAGCCCGGGGGCTGGTTGCCGGGCGGGGCGACGATGTTGGCCACGATCGGGTAGTTGTTGTCGATGTCCAGGACGACGTCGCTCCACAGCAGGTCCCGCTCGGCCTGGGTGGGCGGGTCGTTCGGCATCTCCTTGGTCTCGTACCAGCCCGTGCCGAGGTGCGCGTTGAGCACGTCGGTGACCTGGCTGATGTGGTCCGTGCCCGCCTCGGTGGTGCCGAGCTGCACGGCGAGATCGGACTGGCTGGGCGGGGCCATGCGCGCGGAGAGCGCGATGCGGGTGGCGGCCGGGCCGCACCAGTAGCCGGTCTCCTGAACCTGGTAGTCGACGTTGAGGGTGTGCGCGCTCGCGGTGTGCTCGCCGGCGACCGATATCCGGCTGCCGGGGTCCTGGTGCCCGCTGACGACGGCCGTGCCGGCCTCGGAGCCGTGGGCGAGCGCCGACACGGTCGGGATCCTGGGCGGCGGCGACGCCTGGGCGGCGCCGGGAAGGGTGAGAGCGCCGACGGCGACGACGGCGATCGCGATGGATACGAGTCTCGTGCGCATGAAGCCCTCCTGGGGCGGGTGGGGGCCGCTGAGGAAGAACCGACTTCGGGGTCGCACTCGGCTGTGTGCGACCGCCGACAAGCGTGGCGCCTCGCTCGCCGTCCGCACAAGCGTTGAAAGCCCTGGCTTACCACGGACTTGGCGCGTGTACTCCGGCTACTCCGGCTACTCCGGAGCCGCCGCGTCAGCGGCGCGCATCAGGGCCCGCCCTTCCGCGGTGGTGACGTGGAAGGACCGCCCGGCCCTGCGGACGGTGGTGACCAGTCCCGCCGCGCGCAGCACCTTCACGTGCTGGCTGACGGCGGGGTGGGTGACGTCCAGGCGACGGGCGACCTCGACGGTGGAGCAGCCGGTGACGGCCGCACGCAGGATGGCAGCCCTCGTGTGCCCGAGCAGCGATGCCAGAGGTCCGGAGCCGTCCGCGTAGCGGCCATCACGGGCATCTCGGGCGTCGCGGGCGTGCCTTGCCCAGCCGTCGGCGTGATGAATGGGATAGACGAGGACGGGCGGCAGCCGCGGGTCGGCGAGGGTGATCGGCGTTGGCCAGCAGAAGAACGACGGCTGCAACGTGATGCCCCGGCCGCGCAGATGCAGCCGCTGACCAACGGGATACGCGACCTCGAGCACGGGAGGCCGCCATCGGAACTTCGGCCCGAGCCCGGCGAGCAGCCCCTCGACGCCGCCGTCGAGCAGGCTGTGCAGCCGGACGGCGCGGTCGGCGTCGATGTGGGCGCGGACGCGCTGCCAGAACGGCGCGAGCGCCTCCAGGTGGTAGGCGTGGACAGCCCGGCCAAGGCGGCGGAGGGTGTCGCCGTCGCCGTCCGCCAGCGACCGTGTCCAGCCCGGGAGTCGACGCGAGTCAACGAGCAGAGCGAGGTCGTCGCGCAGCCGCGTGCGCGGGGTGCGCATCAGGGTGTCGACGGCCGCGCGCAGCGTGGCGTGGTCGCCGGACGTCGGGGTCAGGAAGTCCGGTGAGTAGCCGACGGGCGGCAGCAGGCAGGACAGCAACCGGCCGCTGTCGGAGACCCGTTCCCGCGCCCACCGGCGCCACTCGCCGAACTCCGCCGTGCCATCCCGCCGTTGCAGGGTCTGCACGCTGTTGCTGACCTCCCAGAGAAAGTCAGGTCCCGGCGCCACACGCACCCGCGCGAGATCCTCGGACGTGAAGTACACCCGTAGCATGGCCGCTCCTCTGCCGCGCGCCCGCCGAGAAAACTAGACACCGACCGTCCTCTTGGGAAGCGCTCCGGGACGACCGAGGGGCGCTGGCGCCACCCGCGCCGCCCGCCAGGCGCCGGGGCGCGAGTAATCGTCAAGACTTGTGACGGGGCGGGATGTTGCCTCGCTTTGCGGCCGCCGGCTACTCCTGGGCCATCAACTCCCTCCAATGCCGCCCCGACCCCACCGACCTCCTCCTCGGCGCCCTGGGGGCCCTGTCAACGGCGGACAGATTGTCGATGCCGTGCGTTCCAGTCCTCGCGGCGGGTGCGGTCTTGAAGAGTCACGAGGCATCATCAGGGGTTCACTTGCGTTCGCCCGTCCGGCCTTCGCCTCGCCTGTGACTCCCCGATGACCGGAGTGCTCCTGGGCTTGACGCTCGGCTTCACACCCCGCCGTTACCAGCCACGCAAGCGAGCGCGGGACGGGCCTGGACACTGGCCCGAAGTTCAGCCGACCGATAGATCCTTCACGTGACTTCCTTACTTCCCTGGAGCGACCTCGTGTCGCACACTGAGCGTTCTGGCTGGCCGCAGGGCAGTGGTCCCGATCGAGGCTTCGTCAACGCGACATGATGAAGTCCAGGGCCAAGCCCGAGGCCGTGGTCCAGTAGGTGACACACTGACCGTCATCGGCGAACAACGCCTCGACGCCCGGCACCTCGATGATGATCGGCTCCCCCGCGTTGCTGCCGGGCTCGCGGCCCTGGAGGTCGAGAGTGATGAAGTCCGCCTCGTACTCATCCATGGCGCCACCGGCCACGAGCAGAGCGGCGTGTGCCTGTTCCCCCGGAGCGAGGCTGACGAACTCCTCCGGATCGCTCTCCTCGATCACCGGGGCCGTGGTCTGGGCATCAGCCCCGAGCTGTACGTAGGGGTAGTGGTAGACGGCGCACTGCTCCTCGCCGGTGTTGATGACGGTCAGGAGGACGTGCCTGACGGGATCGCCCTCCCCGTCCTCGTTCGAGGCGGAGAACGACAGATCGTCCTCCGAGCAGGCAGCGACGGCGGCGCCGTCACCGTCGGGCCGGGCCACTCGCGAAGGATTCGGGCTCGGCGGCGCCGACACCGCAGGCCCGGCAGGCGGCTGACGCTCCCCCAGCAGCCGTGGCACCGCCACCGCCGCACCCGCGACCAGCAGCACCGTCACCGTGGCGGCTGCCACCACCCGCCGACGCCGTCCCCGCGCCTCACCACGCTGCCGGATCTGCGCGCCGGTCAGCGAAGGAGACGCCTCACCCTCGACGGCGAGCTCACGCAGTACGGAGCCGAGCTCTTCCCTCCCGCCACCACCTTCAGACATGGCCGTCCTCCCTCACCCGCTCGGTCAGCAGCCCAGCGAGAGCGGCCCGGCCCCGCGACAGTCGCGCCTTGACCGTCCCGACCGGCGCGCCCGTCTCGGCCGCGACCTCCTCCACGCTCATGTCGCACAGATGATGCAGCACCACCGCACGGCGCTGCGCCTCGGGCAACTGCCGCAACGCCGCCACCAGCACCGTGTGCTCCGGCCCCGGACCGGGCGCATGGTCCTGCGGCGGACGCCGCCGCACCAACTCCATCCACCGCCGCGTGCGCCGCCAGCGGCTCACCGCGAGCCGCATCGCCACCGTCCGGACCCAGGCCTCCGGTGCGCCCTGGGCAAGCATGGCGGAGCGCCGGTCCCAGGCCCGCACAAAGGCTTCCTGGACGACGTCCTGGGCCTCGCCGTGATCCCCCGTCAGCGCGTACAACTGCCCTACGAGACGGGGGAAGGCCGTCGCGTAGAAGGCGTCGAACTCCTCCTCGGTCACAAGCGGAAGGAGAGTCCGCCGGGGCATTCGGTTCCCCGCGGAAGATTCCGTGTTTCAGATGCAACCTCCCCGCCCTGCCACGCGTACAGAAACCGACACGGCGCAGCTGGCCCTCAGCTGCCTCAAGGGGAGGAACCCATGCCACGCCACACCCGAGCCCGTACCCTCGCTGCCGCAGCCGCCGGCCTCATCTGCGCGCTGTCTCTCTCGGCCTGCAATGGTGCCGATGAGACAGCGGACCCGGCCGCAACGACGCCCGGAACGACAACGTCTCCGGCACCGGACGGCGGTTCGGACAACACCGATGACGACGGCGAGGACGGCGACGGTGACGGCGCCGCCGTCGCTGCCTGCTCGGAGGACGATCTGTCGTTCTCCGCCTCGAACGAGGACGGGGAGGGCGATCCCGTCAGGCACGTCCTCCTGACCGTCATCAACACCGGCGAGGAGCAGTGCGCCGTCTACCACTACCCCTACGTACAGCTCGGGGCTGATGCCCAGACCACGGCCCCGGTGATCGAGGAGAGCGATCCGGAGGAGTTCGTCAGCCTCGCTCCGGGGGAACAGGCACACGCCGCTCTGCTCGTGGCCGGTGGCGCCATGGATGAGTACGAGGCGGACTTCATCACTCTCGACCTCCAGGGCCGCGAGCCCGGCAGCAACGCGGGGGAGCCGGTCACCGTCGAGGTGCCGGGCGTCGAGGCGTTGTTCGCCGATGACGGTCAGTGTGTCACCTACTGGACCACGGCCTCGGGCTTGGCCCTGGACTTCATCATGTCGCGTTGACGAATGACGAAACCTCGATGCGGAGACAGCAGTCGCGGCCCGCCGCGACAAGTGCCTGGTGCATGCGCTGACTCTGGTCGAGCGCCATCTGCTGGTCCCGGTCACCGTGCACGATCAGAACCGGCGGCGCCTGGCCCAGGTGCTGGTGCAGAGGACTGGCTCGGCGGGCCTTGTCGAGGTCGGGACCGGGACCGGCCGGGTCGGCCGCCAGAAAGGCCGCGTCCGGTGGGTCGCGTAAGATCACGCGCTCCAGCGCGGTCCGGGACAGGCGAGCCGGCAGGTCGGTGGGACCGAAGAAGTCGACCACGGCGTCGATCCGGGCCCGGTCGTCTGAGCCGTTCGCGGTGAGCGCCGCCATGAGCGAGAGGTACCCACCGGAGGACGCGCCCCAGGCCCCTATCGCAACCGTGGCCAGACCGTACGCGCTGCCACGGCCACGCAGCCAGCGGACGGCGGCCTGGACGTCGTTGACGGAGGCGGGGAAAACGCCACCGGGGCCCAGCCGGTAGTCGATGCTGGCAAGGGCGATGCCGCGCCGGGCCATCCCGTGGGCGAGCGGGCCGACGCCGGTGGCGCGGTCCCCGTACAGCCAGGCCCCGCCGTGTACCCACAGGCACACCGGATGAGGACCGCTCCGCGCCGGCACGTACAGGTCAAGGCACAGCTCCTGCCCTGCCACGACGGCGTACTCCAGATCCCGGACCACGGTGACCGTTTCCGCCTGTGTCTCTGCCATGACCGGACTCTATCGAATACCGTTTTCATTTTGGGCGGCCGGCAGGTCCATAAATGAACACGGTTATCGATTGCCCTAACGGCAACTGCGAGTTAGATTGCTCCCGCCAGGAAGGACTGACCCCCAGTCAGCAGCAAGTGGAGGCGAACCATGGATGACGGTCCGTCAGGCCGGACATTGGGGCCAGCGATGAAGGTGGCCGTGGTCGGCGGCGGCATCGGCGGACTCGCGGCCGTTCTCGCGCTGCGGCGCGCCGGGCACGAGGTCGTCTGCTTCGAGAAGGAACCGGAGCTGTCCGAGGCGGGGGCGGGCATCCAACTCGGCCCGAACGCCTCCCGCCTGCTGCACCGTCTCGGCCTGGCCGATGCCCTGACGGACGTCGCGGTACGGCCGGCCCGCCTGCAGACCCGCCGTTGGGACACCGGGGATGTCCTCCAGGAACAGAGCGCGCACCCCGATGTGGAGGCCTTGTTCGGGGCGCCCTACTACACGCTCCACCGTGGCGACCTGCACCGGGTGATCGCCGCCGCGGTCCCCGCCGACGTCGTTCGCCTGGGCGCCCGGTGCACAGGCGTCGTGCAGGAGGAGGACGCGGTCACCCTGGAGTTCGCCGACCACCCCCCGCACCGCGCCCACGTCGTGGTCGGAGCCGACGGCCTGCGCTCCACGCTCCGCCGGCTGCTGGACCCGGAGGAGCCGCGCTTCTCCGGTGAGGCGGCCCTGCGCGTACTCGTCCCCGCCGCCGCCGTTCCGGATCTGGCGACACCACCGACCACCCGCCTGTGGATGGGGCCGCGCATCCACCTCGTCTCCTACCCGGTGTGCGCCGGCACGGTCCTCAACCTCGCCGGCGCGATGCCCGTGGGCGGCACCGGCAGCGCCGGCGTCGAGTCATGGACCCGGGAGGGATCGGTCGAGGAGTTCGCCGCGTTCCTCCGCGGCTGGGATCCGGACGTTCACCGCATCCTCGCCGCCGCCGAGACGACCCTTCGCCTCCCGCTCTTCGACCGCCCACCCCGCCCGCGCACCGGCCACGGCCGCCTCACCCTGCTCGGCGACGCCGCCCATCCCATGCTGCCGTTCTTCGCCCAGGGCGCCGCCCAGGCCATCGAGGACGCCTGGGTCCTGGGCCGCAGCCTCTCCGACGCGACGCCCCAGACCGCGCCGACTGCCCTCCGCCGATACGAGCGGGCCCGCCGTGGCCGCACCCACACCATCCAGCGGCGTTCCGCCCGCAACGGCCGGCTGTTCCACCTGCCGGACGGCCTCCGGCAACGAGCCCGCGACCGCGTGATGCGCCGGGCCGGCCTGTCCTCCTTCCAGTGGCTGTACGGATACGACGCCGACCACGCCCTCGACTGAGCTGCCGGGGAAGCGCTGCACGCCGCCTGGTGAGCCGGTCCACCGCCGACCGCATGCGCAGCGAACTGGTCACCGACGCGCTCACCGCCGCCGCCCGCACACGCGCGGCCTGGCCGAAGCCGTCTTCCACAGCAACCACGCTGAGCAGCATGAGCCGTGACTTCACCAGCTTCGAGGGCGAGTCGGCCGGGTCACGGCGGTCGCGCCGCCGGTGACGGCGGTGCGACCGCCAGCCAGTTCCTGCCGTACGTGGCGTCCGGGCCGTTCCAGTTCGCGGTCGCCGAGGGGCTGCGACGCCGCTGCATGCGTACCACGCCACGCTCCGCGAGGCCCAGCGCGCCGAGGCGAGATCCTGGCCGACGGGCCGGCCGAGACAGGCTTCGGGCACCTTCCGGGGCGGGCCCGCGGGATGCTACAGGCGGGCGGTGAACCGGCCGTCGGGCACTTGCGCAGCCAGTCGCGCTCGGCCGGCTTGGTCAGCTTCCCCCGCAGCGGTTCCAGTCTCCCGCGCACCGCGACATCCACGCCCAGCTCCCGTCCGACGTCCTTGGTCCACACCGGGCCGTCGGATCGGGCCACGACGGCGAGGATCTTCTGGTAGTCGCCCGGCAGGGCGGACTCGGAGGCGACGTCGCCGCGGTGCGGGACCAGCAGCACCGCCCGCCCGGCCACCTGGGCCTTCGCCGGAGCGGTACCGGACTCAGCCTCGGCGGTGGCCCACTGTCGTGGTGTGCCAACTCGGTGACGCATCGTAGGCGGGCGCGAGAGCCTCGTGCAGCCCAACCGGACATCCCCTCGCGCCGACCGGTCAGACGATCTTCGTCGTGGACACGCGCCCCCAGCCAGCCGTGGACACGCGCCCCCCACAGAAGCCCCGCCCACCGCGCGGGGCTTCCGCATGAGCGGCCTCTGCCCGGCGGCCGACCCGGGCGGCACTATGACGGTATGACGAACCCGCAGCAGGCCAACCCCCGCCTGAAGAAGATCGCCATGTGGATGTGGGCCGCCGTCGCCGCCATCGTGGCCGTCGTGGCCATCGGAATCATCGGCGCCCTCGCCGGAGACAGCGACGGTGAGGACAACACACACGCGCCGGCCCCCGACTACGCCATCACCAGCCGAGACACCACCGGCAACAAGCGCAACATCATCGCCGAGGTGGACACAGCCGACGACCTCCGGGCCGTCTTCGACTACATCGCCAACGGCCTCACCGATGAAGCCGGCTACTCCATCATGATCAACTGCTCGACCGGCGGCACCGACGCAGCAGACAACCGGCTCGCGAACGGCCAGGTCGCCATCGGCTCCCTGGGTGCCGCAACCACCGGCCTCGAAGAGGGCGGGACCGAGTTCATGGTCAACGAAGGCCGCACCTGCTCTGCCGAGCAGAACACCACAGACCACCGACATGAACACTGATGAGGACAGCCGCCCGAGGGCCAACCCCCAGACCCTCGGGCGGCACACCACAGGAGGGAGCCCGCGTCGATGTAGCGGCACCGGTGCTCGCCGAGCGGGACGAACGTGAGGTGGTGCCGCCACGTGCGAACCCGCCCGCCGTGCTCGGCGGCGTGGATCTCCAGCGGGTCCAGCCGCTCGACCGTGATGTGATGCGTTCACCCGGGAACACGCCAAACCACCACAACCGCTCCCTGCCGTGTGCACCCACCTCGATGCGCTCGGGCACGTCCATCCGGTACAGCCGCAGCACCGGGCTCATCACGAAGGCCATCACCTCGGGTTTGCGCGCCAGCCCGGCCGCAACCTGCGCAGGACCCGGCACAGCTGGCGACGCGAAGGTGTCGCGGTGTTCGGAGATGAACCGGCCCGCCGCCCGAAAGCCTCATAATGACAACGGTTTTCATTGTAAGGTGACGATGGTGAGATCGACTGATCGATCGCGTCGGACGGCTGGCCCCCTCCCACCTGTTCCGACGGAATCACCGATTCCGCAGGCGAGCGATACCTTCATGGAGGTGCGGCCGTGTGGTCGACGATCAAGCTGTTCCTGGCACTGCGACCGCGGGCCTGGGTGGAGATAGCCGGCCTCGTCGGCCTGATGCTGCTCATCACGGCGACGTATGTCGGTCAAGGGCTGCTGATCGCGGACCTGTTGTCCAGGGCGTTCTCCTCGGTCGAGATGGAGGGGCTGCTGGCGCCTCTGGCCGCGATCGGCGTGCTGCAGTTGGCTCGGATCGTGCTGATTGTCGTGAAGGATTCGTGGGCACCGCGGGTGTCCGCGCGGGTCAAGGAGGCGGTGCGCGAACGCCTCACGCTCAAGCTCATGGAGATCGGGCCCGGCCAGGCGCAGCGGATGCGCACCGGCGATCTGCAGTCGACGCTGGTGGACTCCGTTGAACTGCTCGACCCGCTGGTGGGGCGGTTCGTGCCCACAGTGGTGGCCTCCGTCATCGGGTCCTGCCTCGCTTCGGGGTATGTGACAGCGGTCGACCCGGCGGTGGGCCTCGTCGTGCTCGCGTGCGCCCTCCTGGCGCCCCTGTCCAAGGTGGCGGGGGAAAAGTGGATCAAGGAACGCGGTGGCCGCTGGATGGTGTCCTACCGGGGCCTCTACGCGGAGAGCCTGGACGCCGTGCAGGGGATGGCGACGCTCAAGGCGTTCAATGCCAGTGGCAGGCGTGGCCGGGAGCTGGTCGAGCGCGGTGAGGCGTTCTGCCGGGACTCCATCCGTCTGATGGTGGCGTGGTGCGGCACCTCAAGTGTCGGCGCGCTGATGGTGCCGATCGGTACGACGGCCGCGGTGGGCCTGGGTGCCTGGCACGCGGCCACCGGCTCGATGAGCGTCGCGGGGCTGTTCACGATCCTGATGCTGACCCGCGAGACCTTCCGGCCCATGGATGAGCTGGAGGCGGCTTACCACTCGGCGTACTCCGCCATCCCGGCCGGTCGGGCGGTCGCCGACGTGCTGCGCCTGGAACCGCAGGTGCAGGACACGGCGACAACGGCCCCTGCCTTGCGACAGACCCCTCCCGGGCTGGAGTTCCGCGACCTCCGGTTCTGCTACCCGACCCGGCGCGCCCCGGCCCTGGACGGGTTCAGCCTGGTGGTCGCGCCGGGCGAGCGGGTGGCCATCGTGGGCCGCTCCGGAGCGGGCAAGAGCACCGTGCTCGGCCTACTGATGCGCTACTTCGACGCCGACGCGGGCTCCATCCGCATCGACGGCCGCGACATCCGCGAGTTCCCGCTGGCCGGCCTGCGGTCACTGGTCGGTGTCGTGGCGCAGGACACCTACCTGTTCCACGGCACGGTTCGCGAGAACCTGCTGCTCGCCAAACCGGACGCCACCGACGAGGAGATCCGTCGTGCGGTGACCGCCGCGCAGGCGGTCGATTTCATCTCTCGCCTGCCCCAGGGCTTCGAGACGGTCGTCGGCGAACGCGGCCTGAAACTGTCCGGTGGCGAGCGCCAGCGCATCGCGATCGCGCGTGCGCTGCTCAAGGACGCTCCCGTGCTCGTCCTCGACGAGCCGACATCGAGCATCGACGCCGCCAACGAGGCGGAGATCACCCAAGCTCTCGGGGACCTGACCCGCGGCCGGACGACGGTCGTCATCGCGCACCGGCTGTCCACGGTGCGCGACGCCGACCGGATCGTCGTCATGGACTCCGGCCGGGTGGTCGAGTACGGCAACCATCCAGACCTCTTGGCACGCAAGGGCCTCTACGCCGAACTCGTCGCGACCCAGACCGGAGCGCCCGCATGACCTCGACCACCCACACCCACGAGCACGGCGTCCGACACGGTCACGGACACGGACAGGGTGACGCGCCGGTGACCGGCCGGGCGCTGGTCACCAGGCTGAGGAACCTGATGCCCCTGCTGGGCGAGCACCGCCGACTCATCGGGGTGGCCTACCTGGCCGGTGTGCTGCACCAACTGCTCCTGCTTGCCTCGTCCGGGATCGGCGCGTACGTGGTGGCACGGGCGGCCGAGGGCGCCTCGGCGGACCAGCTCACCGGCTGGCTGATCGTGCTCGGCTGCCTGATCCTGCCGCTGGTCGTCATGAACATCGTCGACAGCACCTACGCCCACGTCGCCGCCTTCCGCGCGCTGGCCGACACCCGGGCCAAGGTGTTCGCCGCCTTCGAGCGGCTCTCGCCCGGTTACATGCTCGAACGGCGCTCCGGCGACCTCGGCTCCGCCGCCGTTTCCGACGTGGAGCAGATCGAGCTGTTCTTCGCCCACACGCTCAGCCCGCTGGCCGTCGCGTCGACCGTTCCGGTGGCCACCACCGTCGCACTGGGCTGGTTCCACTGGTCACTGGCCTGCGTTCTGATTCCGGTCCTGGTGCTGCTCGCCTCGGTCCCGGCATGGTTGCGGCGCCAGGCCGAACGACACGGACACGAGCTGCGCGACTCCCTCGGCCGGATGAGCGCCGACAGCACCGACACCTTCCAGGGCCTGCGCGAGCTGGTGAACTTCGGCGCCCACGCCCAGCGACTCGGGCTGCTGCGCAAGCAGAGCGTCCGGCTGGCCAAAGCGAAGTCCGCGCACGGACGCCGAAGCGGCATCGAGTACGCCGCCACGGACACCATCGCCCTCCTGGGGATACTCGCGGTGCTCGTCCTGGGCGCGCGGCTCGTCGTCGCGGGCGACCTCGACCGCTCCCTCTTCCCGGTCGCTGTCGTGCTCGCCGCGATGGCGATGCTGCCAGTGCTGAAGGTGACCGAGGTCGCACGCGAGTTGTCCATGGTCGCGTCATCAGCTGACCGCATCAACACGCTGCTCAACGCGCCCGCCCCGGTCTCGGACCTGGTCAGCCGGGCGCCGGCGGGCCCGGTCGTGCCGCATGTCCGCTTCGACGCCGTCACCTTTGCCTATCGCAGTGACCTGCGGCCCGCCGTGCGGGACGTCAGCTTCGACATCCGTCCCGGCGAGACCATCGCGCTGGTGGGGCACTCCGGTGCGGGCAAGTCGACCTGCGCCAACCTGCTGCTCAGGTTCTGGGACGTCACCACCGGGTCGGTTTCCGTGGGCGGGCACGACGTCCGAGACTTCCCACAGGAAGACCTGCGCCGCCTCATGACACTGGTGCCGCAGGACACCTTCCTGTTCAACACCAGCCTGCGCGAGAACATCCGTCTCGGCCGCGCCGACGCCTCCGACGACGAGGTCGAGGCCGCCGCGCGGGCCGCCCAGGCCCACGGGTTCATCACGACGCTGCCGGACGGATACGACACGGTCGCGGGCGAGCTCGGCGCGCTCATGTCCGGCGGGCAGCGGCAACGGATCGCGATCGCACGGGCCCTCCTGAAGGACGCCCCGATCCTCGTCATGGACGAGGCCGTGTCAAACCTCGACGCCGCGAGCGAGCAGGCCGTCACCCGGGCGATGGACGAGGCCCGGCACGGCCGCACCGCCCTGGTCATCGCCCACCGGCTCTCCACCATCAGGACCGCCGACCGGGTCGTCGTCCTCTCCGGCGGACGAGTGGTCGAGACCGGAACCCACGAGGAGCTTCTCGCCGTCGGCGGCGCATACGTCGACCTGCTCGCCTCACAGCTCGACGGATTCACCGAACAGGGCTCCTGAAAGGTGGTGCGAGCACCCCGCCCACATCGAGCCAAGGGGCGGAGATCTCCGGTGTCCGGGGGCCGGGGTCCGGCCCTTCGCACTCACCGCCTGGCCCGATCGTTCCGGTGACGTCCGCATCCACTACCGGTGACGTGTCCAACCCGTCCCGATGGCCATCCACTTGGACCCGCAAGCCCTTCTGTACCCGCATGCGGGCTGCTAGCCTCTTCTGCTATGAAAACGAAAACGATTATCGCTACGCTTGCCTCCGTAGCGATGGTCGCGGCGGGTTGCGCGGGCGGCGGGTCCTCCGATGCGGGCAGGCAGGAGACGGCCACGGGGTCGGGCGCGGTGGACTACCCGTTCACCATGAAGAACTGCGGCACCGACGTGACCTTCGAGGCGGCGCCGCAGCGAGTCGTCACGCTGAACCAGACCGCCGCCGAGATCCTCATCCACCTGGGGGTGGGCGACCGGATCGTCGGATCGGGATACGAGATCTACGAGCCGCCGGACGAGATCGCCGAGCAGTACGAGAAGATCCCGATCCTGTCCCCACACGGACAGCCGATCAAGCACGAGCAGCTGCTGGAAGCACAGCCGGACTTCGTCTACAGCTCCTTCGGGAGCTTTCTCACCGCGGCGCAGGGCGGCGAACGGGAGCAGCTGCACAACCTGGGCGTGCCGACCTACGTGACCGAGTTCGACTGCACCGAGCACGTGAGCGTGGCGGGCGCGGATTTCGAGATGCTGTACGAGGAGTACCGCCAGCTGGCCAGGATCTTCGACATGCCGGCCGCGGGGGAGAGACTGGTGACCGAACAGCAGGCCGTGGTGGACGAGGCGCTGGGCACCGTCGAGAATCGGGACACCCCGCTGAAGGTGATGTGGTTCTACTCCACCTACGGCGGTACTCCGTGGGCAGCGGGTCCCGGCGGTCTGCCGCAGCACATCTCCGAGCTCGTCGGGGTCGAGAACATCTTCGATGACGCGTCGACCAAGTGGGCCGAGGTGAGCTGGGACGAGGTCGCCGCCCGGAATCCCGACGTCATCATCCTGGCCGATCTGACCAGGGGCGAACCCTATGACACCGCGCAGGAGAAGATCGACCTGCTCAAGAGTGACCCGCTCACCAGCAATCTCGGCGCGGTCACAGGCGACCGGTTCATCACCATCCCCGGCGGCCAACTGGACCCTTCCTACGGCAGCGTGGATGTGGTTCCCGCGCTTGTCGAAGGCCTGAACCAGTTCCGGTGAGCAGCCGACCGCTATGACAACGAGTCCACGCAGGACCGCCGGGCGCACCAAGAACCCGATCGTCGGCCATGAGACGGTTCCGGCGAGTCCGCGGCGCGCCGCGACGGCGGCCTTCTTCCTCCTGGCCGCGGCCGGGCTGCTGGTGTCGATCGTCGCGGCGTCCCTGTTCGGGAGCGCGAACATCGGCCCCCTCGATGTCGTCTCCACGATCCTGCGGCATGTCGGCCTGGGCGGGATCGCCCCCACCCCGCCACTGCCGAAACTGCTGGACGCCCTGATCTGGGAGTCACGCTTCCCTCGGGTGTTGCTGGCCGCCGCCGTCGGCGCGGCCCTGGCGGTCTCGGGCGCGGTCCTGCAAGCGATCACCAGGAACCCCCTGGCCGACCCCTACCTGCTGGGGGTTTCCTCCGGTGCCTCCACCGGCGCGGTGGCCGTTCTCCTGCTGGGCATCGCCGGAGGCATCTCCCTCTCGACCGGAGCTTTCGCCGGTGGTCTGGTCGCCTTCGGCCTGCTGCTGGCACTGCTCGGTGGGGGGCGCGTCGACAACCCTTCCCGCGTGGTGCTCACCGGCGTACTCGTGTCCCAGTTCTTCGCCGCCGTCACCTCGGTCATCCTCATGGTCAGCGGGGACGCGAACTCCACCCGCGGCTTCACCTACTGGCTGCTCGGCACCCTCGCGGGTGCCCGGTGGGAGGGGGTGAGCGTCACCGTCGTGATCATCCTGATCGGGGTGCTCGCCATTCAGTTCTTCGCGCCGGCCCTCGACGCCTTCACGTTCGGCTGGGACTCCGCCGCCGCCCTGGGGATCAACGTCACCGCCGCCCGCATCTGGCTGATGGTGCTGACCGCCGTCATCACGGCGGCTGCCGTGGCGGCCTCCGGCGCGATCGCCTTCATCGGGCTGCTCATCCCGCACGCCGTCCGCATCCTGGCAGGCCCGACGCACCGCTCCCTGCTACCCCTGTCGGCGATCGTCGGCGCCATCTTCCTCATCTGGGTGGATACGTTCGCACGGACCGCGTTCACGCCCCACGAATTGCCCGCAGGCGTCATCACCGCGCTTCTCGGCGCGCCCGCCTTCGCGCTGGTTCTGAAGCGTCTGGAGTCCTGATGGGCCGCATCACCTCCACCGAACTCTCCTGGTCGGTCAAAGGTCACCGGCTGCTCGACAACATCGAGATGGCGGCCCAGGACGGGAAGATCGTCGGGCTCCTCGGCCCCAACGGCTCGGGCAAGTCGACACTGCTGCGCCTGCTCGCCGGGTTGCGCCGCCCCGACACCGGAATCGTCCGCTACGACGACACCAGCCTGCGTGATCTCGGCCGCCGTGTGCTCGCCCGGCGGCTCGCCGTCGTCGAACAGGACGTGTCCGCCCACAACCACGTCAGCGTTCGCCAGGTCGTGGAACTCGGCCGCACACCTTTTCGGGGTCGCTTCGACGCACTGACCAGGCACGATCAGCAGATCGTCGACGCGGCACTGGAACGGGTCGACGTCGCCGACAAACAGCACCGGGCCTGGCACACCCTCTCCGGAGGAGAGAAACAGCGCACCCAACTCGCCCGTGCCCTCGCCCAGGAGCCCCGCGAGATCGTCCTCGACGAACCCACGAACCACCTCGACATCCGGCACCAGCTCGAACTCCTCGCTCTGCTGAGAACGCTGGACGTCACCTGCGTCGTCGCCCTGCATGACCTCAACCTCGCCGCCCGCTACTGCGACCACATCGTCATCCTCGACCACGGACAGGTGGTCGCCGCAGGCACCCCTGAGACCGCACTGACCTCCGACCTGATCGAGTTGGTCTACGGCGTCAACGTGCTCATCGACCGCGAACCCACCACGGGCATTCTCCGAGTCACCTACCTGGCTGCCACCCCCTTGGGAACGACAGCCAGGAAAGCGATGCAACTCGATCCTCAGTAGGTGGCCGCCGTTCGACGGTCCAGAGATGCCGATTCTGACCGTGACGACGGCGGAGCGGGGCGGCGCAGAGGGCAGCCACATGGCGCCGGGGGGAGCGCTGTTCCCCCGGCGCCATGTGGCTGAGAACCGAGCGTGTCGGCTCCCCGCGCACCACGAGCCCCGCGCCGGAATCACGGGCCGGGCCGAATCGGCCCCGAACCCCGGGGCCGGACAGCGACGAGGGTATCGCCGCCCGCATGCGGACCTCTCATGGTGACGTCTTCTCGGCCTCCAGCAGGAGGCCGCGCGATGCTCGTCCCCGTACGCGCCGGCGATGCGCAGCAGTTCGCCGTCGGTGCGACGACCCGGAACCGGCGACCGGCGAGCGGGATGGCGGCGAACAGGAGCACGTGAGAACGCCGTGGCGCCAGCTGTGCTGGTCGAGGTGACACTCGACGGCGAGCTCCCGCTTGCGCGTGACGAGGCGAGCGTCGCCGGTAGTCTGCGCCGCGCATGGTCGTCGACGGTTCCGTGCGGCATGCCGTCGGGGGCGGTACGAGGCCGGCGCGCGGGGCCAGCAGTCCACTGATCGCAGTCGTCGCCACGCAGCCGCGCGCTCCGATCAGCCACACTCCCACCCGTTCGCCAGTCATGTCCCGTCTCCGTAGTGGTGATGCGGGTGGTCCTTCGGTGCCCTGGCGGACGCCTGGCCGGTGGCGGCGGCGGGTGGGGCGTAGGCCCGCAGCAGGGACTCCGAGGGCAGGGCGTACAGCACCTCCAAGCGGCGGCGCCGGGCCCGGTGACCAGGACCGGGTCGAAGGCCCTCGCGGCTCCCATCGCCTGCGTCTCGGCCAGCGCGGCGAGGTTGGCCTCGTTGTCCAGCAGGATCGGGTACGAGGGATTCCCAGGAGGCGGCGATCTCGTCGACGACGGCGATGTCCCGCCAGCCCAGGTTCGGCGCCACGCGGACGACCCCGGTGGCGGACTCGACCAGGCCGGGCACCGCGATCGTCATGCCGACCGTCCGGATGTCCTTCTTCTCCAGGCCGCGCAGCACCGCGCCGGGCAGCTCGGCCACCAGGCTGGAGACCGTCGCCTTGTTCAGGCCCGTCTCTACCGCGAGCCGGGCCCGTGACCGGGGGCCGTGGTCGCGCGGGTAGGTGAGCACGAGCGAGAGGTTCTGCCTGCGGACCGCGATCTGGTCCGCGGCGGACATGCCGACCCGCGGTCGGATCTGAGCGCCGCTCATGCCGCCCCTTCGTGTGCCCCCACGATCCGGCACCGAGGCCGGATCGTGATACTGGAATGACGTTGTCACGCAGGTCAAGAGTTTGCCTGTTGAGCGGAAATCTAATCAGGCCCCAATGGAGGGTCAAGATGGAGGACACACCCCGGGCGGCCAATTCTGAGACTGGCCAGTGACCCTGAGCCCTGAGCTCTGAGCCCTGAGTCCCAAACATCGCAGCATCAAACAGAATGCAAAGGTATCTGTCATCGGGTGAGGGGCGTCGGGCCGGTGGTGCCGACGGCCCCGGCGCGGGCGGCACGCCGGGAGCGCCGGCCCGCCGGACGGACGATGCGGACGTCGTTCCCCGGCTCTGTCTCTTCTCGCCGCGCGTGCGCCGCGTACTCTCGCGGAAAAATCATTGCCTCGAACGCGCCGATGACGCCTGCGTGCGGCCGGCGCGACGCCGCAGGGAGGACGCCGTCCCCCGCCCTGTCGAGTCCTCCGCCATCCGTCCGTGCATTCATCACGAATGGCACACTGTTCCCACCCCGTTCCCATGCCGTTCCCACCATTTTCGCGGCGTTTCTCCCCACAGTGACCACGGATCGCAGCGTCCGCGGGCGCCATGCCGCGACCGCGCACACGCCGCCGACCTGCCACAAGTCGGCACGGGCCGACTCCATGTGACGCCGCGTCCCCCGCGGCCTGCTGCCGCCGCTCGCCGTTCCCGTTGCTGAGGAATCGGATGCGGCGCGCGCCTGCGAGGAAACAGAAAAATCAGAAAGAAGTCGCTGGAATGAGCACGAGAAAAGGCACGGGTATTTCCTCCGAGAATCTCACTCTCGACGGTGGAACGGGGGAAGGCATGGGCCTGAAAAGACCCATGCCTTCCCCCGTTCGGCAGATTCCGTCAGAGCTGCTCGCGCAGTGCCTCGCCGACGGAGATCAGGAGTTCACTCACCTCCTGGTCCTTCACGAGCTCGGCCTGATCAATGAAGCGGTTGAGCCATGCCTCCGCCTTCCCGGGCTTCGACGTGCTGTAGGCCTCGGCCTTCTCCAGATAACTGATCAGCTTGTCGCCGGTGCGCTCGCTGATCCGGTCCTCGCTGACGAGGTGCTCCACCAGAGCGATGGCCCCGGCGTAGTCGGCCACGACGGTGAACGACGCCCGGGACTCCGCGGTGTTGCCCGCCACGTCCGTCACGGTCGCGGCGAGCACGTGGTCGCCGAGTCCCAGGCCGGCCGGGTCGAGGGTGACCGGTGTCCCGGCCGGCTCCCCGTCCAGGGTGAACTCGACCCCGGCCACACCCGATGTCGCGTCCTCGGCCTCGGCCGTCACCTCGACGACGTCGGCCAGGCTGATCTCGTCGCCGTCGGCGATGCCGGTGAGGGATACCACCGGAGCGGAGCCGTCGATCCGGATCACCGTGGACACGACATCCGAGACGTTGCCCGCGGTGTCGCCGGCCCGCACCTGCACCGTGTGCGTGCCGTCGTCGGACAGGGTGAATGGCGCCGTGTACTCCGACCATGCGCCGTCACCGATCCGGTACTCGGTGGCGACCTCGCCGCCCTCCTCGTCGGTGGCGGTCGCCGTCACCGTCACGGGCGTCGTCCACCACCCGGCCTCGCCGTTGGGTTCGGCGGGGTCGGTCGTCACCTCGACGGCCGGCGGGGTGGTGTCGTCGTCGAGGAGGTGGAAGTAGTCGAAGGACGCGGGCTTCGACGCCGTCTGCGGGCCTCCCATGGCGTAGACGCCGAACTGCATGCCGCCGCCGGCCAGCGCCTCGTTGGTCACCGGCGGCAGGTCGGTCCAGGTCTCCCCGTCCGCGCTGTAGGAGCCGGTGAA
Organism: Streptomyces sp. 6N223; assembly: GCF_052246635.1. Lineage (NCBI taxonomy): Bacteria > Bacillati > Actinomycetota > Actinomycetes > Kitasatosporales > Streptomycetaceae > Streptomyces > Streptomyces sp. 6N223. The sequence continues at coordinate 61,514 of NZ_JBQQCA010000033.1, read as the reverse complement.
GGCGTTGCCCGCCTTGGTCATCCGCAGGTACCAGACACCCTGGGTGGGTGCCGGAGACGCGTTGGGCTGCGGCGAGAGGACGACGTCGTCCGCCTCACCGCGCATCTCGATCCCGCGGCTGACCGCGTTCCCGGGGGCGTTGGTGGTGAGGTAGTCGAACTTGACGTAGGTGCCGTCGTCGGCGTACGCCATCAGACCCGCCTGCTGGTACTGCTCGTCGTAGGCGGACGCGTCCACCTTCGTCTCGATCGTCCAGTCGCCCTCGGGAGCGGGCTGCAGGATGAGGTTGTCCGGGTCGGTGTTGCTCCCTCCGTAGATGTCGCCGTCGCTGGAGTCGATGCGCAGCGCGCCGTCCGCCACCTCGCGGGCCGACGGGTCGGACCGGACGATGCCGGACCAGCGGCACGCGTCCAGCTCGGTGCCGTCGAACTCGTCGGACGGCTCGGCCGCGCCGGCGGTGTCGTCGGGTGTGACGACGAAGTTGTCGAACTCCGCTGTGATGGGCAGCGCGCTGGCCAGGTTGACCAGGCCGAACATGCCGATCCGCGGGTTCTCGATGGCCCCGAGGGACTTGGTCTGCGGCATCTCGGTGAACGTGCTGCCGTCGCCGCTGTAGGAGGCCCGCAGGGTGCTGCCGTCACTGGTGAAGCGGACCCAGACGGTGTCCGGGTAGTCCGCGCCCAGCGGGGCGGTGTTGCTGTCGGAGACCTCGTTGGGCTGCCCGTTGTCCTCCAGGATGAACTGGAAGATCCGGCTGGCCGCGTCGGGCCCGGAGGTGGAGCGGCCCCCGAGCACCATCTTGGCGTAGTTGTCGTCGTCGCCGTAGACGATGAGCCCGGCCTGCTGGTACGCGAGGCGCGCGGGCAGGGTCAGCTTCGTGGTCGCCTCCCAGGCTCCGTCCGGGAGGTCCTGGAGCACGATGTTGGGCGTGTTCCTGTTGCTGGTGCCGTAGATGTCGGTGTCGGTGAGCGGGATGACCAGGTGGCCGTCGCGCACGGCGAGGTCCTGGTTCTCACGGATCACCTCGGTCCACCGGCTCCGGTCCAGCTCCGCGCCGTCGAAGCCGTCGGACCTGCCGGTCAGGCAGACCGGCTCCTCGGCCCCGACGTTGATCGCGACGCTCTGCGAGGAGACCGCGCCACGGCTGTCGGAGACGCTGACCCGGGCCTGGTACCGGCCCACCCCGGTGTAGGTGTGGGTCGCGGTGGGGCCGGTGGCGGTGGTGCCGTCCCCGAACTGCCAGGCGTACTCCACGATGTCGTCACCGTCCGGGTCGACCGCGTCGGCCGCGAAGCTCACCTCCAACGGTGCGGTGCCGCTCACCGGGTCGGCGGTCAGGGTCACCTCCGGGCGCTGGTTGTCGGTGACGCCCCGGCCGTCGAAGTCGACCCAGTTGACATTGAGCTCGCCGCTGGTCTTCACGAAGTACAGCGGTCCGCTGGTGGTCGCCGACGGCCCGCTCACCGGGGCCGCGAAGTCGCCGTAGGTCTGCCACGCCCCGGTGGGCTCCACCTGGATGGTCGCGACCGTCGGGCCGGTGTCGGGGTCGCCGGTGCGGACCTCGACGGTGGCGCCCGCGGTCGGTGACGCCGCGCGCAGGCTGATCTCCTCGATGTTCGTGAGGTTGGCGGGGTCCCAGGCCCACCAGTCGCCGTCCTCGATGAATCCGATGTTCTGGCCGCCGCCGGCCGTGTCTCCCGTCGTCTCGGCCACCACGCCGGGATCGCCACCGGCGGCGGAGGTGGTCAGGCGGCCGGTGGTGTCGAAGTGCTCGGCCTCACGGTGCTTGGGCTGGAGGACGATCACCTCCGTGGTGGTGAGCGGCGGCGCCGCCCCGTTGCCCTGGTCGGTGTAGCTGACCTTCACGGTGCCGAAGATGTTGGCGCCGATGTGTCCCTGATCGCCTTCCAGGGGGATCACGCCGGTGCAGCCGTGGTACTGGCTGCCGCCGTGGTCGTGCTCATCGTGCCCGAGGGCCGGCTGCACCACCACGTTCTCGCAGTCGATCGCGCCGTCCTCCGGATCGGTGACCTGGACCTCGTAGGCGATGGTGTCGCCGAAGTCGAAGAACCCGCCGTCGGCCGGGGCGATGACCTCGATGGATGGCGCGGTGTTGCCCGCCACGATGTCGAGGTTCGACACGGAGGACCGGCCGTCCTGGTCCGTCACGGTCAGACGCACCGTGTACTTCCCGGGGTCGGCGTAGGTGTGCGTCGGCGCCACCTCGGCGCTGTCCTCGGTGCCGTCGCCGTCGAAGTCCCACGAGACGGTGATCGGTCCGCCCTCGGGGTCGAAGGAGTCGCCGGAGTCGAAGGCGACGTCCAGGGGCGCCGGGCCTGAGGTCCTGTCCGCGGTGAAGCGGGCCACCGGGGCCCGGTTGCCGGAGGTGTAGTCGATGCGGTAGATGCCGGAGTCGGCGTTGTTGCCGCCGAATCCGCTGCCCCACTCGATCAGGTAGAGCGCGCCGTCGGGGCCGAACTGCAGGGCATGGGGCCGGTTGAAGCTCATCTCCTGGAGCATCCGGGAGACGTCCGCGACATCGGCGCGGTCCTCGGTGGGCTGCACCGAGAACAGCCGGCCGTCGTTCCAGTCGGCGAAGACGGCCTTGCCGTCGAAGTACTCCGGCCACTTCCGGCCGGAGTCCAGCGCCGGGTCGTAGTCGTAGGCGCCGCTGGTCATCGGCGCGCCACTGCCGCCGATCTCCGGAACGCCGGTGGCGGACTTGCCCATCCACATCTCGGCCGGGATGGCCGCCGGCAGGTCGGTGACGCCGGTGTTGTTGGGGGACTCGTTGACCGGCGCGGAGCAGTCGAACGTCCCGCCGGAGGTGGCGGTGGCGAAGTCGTAGTCGTTGTAGGGCGTGTTCGCGCCGACGCAGTAGGGCCAGCCGTAGAAGCCGGGCTCGTCGACGATGTTCCACTCGACGCGGCCGTCCGGTCCCCGGGCGGGGTTGGCGCTCCCGGCGTCCGGCCCGTAGTCGGCGACGTAGAGCCGGTCGGTGGCCGGGTCGATCCCGATCCGGAAGGGGTTACGGAAGCCCATGGCGTAGATCTCGGGCCGGGTGTCCGCCGTGCCCGGCGGGAAGAGGTTGCCCTCGGGAACGGTGTAGGTGCCGTCCGGCTGCGGGGTGATCCGCAGGATCTTGCCGTTGAGCACGTTGCTGTTCGCCGCCGAGCGCTGGGCGTCCCAGAACGCCCGTCCCGGGCGCTCGTCGATCGGGCTGTATCCGTCCGAGGCGAACGGGTTGGTGTTGTCGCCGGTCGCGATGTACAGGTTGCCCTGGCCGTCGAATTCCAGGGCCCCGCCGGCGTGGCAGCACTCGGTGCGCTGCGTGTCGATCTCCAGGACCACCTCCTCGCTCGCGGGGTCGATGGTGTTGCCCTCGAGTGTGAAGCGCGAGACCCGGTCCACCGGATCGGATCCCGACGGGGAGTGGTAGAGATACAGCCAGTTGTTCTCCGCGAAGTCCGGGTCCAGGGCCAGGCCGAGGAGTCCGAACTCCTGGCCGGTGTAGACCGGGATGTTCCCGGCCGTGACCACGGAGCCGTCGGTGAGGACGACGCGCACGGCGCCGTTGCGGTCGATGTAGAAGACCCGGCCGTCGCCGGCGATCGCCAGCTCCATCGGGTTGCTGGTGTTGTCGTCCAGCGCGACCTTTTCGTAGCTGCTGGTCAGCGACGCGGAGCAGTCGGCGTCCACCACGCCCGCGGCGGAGCGGATGCCGCCCAGCAGGTGCTCCAGGAACAGCTCCTCGGAGAACGCGGCGGCGTCGTGTCCCATGCCGGTGTACCAGGCACGACCGCCGTCGTAGTTCTGGCACCAGGAGATCGGGTGCTCCACGCCCATGGAGCCGCCGGAGTAGGTGCTCTCGTCGTACGACGCGAGCACGTGAACGTTGCCGCGCGGGTTCGAGCGGAAGTTGTACAGCTCCTCCGAGCGCTGCCACAGCACCGGCAGGCCGGCGGTCGACGGATGGGCGGGATCTTCCACCTTCACCGTGACGTTCTGCGGCGCGGGGTGGCCCGAGAAGTAGGCACCCACCAGGCCGCCGTACCACGCCCAGTCGTACTCGGTGTCCGAGGCCGCGTGGACACCCGCGTAGCCGCCGCCGCCCTGGACGTACCGCTCGAACGCGGCCTGCTGGTCGGCGTTGAGGACATCACCGGTCGTCGAGAGCCATAGGACGGCCTCGTACTGGGCGAGGTCGGTGTCGTTGAACACCGAGGCGTCCTCGGTCGCGACCACCTCGAAGCCGTTCTCCTCACCGAGCGCCTGGATCGCGGCGACACCGGCGGGGATGGAGGTGTGGACGAACTCCGCGGTCTTGCTGAACACCAGGAGGCGGAACGTCTCGTCCCCGTGACCGGGATGAGCGGAGGCCATGTTCACGCCCGTCAGAACCATCAGGACCGCCATGACGAAGCCTGCGGCGCGCACCGCTCTTCGTCTCAGCCGTCGGGAAAGTGTCGTCACTAGTTGCCCCTAACTGAACACGTGTAGTTAGAGCGCTCCCATGGTTTCCGAGGCGGGTCCCCGGGCGTTCGGCCCTTGGCGGCGACGCGGCCACACCGTGGCCACATCCCCGGTGGCCTGAGGTTCCAGCGGTCACGGCGAGCGGCGCCCCGTTCCTCGCAACCGACCTTTTGTCAGGCCGGATGACAAATTAGAAGTGGGGACGAATCCAGTCAAGACATCGCGCACGATGTTTTAGGAGATAAGCGGACAAGGCATCCCTCAGCCCTGAGGGCCTCCGCGCATCAAACCGGCGGCCAGCCGCCCTCTCCACGTGTCCTCCCGCTCCGTCATGGGCGTGACCGGATGTGGTCGGTGAGGTGGGCCGTAGGTCCTCCAGGGCCGATGCCGGGACCATGCTGCCGTCGTGGCTCAGGACCCGCTCGGCCCCCTGGCCCACCAGCCGGATGCCGCCGCGCTGGTCGAGGCGTACCAGGTCCCCGGGGCGAAGCCAGCCGTCTGTGTCGGTGCCGACCTGCTGGGCTGCCGTGTCGCTTGAGAAGGCCGGCCCTCGCTGATCTCAGAAGACCTGGCTCTCGGGAAAGTCACGTCGGGTTGGCGGGCTGAGCGGGCGGGAGAGGGTGGGAGATCTGGTAGCGCAGGAACAGGTACGACGCTCGTCGCCGGGCGCTGACGAGGTCCGCTGTCCGGCGGTGGGCGGGTAGCAGTTCGAGGCCGGCGATCAGGCCGGGGCGGATCGTGTTCGCACGGCCGGCCAGCACGGGGGCGGTGGTCAGGAACAGCTCGTCCAGCAGCCTCTCGCGGATGAGCTGCCCGATCAGGTGTGGGCCGCCCTCGGTGAGTACCACGCCGTGTCCGCGGGCGCGGACGGCGTCGATCACGTTGCTGATGGGCAGGCGAGGGCCACGCCCGGCCGCCAGGACAGTGCAGGTTGCGGGGAGGCGTGCATGAAGGTTTCTGGCGTTTTCCGCGGTGGTGAGGATGACGGCGTCGGCGTGGAGGGCGGGGTGCTCGGTCGGGAGGTCGCCGCTCGCGGTGACCACGACGAGTTCCGGGTCGGGGGCGCGGCGTCGGCGGTGGCGGAGTTCAGCGAAGTCGGCTGTGGCGGCCGGGTAGACGTGCTGGGGCGTCCACAGGTGGTGTGGTGAGGCGCGCAGTGTGCCTGCTCCGATGACGACGGCGTCGGCGCAGGCCCGCAGCAGCCCCATGACGAAGCGGTCCGTCGCCTCGTTTCCACTGATGGCCGAGCCGGAGGAGGGGTGTTCGGGACCGAGGGCGACTACTCCGTCGAGGGAGGCGACGAAGTTGCTGTAGATGACGGGTTCGGCGAAGCCCAGGTCGCTTCCGTAGAGCTCGGTGAGCGCTGGTGGCAGGCTCCAGCGCGGTAGCTGGGGTGCCTCGTACAGCGGCACCAGAGGCCGCGCCTGCGTGCCCGGGGCATCGGCGCCGGTGTCAGGCCCGGCCATGTCCCGCGCTCCTCGGCCCCGACAGCTCGAAGAACTCCATCCTCAGTTGGCTTTCGGTGTCGTAGGTACCGCGCCAGTAGGTGGTGCGGGTGGTGGACTCGATCTCACGGACGCCGCGCATCTGTGTGCACAGGTGGACCGCCTCCAAGTGCACTGCGACGCCGTGGGGGAGCAGGATGCGTTCCAGTGCGTCGGCGAGTTGCTGGCCGATGCGCTCCTGTACCGAGAAGCGGCGGGCGAACAGCCGGAGCAGGCGGGTCAGTTTCGACAGGCCCAGAATGTGTTCGTGGGCGACGTAGCCGATGTAGGCGGTGCCGAAGAAGGGCAGGGTGTGGTGCTCGCACAGGGAGAAGAAGGGGATAGGTCCTTCCACCACCTGGCTGATGCGGCAGTCCGGGCCGCCGCGGCATTCGGTCGGGAACGCGGTGACCAGTTTCTCGTCGCCCTCATATCCGCTGGTCGCTTCGAAGATCGCGCGCAGGTAGCGGCGTGGGGTGTCGGCCGTCGCTGGTGATCCGTCGGGCATGCCCAGTGCGGTGAGGATCTCCCGCATGTATCCCTCGAATCGCTGCCATTGCTCGGGGGTGATCTGCCGGGGGCGGACAGCGGCCCATTCCTCGCTGTCGTAGCCGATGTCGTCACCGGCCAGGCCGCCCACCGTGGGCGTGTCGACGGGGTGATGTTGCTGATGAGTCACATGCCACCGCTTTCCTGCGGCTCCGTTTCCCTGCCGCGTGGCCGTCCAGGCCCGGGGAACTGCGAGAGCCGACGCCGCTTTCGCGCATGCCACGGGCACTGATCGATGGGGTCGGCCTCGGCCTCCGGTGCTCGTGGCCGCCTCGACCGGGTCCCCTGCGCGCCCCTGTATCCCTCGACGCCTCGAGCATGCAGCGGCGACCGAGATGGCGCACCCGGGGACCCGCCGTGCGGTGGACTGGGGGTCTCGCCTGGTCCCGCACCCTCGGGATGCGCGGCCCCGGCTGATCGGTGAGTCTTGATCCGAGGCGGCGTTTCGCGGGTTCGTGACGTCCGCGGCGACTGAGGCGAGGTGATGAGCAGATGGTGACCGACACTCTCGCGCGGCTTGCCGCCTCCGGGGTGTCGGCCTGGCTGGACGACCTGAGCCGGCAGCGGCTGGCGGATGGCAGCCTGGCCAGGCTGGTGCGCGACCGGCACGTGGTGGGCGTGACCACCAACCCGACGATCTTCGCGCACGCCATCGAGGGCAGCGACTCCTACGACGAACAGCTCACCGACCTCTCCCTGCGCGAGGTCGGGGTGGGAGAGGCGTTGCGCGCCCTGACCACGCTCGATGTGCGGTGGGCCTGCGATGTGCTGCGGCCGGTGTACGAGGCCACCGGAGGTGTGGACGGGCGGGTGTCGATCGAGGTCGATCCGCGGCTGGCGCACGACGAGGCACGCACGGTCGCCGAGGCGCGGGCGCTGTGGTGGCTGGTGGACCGGCCGAATCTGTTCGTGAAGATCCCCGCGGCCAAGCAGGGCCTTGGGGCGATCAGCGCGTGTCTGGCCGAGGGCATCAGCATCAACGTCACGCTGCTGTTCTCGCTGGATCGCTACGACCAGGTGATGGAGGCGTTCCTGACCGGCATGGAACGCGCCCGGGAGGCCGGGCGTGACCTGTCCGGCATCGCGTCGGTGGCGTCGTTCTTCGTCTCACGGGTGGACACCGAGATCGACCGGCGGCTCGACCGGATGGGCGGCGACCAGGCCGCCGCGCTGCGCGGGCAGGGGGCCACCGCCAACGCCCGGATCGCCTACGAGCACTACGAACAGATGCTCGCCACAGAGCGGTGGAAGCGGCTGGAGCGGGCCGGTGCCAGGCCGCAGCGCCTGCTGTGGGCGTCCACGGGCGTGAAAGACCCGGCCTACGACGACACCCGGTATGTCGTTGAGCTGGTCGCCCCCGATGTGGTCAGCACCATGCCGGAGGCGACGCTGAACGCGGTCGCCGACCACGGCGTGGTGCCGGCCAGCGGCATCCGCGACACCTACGGACAGGCGCATCAGGTGCTGGAGGAACTGGCCGCACTCGGCATCGACTACACCGACGTCGTGCGGGTTCTGGAGGACCAGGGCGTGGAGAGGTTCGAGGCCAGCTGGGACGAACTGGCCGGCAAGCTCTCGGACAGCCTGCGTGCTTCCGGCACCTCCCAGCCGCACGGCACACAGGGCAGCACGGAGCACACGTGAGCGCACATCAACGCACCTTCGTGATCACCGGGGCGAGCCTGGCCGGGGCCAAGGCCGCCGAGGCGCTGCGCGGCCACGGTTTCGACGGCCGACTCCTGCTCATCGGCGACGAGCCGGATCGACCGTACGAGCGGCCGCCGCTGTCCAAGGGCTACCTGCGGGGCAAGCAGGACCGCGAGACGATCTTCGTTCACCCGCCGCGCTGGTACACCGACCAGGACATCGATCTGCGCCTGGACACCACGGTCACCACGATCGACCGGAACCGGCACGCGGTCACCGTCTCCGGCGGCGAGAGCATCCCCTACGACAAGCTGCTGCTGGCCACCGGCGCCTCACCGCGCCGCCTGCCGGTGCCGGGCGCCGATCTGGACGGCGTCCTGTACCTGCGCCGCGTCGGCGACTGCGAACGCATCATGGACACCTTCCGCACCGCCTCCCGCGTCGTCTTCATCGGCGGAGGCTGGATCGGCCTGGAGGTCGCCGCCGCCGCCCGGGAGGCCGGCGTCGAGGTGACCGTGATCGAGCCGGGCGAACTGCCGCTGCTGCGCGTCCTGGGGCCGCAGATCGCACCCGTCTTCGCCGACCTGCACCGCGAGAACGGCGTGGACCTGCGACTGCGCGCGCACGCCACCGAGATCGTGGGCGGGAACGGAAGGGTCGCCGGGGTTCGGCTCACGGACGGCGCCCGCATCGACGCCGACGCGGTCGTGGTCGGCATCGGCGCCGTTCCCAACACCCGGCTGGCCGTCGAAGCCGGTCTTCACATCGACAACGGCGTGGTGACCGACGCGTCCCTGCGCACATCGGACCCCGACATCCACGCGACCGGCGACGTGGCCAACGCCCTCCACCCGATGCTGGGCAAGCACATCCGCGTCGAGCACTGGGCCAACGCCCTCCACCAGCCCGGGACGGCCGCGCGAGCCATGCTCGGCGAGCCCGCGTCGTACGACCGCGTCCCGTACTTCTTCACCGACCAGTACGACCTGGGCATGGAGTACGCGGGCTACGCCGAGCCCGGCGACTACGACGACGTGGCCGTACGCGGGGACCTGAACGGGCGGGAGTTCATCGCCTTCTGGCTGTCCAACGGCCGCGTGCTGGCCGGCATGAACGTCAACATCTGGGACGTCAATGACGCGATCCAGCACCTGGTCCGCTCGGGTGACCGCATCGACCGCAACAGGCTCACCGACCCGGACATGCCCCTGGACCAGCTCACCGCGGGGTGAGCCGCCGCTCCGGCTGGTGATCACGTGTCACCCGGACGTCGTCCCGCCCCGGTTCCGGCTGTCCGCCAATCCGGCGATCGCGGCGCCGTCGCGCAGCACATCACGCAGCGTGGCAGGGGTCAGCCCGCCGGTCTCCGTGAACGTCGCCGAGCACGACGAGGGCCCCGTGCGCGGAGGCCGGGCGCGGACGGGGCAGCTGCCACCCGGCGGCATCGAGCACCGGCAGCAGCGCCTGCCAGGCGAACCCGCCGAGCACGACGATCGCCCGCAGGGCCGACCGCAGCATCCGCAGCTCGCGCGCGAGCCAGACCGTGATCCGCACACCGAGCAGTTCCATCCCGTCGCCAGGGTGTGTAGCGGTGGGCTGGGAAGCCAGCCCGGCCGCGTGCAGAGCGGGGTAGAGCACGTCACCGGAGGGGTCCCCCGAGAAGATGCGTCCGGTGCGGTTGCCGCCGTGCGCGGCCGGAGCCGACCCGATGATCACCAGCGGCGCGTCCGGAGGACCGAAAGCCGGACACCGGCCGCGCCCCTACCGGGTCGGCCGCTCCGCATACCCACGGTCCTCTCCTCGCCCATCCTCGCCGGACGGCCGCCGTCAGCCGACGACCTGCCCGCTGGGCCAATCGCCCATAAAATGGATGAACTGGAAAAGGTGCCGAAGCCACACCGACCGGTGGCCCGCGCACGCCGGCCACCGCTCGCGCGAGCTCACCGGATGGCAGGGCGCTCCCAGCTCACAGGGTGTACCGGAGAGGTGCGGATGATGACCAAGAAGATCACCTACCGCAGAGTCTATGAGGAGACCTCCGCCAAGGACGGCAAGCGGATCCTCGTCGACCGCGTCTGGCCCCGGGGCATGCGCAAAGAAGACGCCCATCTGGACGAATGGCTGCGTGATGTCGCGCCCTCGACCGAACTCCGCAAGTGGTACAGCCACGAACCCAGCCGCTACCCCGAGTTCCGCCGCCGCTACATGGCCGAACTACGCGACCCCGGACGCCGGCAGGCAGCCGAGCATCTGCGTGACCTGGCAAGCCACGACAAACTCACCCTGCTGACCGCCAGCAAGGACGTGGACCACAGCCAGGCGGCCGTGCTGGCCGAATGGCTCACCGGCAGCGGCTCCTCCACGACCTGATCCGCCAGAATCCGGCAAGCGACCACCGCATCACCGCCATCGAACGCTCGCGCCCCAGGTACGTCGTGCGCGGCGCACTACAGCGGGCGGTGGGCGCACGAGTGAGAACACCCTGCGCCATCGTCCTGGCCCACCTCGGCACCCTCCACCTACGCCGCGGCGACCCTGCTTTTCGTCGGCTGCGCGGCGGGTGCTGTCCGCGTCACGTCATCGTATCCTCCGCGTCGCCGACGCCGGGGCAACCGTCGCCTGGCACGAGCGCTTGGGCTTCCCCGCCTCACATCAGCCAGCTCGCCACCAGGAGACTGAGCAGTGCCATGTCCGGCCCGGCGATGACTCTGTTGACGGTTTGCAGCGAGACCGCCCCGAAGGGCGTCGAGAGGAGGGCGGTTTCCGCTGCCGCGCTCCGTATCGAACGGCGCCGCGCCGTGATCGCTCCCGGCAGCGCGACGAGCATCAGCGGCATCACGAGACCGATCACCGGGATGACGGTGCGGAGATGGCGCGCCAGCACCGCCCCCGCAAGGCTGGCGGGCCACCTGATCCGGTACAAGAACGCCGGCAGCAGCCGCTTGGCCGCCTTGGTCTCGCGTTGCCGCACGACGTGAACGATCTCGTGGTCCAGCATCGTGATCCCGGCACCGACGGACCATCTGCCGCTAGCGCCTCGGTGCAGCTGCCATCGCGGCGTGAGCTCCGCCCGTATGCCGCCCAGTGTCCAGGTCCCGCTCCGGGCGACGAGCAGGCTGATCAGGCCGACGAGGAGACAGCTCCAGGCGATCACGGCGGCCGGGCCGTTCCAGGCCTCGCCGACCGCCAGAACCACGCCGGTCGAAACGAGGACGAGGGGGACGAGCCGAGCGACTTGGTCGAGGTCGCGGCGCTGAAGTCGCAGGGTGATCACCAGCAGGAGCTGGAGCGCGACCCAGACGGCGAGTGCCGGAACGACGTACGGGTCACCGGCGGCCGAGAGCGCGAGTCCGCTGAGCACCGCGACGACCGCTGAGACGAGCGCCCCGACGACGAGCGCGCCGATCCTCTCGCGTCGCAGCCACCGCGACGGGTGGTGACCTGCCACCACGACGGTTTTCAAGAACGTTCGGATCTCGAACGCCATGGGCCCTGACCTGCGGCCATACGCGATTTCGGCCGACATCACGACATGTCTGACCACAGGTTGACCACGGAAACGGAGCGCGCCGCCCATCGCCACAGAGCGGGCGACACGTGCGGATCCCTGGGTCTTCTCACCGATCGTGAACGGTCGGGTCAGGCCGATCAGCTCCGCGAAGCGCCAGGCCGGCATGTGACCACCGGCGCCGATCCCCGGTCGAACGTGTACACCTCGGCGTACAAGGGCGGCGACTCCGAGATCGTCATCGTCGTCATCAACAAGGGGACCCCAGAGCGTGACGACCTTCGTGACCGGGTAACGCGGACCGGGTGGCCCGGGGCGGGATGCGCCCCGGGCCACCCGGGTCCGAAAGGGTGAGCCGAATCGGCGACCTGGTCGCCCAGGCCGATCTGTGCCTAGGCTCATCTGCTCCGGTTGGCGGCACGAACGATGTCACGAGCTTCGCGGCTGCTGATCACACCGTCGGCCTTGAGCTGAGTGGTCACCTCCCTCACGTGGCCGATGAATGCGCGCTTGCTGCTCCACGACTGCTCGTCCAGGATGAGGTCGTTGATCGTGCATCCGTCGCCGACGTCGTAGTTCGGAACACCGCTGTCGACATCACCGATGATCACGGTCTCCCGCTGATCGGGATCGGTGCACGCACCCGGGTCCACGATCGCCTCGCCGAACTCCATCCAGTTCACGCGCACCTGAGCGTCCGGGAAGACCAGGTACAGCGGGAACGTACCCACGGTCTGGTTCAGGTCGAGCGTCACGTTCTGCCAGGTCGCGGCGTCCTCGGCGAGCAGGATGCTCGCGTCGTTGCCCATCCCGGAGGAGTCTGCGGCCGTGGCGCCGCCGTCCTCCTCGAACTGGTACCAGGCGACGTTGCCGCCGCCGACGTCCCCGCCGCCGGGAGCGGCGGTCAGCGACTGGATCTCGGCCGGGGTCAGGGCGCGGTCGAAGAGGTTGAAGTCATCGACAGAGCCGTTGAGCAGCGGGTCGGCCTCCCACTGCGAGTCGCCGATCCAGTTCTGCGTCGTCTGACCGAGGTCCGACGGGTTCAACGTGAGGTTGTCATTGGTCCCGATCGGCTCACCGTCCAGGTACAGCGTTCCCGTCGTACCCGACAGGGTGACGGCGACGTGGTGCCAGCCGCCGGTGGGCAGCGGCTGCGAGCCCTCGATCTGCTGCTCGCCGGAGCCGGTGGTGATCGCGAACCTCAGGTTGTCGCTGCCGCCGGCACTCGGCGTCAGGAACATGTAGTTGCCGGTGCCGGTTCCGAAGTCGAAGACCCGGGCCCACGTCTGGTTGCCGGCCCAGTTCACCCACGCGGAGATGGTGACGTCGTCGACACCGCTGACGACACCCGCGGGCAGCTCCACCTTCTCTATCTGGCTCGTGCCGTTGAGCCCGACGGCGCTGCCGAATCCCTCCGGGCCGGCCACTCGGGGCACCTCGACACTGCCCTCGATCTGAGCGGTGCCCAGCAGCTCACCGTCGGGCGCGCCACGCCGCACCTCGACCGTGGCGTCGCCGGCCGCGGCCGCGCGCAGCGTCATGTCGCCGATGCCGTCAAGGCTGTAGGGCTCGTACGAGGCCCACGCGCCGGCCTGCCCGGTGATCGCCTCACCGCCGCCCTCCGCGTCGTTCGCGTCGCTGACGCCGACGTCGGACGAGTCGCTGAAGTGCTCGACCTCCTTCCGCTTCTGTTGCAGGAAATGCGTCACGCCGCCCGTCAGCTCCGGTGAGCCGGCCTCGCCGCCGAGGTCGGTGTAGCTCGCCGTCACCGTCAGTGCGATGTCCGCGGCCTCGCCGTGCTCCGCGTCGGACTGGGTGGTGAGCACGCCCTCGCAGCCGGTCTGCAGCTGGCCGGGGTGCACGTGCTGGTTGCCGCCCTCGTCGTGGAAGAGACCCTGCTGGACGGTCACGCGCTCACAGTCGATCGCGTCGCCGGAACCGTCCTCGGCGTCCGCCACGGACACGCGATAGGGGATCTCGTCGCCCCAGTCGAAGGTCTGGCCCTGGTTCGGCAGCTCGATCGTCACCTCGGGCCGTGTGTTCCCCACGGTGATGGTGAGGTTGGAGCTGCTGGAGCGCCCTGACGGGTCGGAGACCGTCAACCGCGCGCTGTACTCGCCAGGCTCCGTGTACGTGTGGGTCGGGTTGGGCTCGTTCGACGTGGTGCCGTCACCGAGGTCCCACGCGTACGTCAGGGCGTCACCGTCCGGGTCGTGGCTGCCCTCGCTGGAGAACGTGACCTCCAGCGGGGTGGGCCCGGAGTCCCTGTCGGAGCTGGCCTCCGCGATCGGGGTGCGCGCCCCCTTGGTGTAGTTGATCCGGTACAGACCGGAGTCGGGGTTGACGTTCGATCCCGCGTAGTTGAAGTCCATGCCCCACTCGATCAGGTACATCGCTCCGTCCGGACCGAACTCCATGTCGTGCGGGCTGCGGAAGAGAGTGCTCGGCATGAACTGCTCGAAGCTCTCGTAGTCGCCGTTCTCGTCCAGCCTGAGCGCGCCGATCCACTTCCGGGACCACTCCATGACGAACACCGCGTCGTCGTAGTACTCCGGGAACTGCCCGTCGCCCAGCAGCCCTTCCTCGTAGTGGTACACGTCACCGGCGAACGCGGAGCGGCCGGCTCCCCCGGGAAGCTCCGGGAACTGCGGCGACGACCCGTACGGGTACCAGACGAAGGCGTCCTTGGCCGGTGGCACGACGTCCAGGCCGGTGTTGAACGGCGAGTCGTTGGCCGGGCCGTTCTCGCAGTCGAAGGACTCGCCGGGAGTGCTGGTCGCGAAGTCCCATTCCCGGTACGCCTGGCTGTCGGCGATGCAGTACGGCCAGCCGTAGTTGCCCGCCTCGCGGATCTGGTTCCACTCGTCGTAGCCGCGCGGGCCACGGTCGGGGTTGTCGGTGCCCGCGTCGGGGCCGACCTCGCCGGCATAGACCCAGCCGGTCTCGTCGTCGACGGCGATCCGGAACGGGTTGCGGTGGCCCATCGTGTAGATCTCGGGCCGGGTGTTCTCGGTACCCGGCGGGAACAGGTTGCCCTCCGGAATCGAATACGTGCCGTCGTCCTCGGGCGTGATCCGAATGATCTTGCCGCGCAGGTCGTTGGTGTTGCCCGAGGTGCGCCGCGCGTCGTAGGCGCGCTGGGCGTCCTCGCTGGTCTGCTCCTCGTGGATACGTCCGTCGATCGGCGCGAAGCCGTCCGAGGCGAAGTGCGCGGTGTCGTCGCCGGTGGAGATGAAGAGGTTGCCGTCGGGCCCGAACCTCATCGAGCCGGCGGAGTGGCAGCACACCTCCCGCTGGTGCGGGATCTCGAGAAGGACCTTTTCGGACGCCATGTCCAGGGTGGCGCCGTCGAGGGTGAACCGGGAGACGTGTTGCACCTCCGGCGATGGCGCGCTGTAGAAGAGGTAGAGCCACTGGTTCGTCTCGAAGTCCGGGTCGAGGGCTATGCCCAGCAGCCCGTTCTCGTTGCCGCGGTGGACCGGGATCTGGCCGGCGATGTCCACGGCGCCGGTCTCGGGGTCGTAGATCTTCACCGTGCCGGCCAGCTCGACGTAGATGACCCGGCCGTCGGGGGCGACGGCGAGCTCCATCGGGTTGGCGGTGTTGTCGTCCAGCGCGACCTTCTCGAACGAGGCCTCCGTGGGTATCCCTTCGCGCGGCTCGCCGCAGTCGCCCTCGGCGACGCCCGCCGCCCACTGGATGCCGCCGAGGATGTGCTCGCGCAGCAGCGGTTCGTCATAGTGCTCCGGCTGGTGGCCCATCGCCGTGTACCAGGTCCGGCCACCGTCGAAGTTGGAGCACCATGCGATCGGGTGGTCCTCACCCATGGCGTCCGGTCCCGGGTTGTACGTCGACTCGTCCAGCGTGGCCAGGACGTGGACCTTCTCGCGCGGGTTGGCGGTGAAGTTGTACCACTCGTCCGAGCGGACCCATTCGGCCGGCAGCCCGGCGGTGGACGGATGCGTGGAGTCCTCGATCCGCACCGTGGCGTCCTGGAACTGGTCGGCGCCGGAGGGATGGCTCTGGAAGAAGCCACCGCCCATGAGGTCGGACCACCAGGGCCAGTCCGTCTTGTCCATGTTCGACGACGAATGCAGTCCCGCGAACCCTCCGCCGCGCTGGATGTAGCGCTCGAAGGCGTGCCGCTGTTCGGTGTTGAGGGTGTTCTCACCGTCGGTGTAGAAGACGAGGGCCTCGTACTCCGCCAGCCCTTGGTCGGTGAAGACCGAAGCATCTTGTGTCTCGGTCACGGAAAAGCCGTTCTCCTGGCCCAGTTCCTGAACAGCGGCGAGGGCCGACGTAATTGATTCGTGCCGGAACCCCGTCGTCTTGTGGAAGAACAGCACGTCGAATGCCTGCTCGGAATCCTGTGCGGAGCTGGTGGAAATTCCTGGAAGAAACGAAACCAGGAAAGCCGCCACCACCGTGAACAAGGTGTACCGATAACGTCTTCGCATAGTCTTCTCTCCATTGCCTCGTTGCGGATGCAGATCGACACCCTGGGAGCCGTCATCATGGGGTTGGTTGGGTGGATGGATTTGGGCGTGTGGGTGGTTGTGACGTCGGGACAGGCTTCCCGTTATGGCCGGTCTCCTCCCCGCACGAGGGCGGCGAGAAAGGACAGCCCGTCAACGGCCAGTGCGTCCTGGCTCGGCGCCAGCGGTCGCCAGATCGACGCGGCTGTCGCGACCACGGCGTTGTCCCCGGTGAACGACTCGATCACGAGCGGGCCGCGGTACCCGACCGCGTCGAGCGCCGTGACGATGCCCGGCCAGTCGAGATGGTCCGCACCCGGAGTGCCCCTGTCGTTGGCACAGACCTGGACGTGCGCGATCCGGCCCGCCGCCCTCCGGACGGCCCCCGGGACGTCCCGCTCCTCGATGTTCATGTGGTAGACGTCCAGGCCCACCCCGCAGCCTTCGGGCGGCAGGCCCGTCAGCGCCTCCAGGGCCTGGTCAACGGTGTTGATCACGCTCGTCTCATACCGGTTGAGGGGTTCGACCGCGATGGTGATGCCCGCCCCCCTCGCGTGCTCGACCACCGGCGCGATGCTGTCGCGGAGCTGCTCGTAGCAGTCACGTCGCTCCGCATCGCCGATCCGCCAGGTGCGCCCGACCGACGCGTAGGCCGGGCCGGCGACCACCGGCGAGGAAACCGTGGCCGCCACGTCGACCACGCGCCGCATGTAGTCGCGCGTAGTGGCGATCGTCGTGGGGTCAGCCGCCACCAGTTCGCGGCCCGGTGCCATCGCCAGCACGACGGTGGCGGACAGGCCCAGCGAGTCGAGCAGCTTCGCCGCGCGCTGGGGATCCCAGTCACCCACGTTCTCCACCGGAAGCTCGATCGTGTCGAAGCCCCACTCACGGATGCGCGGTGCCAGTTCGGCCAGTCGCTGGTCGGTCAGGGGCGAGGTCCACACCCACGTGCTGACCCCGATCGCCCTCGTTGCCTTCATCGGTCCTCCCATTCCGTCTGCTTCTTCCCCAAGCACCACGCCGGGCGGGGCGGCCCGCCCCTGCCGGCCTGCTCGGCCGTGACGGCACGCCCGCGCGGACCGGGCATCACTGGCGCGCCCCGTCGGCGGTGCCGACGCCGAGGTACCTGCGTTGCAGGTCCGGCCGGGTCAGCAGCTCGTCACCGGTGAACTCGGCTTCGAGCCGGCCGGACACCATGACGAGCTGGCGTTGCGCCATCCGGACCGCGGCGCGCAGGTTCTGCTCGACGACGAGCACCGCCACCCCCTCGTCGACGAGCCGATGCACGGCATCGACGAGGATGTCGACGATGGTCGGGGCCAGCCCTTCGGACGGCTCGTCCATCACGATCAGGCGCGCGTTCAGCAGAAGCGCCCGCCCGACGGCGAGCATCTGCTGCTCGCCGCCGGAGAGCGCGGCGCCGCCATGCTTCTTGCGCTGGGCGAGCCGCGGGAACAGCTCGTAGACCGCCTCGGGTGTCCACCGCTTGGCGCGTGTCCCGCGGGCCAGCATGGTGAGGTGCTCGTTGACGGTCAGCGAAGGGAACAGCCGCCGCCCCTGGGGGACATAGGCGATACCGCCATCGGCGATCTTCTCCGGCGCCCGTCCCGTCAGCCGCTCGCCCCGCAGCAGGATCTCGCCGCCCGACGCCGGAAGGAATCCGACGAGGGTGTCGCAGAGCGTGGTCTTGCCCATGCCGTTGCGGCCGACGATCCCGACCGCCTCGGCACCCATGCTGAAGCTGAGATCGTCCAGGACCACCGACGCGCCGTAGCCGGCCCGCAGCCGGCGGACGTCGAGAAGGGGTGCGCTGCTCATGCCGACGCCTCCGTGCCCAGGTAGATCTGGTGGACGTGGGGATCGCTGCGGACCTGCTCGGGGGTGCCGGCCGTGACCCGCTCGCCGTCGGCCATCACCACCACCCGCTGGGCGACGCGGAACGCCACATCCATGTCGTGCTCGATGAGCAGCAGGGTCAGGCGTTCGTCGAACGACTCCAGCAGCTCCACGAGCCGCTCGCGCTCGCCCCGCGACAGGCCGGACGCCGGTTCGTCCAGCAGCATCACGTCCGGTCTCGTGGCGATCGCCATGCCGAGTTCGAGCTGCCGCTGCTGCCCGTGGGCGAGTTCCCCCGCCGGGGCGTCGAGCTGCCCGGACAGCCAGACCCGGTGCGCCACGTCGGCCGCCGCCTCTCCCATCCGCCGGTCGGTGGACGACCGCCACAGTGTCCGGTGCCGACCCCGGTGGCCGGCGAGCGCGAGATAGAGGTTCTCGCGCACCGTGAGGCCCGCCAGGGTCCGCGCCTTCTGGTACGTCCGTGCGACGCCGAGGCGGGGCCGGTACCGCGACGGCCGGTCGACGCACTCGACGCCCTTGATGACGACGGAGCCGCCGGCCGGCGTGACGTCGCCGGCGATCACGTTGAACAGCGTGGTCTTGCCGGCCCCGTTCGGCCCGATGATCGCCAGCCGCTCGCCCGGCGCGATGTCGAGGTCGATTCCGCGCAGGGCGAGCAGGCCACCGAACGCCACCGTGACCGCGCGGACCTGAACGACCGGCGTCGAGCCGTTTGGCTCGGTTCGCGCGGCGCTGGTGTGAGCCATGACCGGGATCTCCTAGTTCTGCGGGACGCCGTCGACGACGGGGATGGCCTGGCCCTCCCACGGCAGGTCCCGCTCCTCACATGCCGGGAAGTCCCGCCCCGGCGACGGCGTGTCCGGGCTGAACGTGCCACCGAAGGTCTGGTCGACGCCGGGCACGATGGCCACGGTCTCCTGCACGACCTCGCCGGAGTCGTTGACCGCGAGCCGCGAGAGCCCGACGTCGACGATGCCGCTGCCGTTCTCGTCGAGGCTGATGTCGCCGTACGGCAGTTCGAGGGTGAGGCCGGAGACGGCCGACTGGAAGGCCTCGGCGTCGGAGATGTCGCCGCCGGTCGCCTCCAGCGCCTCGACGAGCGCCACGCCGGCCGTGTAGTACCCGTAGAAGAACCCGAAGGCCGCGGCGGTCGAGGGCGGCGCGGGCTCGTTGGCGCTCAGCGCTCCCGGAAGGGTCTCCCACGTCTCGTCGGCGCTGGCGAGGTACTCCTCGATCTCCGGGGTCCGGACGTCACCCGGCAGCGTGGCGAAGCCGCCGATGTGCGCACCGGCGATGTCGGTGCCCAGAGCCTGGGCGAGATCCGGGTTGAAGAACAGGTTGCCCGCGTGCTGGTCGCCCGTCAGGTCGCCCTTGGAGTTGATGAACGCCTCAAGCGCGGACTGCGTCCCGGTGCCGCCCACGGCCCAGAAGTAGCCGTCCACCTCGTCCGGGTTCGGCAGCTGGGCGATGTAGGAGGAGTAGTCGGTGGTGCCCAGGGGCGGGAAGACCCGGTGGGTGACCTGGCCGCCGACGGCACAGAAGTCGGCGATGAAACCGGCCGCCGACGTGTGGCCGAAGCTGTAGTCGTCGGCGATGACCGCGACGTTCCGCCAGCCCTGCTCGTTGTACAGCAGGTCGCCCAGGCCGGCGTTCCAGATCGCGCCGTCGCCGTAGAACCGGAAGTAGTTCGGCGCCTGCACCTGGAGGGTCTGCTCCTGCGAGCCGGAGATGCCGGCGAACACCGTGATGTCGGGGTTGGCCTTCGCGTACTCGGCTATGGCGATGCCCTCGTCGCCGGAGAGCGGGCCGATGATGACGTTCGCTCCGAGTTGCTCCACCAGGCGCCGCACCTCTTGCAGGATGCGGTCGGCGGTGTCGTCGCCGCAGCCGACGCCGACGAGCTCGATCGGGGTCCCCTCGACCGCCGCGCCGGAGAAGCCCTCCAGCGCGCTGGTGGATGAGTTCGGCGTCGCGCCGGCGAACCGCGCCAGGGCGAGCGTCGTGCCCGCGACGACATCCTCGTGGAAGCCGCCGAAGGGGCCCTCACACTCGCCCAGGATGCCCAGCCGGACGTCGTTCTCGCCCGTGGCGCTCCCGTCGCCGACGTCCCCCTGCTCGTCGGCGGGCAACCCGGATGAGTCGTCCCCGCCACCGCATCCGACGGCCACCAGAGCCAGGATCGCCGCGACGGAGAACATCGGCGCCGTTCGGCGTCTGAGTCTGTTCATGATCGTGTTACTCCGAATTCTTTCTCGGTCTTGCGAACGGAAGGCGAGCCGCCGGTTGTCGGCTCCGGCGTCGTGTCGGGGCGCGCGCTGGGGCGGCGGCGCAGTCGCCGGACGATCCCGGTCAGCCCCTCGGGGGAGAGCACCATGATCGCCAGGACGATCACTCCGATCACGGTGTTGAACCGGGCCTCGGTGATGCCGATCCGGTCGATCAGCGGAAGATCACGCAGGTAGGTGAAGACCAGCACGTAGACGAAGGCGCCCAGCCAGGCACCCTCGAAGGACGCGATGCCACCGATCACCGCGATGATCAGCAGGATCAGCGTGGGCCCGATCGAGATCGACGCGGGATCGATCTGGCCGTTCCACCACACGTTGAGCAGGCCGCCAAGACCGGCCACGAACCCGGCGAGGGTGAATGCCAGCGTCCGGTGCAGCATCACGTTGAACCCCAGCGAAGCCATCCGGGTCGGGTCGTCGCGGACGCCCTGCAGCGCCAGCCCGAACGCCGTCCGCCCGACCGCCCGGAAGCCGAGGTAGGCCAGCGAGGAGAGCACGATGCCCGCGTAGTACAGCCGGACCGGCGGGCCCAGGACGTCCGGCCGCTGGATGCTGGTGATGCCACCGGGACCGGAGATCTCGACGATCTGGGCGAAGACGAAGTAGCCGATGACGGCGTAGACCAGCGTGAGCATCAGGAAATAGATCCCCGAGGTGCGGCTCGCGATCGCGCCGAGGACGAACGCCACCGCCGTGGTCACCACGATCGCGAACCCGACGGATGCCCACGGGTGCCAGCCGAGGTTCAGGCCACGGGCTCCGGCCTCCTGCGCCGCGTTGCCGAACATGAAGCCCGCGATCCCGAACAGCAGGTACTGCGCGAGCGAGGTCATGCCCCCGTACTTGGCGAGGAACACGATCGTCGCGGCGGCCAGTCCGAGGATCAGGGTCTGCGTCATGACGAAGTTGACGAAGAACGGTGTCGCGAGACTCGGCAGGACCAGCAGGAAGACGACGAGGGCGGCGAGGAGGAGGTTGTGCCGGGTCAGCAGTGCACGCGCGTTCATGCCGGCCTCCCGAACAGTCCGTAGGGCCGGATGGCCAGGACCAGCGCCAGCAGGGCGAAGGTGATGATGATCGCGTAGTAGGAGTACTCGGTCGGCAGATAGACGGGCGAGAACGCGACGACGGTGCCGTACAGCAGTGAGCCGGCCGCGGCGCCCCTGAGCGATCCGAGGCCGCCGACGATGACGACGATGAGCGCGTTCAGCAGCCAGCTCCCGTCGGTGCCGGGCGCGGCTCCGGCGAACGAGGCTCCGAGCACTCCGCCCACGCCCGCCAGGAATGAGCCGACGAAGAACGTGATCGCGAAGACCAGCCTGATGTTGATACCGAGTCCACGCACCATCTGGCGGTCGTCCACACCGGCACGGATCACGATCCCCATGCTCGTCCTGGTCAGCCAGAGCCAGAGCAGCGCGCCGACCAGCACGGCGACGCCGAGAATGAACACGCGGGTGAGGGCGTAACGCTCGCCCAGGATGGTGAAGAAGTGGCTGATGGCACCGGGCCAGACCATCGTCTGGGCCAGCCCGCCGAACTCGCGCAGCATCTGGTCGGCCAGGACGACCGTGAGGGCGAGCGTGATCAGCGCCTGGCGCAGCTCCTGGCCCTCGTTCCACCGGAGGAAGATCTGGTGGATCGCCAGTCCGAGCACGGCCGCGACGAGCGCGCCCGCCAGCATGGGCACCAGCCAGTCCAGCAGGCCGACCTGCGACGGGTCGATGTTGCGGGACTGGCCGACCATCGCCTCCTGCACGCGGATGGCGATGTAGGCGGCCAGCAGGAACAGCGAACCGTGTGCCATGTTCACCGTGCGCATGAGCCCGAAGACCAGGGTGAAGCCGGACGCAGCAACGAACAGGAGCCCGGCGAACGTGACCGCGTCGAGCGCCGTGACGACGAACTTGCCCGGGTTCTCCGTGGCCGGTCCGGCCGGGGTGCCGTCGGCGAGGAATGCCACCCACGCGGCAGCGACGGTGACGGCCAGGGCGACGGACCAGACCGGTAGCCGGCGGAGTTCCGCTCTCCGCCGCTTCGCGGCTGTCGCCGGTCTTCGCCCCGGGGGCGCGGTCACCTCGACCCCGCTCGTACGGCGGCCGGCGTACCGGGCCGGAGTGTCCTCGTCTTCCACGTGTGCGCATCGGTCTGGGCAGGACTCATCTGTTCTCCCGCTGTTCGGCGCCTTGAGCGGCGCGCGTTCTCCGTCATGGCGGCTTCGGTCGGCGGGCGCGGCATGGTTGACGCGCCGGGGCACGGCAGGGCCCTTGGGTCCCGTTGAGGACGTACATCGCGCCATCGGGCCGGCGATCGGGCTACCGTGGCAAGGGACGATGACTCACTGGTCACTCAGGCTGGTCACTCAGGCTGGTCACTCAGGCGGCGCACGGTGCTCGGCGCTCCGCCCGCGGCGCTCGGCCCGCGGCGCTCGGTGCCTGCGAGCGGCGGGTCAGCGCCGCCCGCTGCCCGTCACTTCGCGGTCGGCCCCTGCTCGCGGAGCCCCGGACAACCGGGACCAGGTAAGTACCAGCGCGAGTGCGGGTGCCGCTCGACGCGGCCTCGCCGGGCGGGCGTGTCGGGAAGCCGGTGCACGGTTGCCGGGGGCGGCTCGGTCGCGTTGCCGAGCGCACGCGCCACGGGCCGCCCAGACCCGCGGTTGGTGTCAGCCGCCATTACCCCCGCCTCCGACCCGGACCATGTGAGCATGTGACGTTCACAGTCGCCTCAAGCAGGCTCTACCAGCAGCCCGCGCCAGACGCAAGGGCCGCGGTACTGCGGCGGATGCTGTCGCCGTCATCCCGTCACGCCCTCGTAATCGGGGATCGTCACCCGTGCTCCCCCGTTCATGGCCGATTCGTGCGCGCAGATGCCCACCGACGTCCAGTTCGCGGCGGTGACCTCGTCGATCGCGGACTGCCGGTCCTCGACGATGCTCCGGACGAACTCGTGCGCCAGATGCGGATGCGATCCGCCGTGGCCGCTGCCCTGAATGAACGAGAGGTGCTCGTGATCGTCGTCGTAGACGCCACGCGTCGTGAAGGGAGCGACCTGGGGCGGCAACAGGTGCGCGAAATCCGGGATCTCGACGTGCTTCGGGACCTCACCGGTGTGCATCACGTGTCCCGAGCCCTGAGTCTGTTCCCATTCGAAGCTTGCGCGGTCACCGAACACCGTGAAGCTCTCGACGTACTCACGCGCCGTCTCGAACAGCGAGCGCGCGATCTCGGCGCCCACAGGTGAGTCACGAAGAGTGAGGAGGGCGCTCTCGACAGCGAACGGCGATCCGTACTTGCCGGCGAGCTGCGGTGAGATGCGGCCGGAGCCGATGCAGACCACGCTTTCCGCCAGCGCTCCGGCGAGACTCAGCACAGGACTCACCGCGTGTGTCGCGTAATGCATGGGCGGAAGGCCTTCCCAGTACCCGGGCCATCCGGCCATTTCCTGGTAATGGGCTCCGCGAAGGAACTGGAGCCGGCCCAGAGTCCCGTTCTCCAGGAGACCTCGAACGTAGAGGAACTCTCTTGAGTAGACGACCGTCTCCATCATCATGTATTTCTTGCCCGACTCCCGGACCGCGGCTACGATCGCCCGGCACTCGTCGAGCGTCGTGGCCATCGGCACCGTGCAGGCGACGTGCTTGCCGGCCCGAAGCGCCGAAACCGTGTGCTCGGCGTGGTTCGGAATCGGGGTGTTGATGTGAACCGCGTCGATTTGCGGGTCCTTCAGCATCGCCTCGTAGCTGGTGAACCGTCCTGGCACACCGAAATGGTCGGCGATCTCTTTCATGGGAGCCTCGGTGCGTTGGCAGACGGCCACCAACTCGGCATCGGGATGGGCCTGATAGATGGGGATGAACTCGGCACCGAATCCGAGCCCGGCAATCGCCATCCGTACTCTCTGCGTCATCTTTGACCTCCCACGGCCATGCCAGGCTACGGACGGGGAGGTGACCAAGCCATGCGTTATTCAGCAGTCTGACTTAGAATTTTTACATGCCTGAACGACGGACCCGTCACGTTGCGTTGCTGGTCGAGACGTCGAACGCGTACGCCCGCGGCGTGCTGGTGGGCGTGAAGAAGTACGTCGAGGCCCACCCCGGCTGGTCGATGTACCTCGCCGAACACAGCCGCCACGAGACCGACTTCTCGTGGCTGGAAGGCTGGCACGGCGAGGGCCTGCTGGCCCGCATCGAGAGCGCCGAGACGGCTCGGTTCATCCGGCGGCTCGGCCTCCCCACGGTCGATCTCAGCGCGGCACGGCTGCTGCCCGAGCTGCCCGGCGTAGAAACCGACGACGCCACCATCGCGCTGTGGGCCGTCGAGCACTTCAAGGAACGGGGTCTGCAGCATTTCGCCTTCTGCGGGGACGAACGTTTCGGCTGGTCCCTGAAGCGCGGCAACTGGTTCGCGGAGCACGTCCGCGCGCACGGCTTCACCCCGCGGGAGTTCCGGATGAAGCCGTCGGGGATGCGCGCGGCCGACCGCGAGCTCCTCGCGGAGTGGCTCACTGATCTTCCCAAACCGGTGGGTGTGCTTGCTTGTTATGACATCGCCGGTCAAGAGGTGCTGGAGGCCTGCAAGATCGCCGATCTGGCGGTGCCCGACTCGGTCGCCGTCATCGGCGTGGACAACGACGACCTCATCGGCAACCTCACGACACCGCCGCTGTCGAGCATCGAGCCGGACACGACGAGAACGGGATACCTCGCCGCAGAGCTTCTGGACCTCATGATGCGGGGGCACTCGCTCGCACCGGGGCTGCGGCTGATCGAGCCGACCCGGCTCGTCGCCCGGCAGTCATCGGACATCCTCGCCGTGGACGATCCGCTCGTCGCCGAGGCCCTGCGGTTCATCCGTGATCATTCGGACTGGAGTCTCGCGGTCGAAGCCGTGCTTCGCCATGTCGGGCTCTCGCGGCGCGCGCTCGACTACCGCTTCGTTCGGATACTGGGCCGGACGGTCCACGGCGAGATCGTGCGCGTCCGGGTGGGCCACGTCGCCGAACTGCTGTCCTCGACGGACTGGACGCTCCAGCAGATCGCGGAGCGGCTCGACTTCAGCCACCCCGAGTACATGAGCGTCGTGTTCAAGAAGCACACCGGCAAGTCGCCGGGCCAGTACCGCCGGGCGGTGAGCGGGTCCGTCGCGCGTCAGGCCTTCTGGCAGGAGTGACCGCGCCGAGCGGTTCGCGGGCGGCCCGGCGGCCGCCCGCGACCGGTTCGAGGGAGCCGGTTTCAACGAATACGGCCCGGTTCGGGGTTGGCACTTTCGAGTGCGGTCTCGGAGCACCGTGATGTCATCCGCGCCCCCTGTCGTGCGAGCGAGACGAGACGGCTGTTGAGCGGAGGGTGTCACCGCGCGGGAGTTGGCACGGTTCGCCAAGGGCATCGGCGCGCTCCTCCCACCGTTCTTCGAACAGGCCGCTGAGGAAGTGGACAGCGGCAGGTTCTCCGGTGAGGGCAACCCGATCACCTCGGCGGTGTCGTCCATGGCCCACATCGTCCACACATCCGAGGCCCACGGCATCGATGCGGGCGTGATGCGCGCGGCCGAGGGCATGGCCCGCCGCGCCATCGGACTGGGCCATGACACCGGCGGGTTCCTGCGGATCGCCGAGGTCCTCGGCCGTCGCTGAGGAAGCCGTCAACGATCGACCACGTGTTCAGGCGGACGCGGGCTGATGGAGTCGGCGCCGATGCCGCCGCCGTTCAGTGGCTGCCCATGCGCTCCTCTCGTCGGCCTCGGAGGTGACGGTGGCCAGAACATCGGTCACGTCACGGCGTCGACCTGGTCGTCACGGCATCACGCTGAGGTCGCTGAAGCCGAAATGTCCCGTCACTCCGCCGCTGTGCGACGTCGCGATCAAACCGGCGTCCTGCTGTTCGGCGGCTCCGGCAAGCGTCACGGCAGAGCCGACCTGGGTCCAGTCGCTGCCGTTCGTGGAGTAGTAGCCGCTGACCTGGTCACCCGAGCGGACCAAGCGGACCCAGGCCGGTGCCGTGATCCCTTGGATTCCACTGAAGGAGTCGAGGTAGCCATTGCCGTTGGAGTCCCACTGGAAGGCGACACCGTTGCCGGGCGTGACCACCATGACGGCGTACCCGGCCGATGATCCGGCACCGGTGAGGTCGTTGCGCAGTACCACGCCCGCTTTGGCCCACGGATTGGTGTCGTCCATGTGGGTGACGCGGGCGGTCACGGTCGACGTGGGTCCGGCGGCGCCGGGCTGGTAGATGGTGCCGTACTCGTCGAAGTTGTCCCAGATGTCGTTACCCGCGGTCAGGATGCCGAGCTCCGGGCCGGCCTCCGCGAACTGGCTCGGCACTGAGCCGTACCCCTCCAGCGTGGTCAGCGGGTTGAGCGCGGTCACCGTCAGCGACCGGGGCAGGGTGTGCGTCGTCCCGTCGGCGCGGAAGCTGAACCCCGCCCTGACCGGCGCCCGGCTGACCGGGGTGTCGAACGCCTCGGGCGCGGTGATCTTCCACGACGTGGTGGCGGAGGCACCCGGGGCGAGGGTACGGCGCAGCGGGCCGCTGGTGCGTTGGGCCTGCCAGCCCTCGGGGACGGTGACTGAGGCGGCCAGGTGGCTCACCCGGCTGTCGCCGATGTTCTTCACCGTGGCGGTGATGGTGGTCGAGCCTCCGGCGTCCAGGGTCACCGCGTTACTGGTGAGGAACGCGCCGAGCGGGGACCGGTCCGGATCGGCGGGGTCGGCGTACGAGCCGGTTGGCCCCGCGTCGGCGATGATCTCGCTGGCCTCGATCGGCATGTTGTCGGGGGTGAAGACGACGGTGCCCTCGACGGTGTTGCCGCGCTGGCCGTCGACGAGGCCGGTGATGGCGGCGTTGGTCGTGTAGTTGTTGGTCAGGGTCTGGTCGCCGGTGAGGTTGCTGTTCTGGTTGTTGGCGTGGGCCCACTGGCCGGCGGTGTTGAGGAAGACGTTGCGGTTGGCGGTGATGTAGCGGGAGCCCTCGTCGAAGTACAGGCCGAGCTGCCCGCTGTTCTCGCAGAGGTTCTCCTCGATGGTGCTGCCCGGCATCGCGGAGAGGGTGTAGATGCAACCGGCGTCGTTCATCGTGTGTATGACATCGCTGACGTGGTTGCCCACGATCCGGACGTCGCTCAGGGTGGTGGGCGTGTCGTAGATCGGCTGGAAGTCGTAGAGGCCGCGGTTGATGTACTCGGGGCTGCCGCCCGGGTCGTTGGCGCCCCAGCCGTAGCCGACGCCGATGCCGCTGTAGGGCATGTCGAACACGTCGTTGTGCTCGATGGTCAGCCGGGTGGCGTAGCTGGCGAAGATCCCGTCCTGGTCGAGGTATTCCAGCGCGGTGGAGAAGATGCGGTTGTTGCTGAGGAGGATGTCGCTGTTGGTCATGCGCGCGTCGGAGGGGTGATGGGCGTCGGGGCGTACGCCGCCGACCACGATGCCGCCTCCCGCGCTGGCGGTGAAGGTGTTGCCGGTGACGAAGACGTTCTGGGCGCCCAGGCCGACGCCGGTGGCGTGGGCGTTGGCGTCGTTGCCGATGCCGAGCCCGACCGAGCCGAGGTTCACGAAGCTGTTGCCCTGGAAGGTGATGCCGTCGGCCGCCGACACCTGCACGGCTCCGGGGGCCTGGGCCCAGTTGTTACGGGCACCCTCGAATCCCCGGCAGCCGACCGCGCACGAGGTGAAGGCGTCGGCGGGCCGGTGCTCCTGGACGCCGGTGATGAACGCGCCGGTCTGCTGGTTGGCGTAGCCGTTGGGCGAACTGGGGTGCAGCCACGTGGTGCCGGTGAAGGTCAGCCCCTCGAACGCCAGGTCCTGGGCCGGCTCGTCGTAGGTGCCGCCGACCTCGACCAGCGATTCCAGCCGCGGCAGCTCGACCTGGGCGCTGCTCAGGTCCTGCCCTTCCAGCGGCTTGTAGTAGAGCGTGCCGGCGGTGGTGTCCAGGTACCACTCGCCGGGCTCGTCGAGGAAGCTCTTGGAGTTCAGCAGCCAGAACGCCGGCGTCCTGAACGGCGACTGGATCGTGTCGTATCCGTAGGTGTTGTTGTCCCAGGCCGGCTGCTGCATGGTGACCGTGGAGCCGGAGATGCTCTCCACCGGCGCGAAGCGGTTGGTGAACGACAGCATCGCCTGGAGCTCGATGCGCTGCTGGTCCGGCAGGTCGGCCAGGTAGCCGAGGTCCGGATTGTTCAGGGTGAAGCCGTCCTCGTTGAGCGAGATGTCGGACGGGTTCAGGCTCATCCGGGCGCGCTGGGCCGGGGCGCCGTCGACGTAGAGCTGCCGGGTGTCGAAGCCGGTGCCGACGTCCGCCCGGTAGATGCCGGTCTCGGGATCGTCGAGCTCCCACTCGGTGACCGGGTCCGCACCGGTCAGCACGGGGCTGGCTCCCGAGGCGGCCTGCCAGGACACCGTGTTGCCGTCGCGGCCGGAGTCGGCGGCGCCGAACCGCAGCGGCTCGCTGAGCCGGTACGTCCCGTCCAGCAGGGTCACGGTGACATCGCCATCTCCTTCGGCGGCGAGGTCCTGCGCCCGTCTTCGCGCCTCCGCGACGGTCGCCAGCGGCCGCTCGGCGGTGCCAGGACCGTCGTCGTCGGCTCTCTCGGCACCGGTCGGCGCGACGACAAGCGTGTGATCGGCGGCCTCGGCGTGGGCCTGGGAAGCGGGCATGGAGGTGACGACTGCGGCGGTGAGGGCTGCGGCGGCTGCCGCGAGGAATATTCGGCTGTCCAACGAGAGCGGTGGAGACACGGTGTGTCCTCTCTTCGGGGGTAAGGGTGGATGACTGGGGTTGGTCAATGGGAAGCGATGTGCGGCGCATCGCTGTCCGGATGCGTCGCACGGGACGGGGGAACGCTCAGGCGGCTCCGTCGGCTGCTCCAGCCGTCGTCGGCCACCGGTTGCAGGCGTGGTCCGGCGCGCTGCGGCCTGACGCTGGGGCCGCTGGGTGTGGGCGCTGTGTCGGCGTGATGCGGCGATCTCGCCCTCGTCCAGGGAGAGGCCGACCGGCGGCCGGAGGTCCAGCAGCTCGCTGACGATGTGGTTCGGCACGGACGCCGCGGCGAGGCGGAGATGCCGCGTTGGACGACGGCCAGGCCTTCGGCGTCCCAACGCCGCACCGGCTCCTCGACCCAGGTGAGGTCCTTGATGCGTTCGAACTCGGCGGCGTGCCGGACGGCTTGCTTGCGGACCAGGACTCGTTCGCGTCGAGCACCAGGCTGGGCGGCAAGCCGCGTGCGGCCTCGGTTCGGCACGTCCGCCGTCAGGGTCAGCCGGTGCCGGTCCCACTCGACATCGAGGCCGCCCTTGAGCTTGGCCGCCGCCTCGACGTACGCGGCGGCCGCCTCATCACCGGACTTCCAGTCCCAGACGACCCATGTGTCATCACCGGAGCCTGAGAGGAAGCCGATCCCGCGCTGCAGCGGCCGGGCAGAGCCAGAGCCCCGGACCGCGGGGTCGACCACAGTGTTCGCTGCCTCATCGCCGCTCACTCTCCGGAGGGCGCGAGGGGCACCCGCCCGTCTGTTCTGATGGCCGGAACGTAATTCGTATGACGTCTCACGTCAAGGTGATGGGCGCGTTGCCGGGCGGCGAGTTGTGGCGCCGCCTGGTCGCGAGTCGGCCAGCGAAGGCACCATGACGGCATCACAGCACGTCACCCCGGGCGCCGCGACGCCACCGGCCTGGGTACGACGGCCGGTCAGCCTCGCGAGAGCGGTCACGGCGGAGATGGCTCGTCCACCGCTGCGGGCCCGGCGACCCGTGCGGTCGCGGCGCTACTGATGTTGAATGCGTGAGTCGGGTTCGGTCACGGTGTGTTCTCCAGGGACAGTCCGGCTTGGGTGAGGCAGGTGCCGATCAGTCGAGGCCGGTACTGGATCTTTCTAAGGCGGTGCTTCACGGCGGTGGCAAGGTGATCGACCGATGCGGCGGCAAGGTTGCCGATACCGCGCTTGACCTGTGACCAGATGCCCTCTTGCGGGTTGAGGTCGGGGGCGTAGGAGGGCAGGTAGAAGACGGTCAGCCAGTCGGCGCTGGCCTCGAAGAACGCCTTGAGCTGCGGCGTCTTGTGGGCGGAGAGGTTGTCCCACACCAGCACGACCGGTCCGTCGAGCTGGATGCGGGCCCGGATGATCAGGTCGCGGTAGTCGCGCCAAGTGAAGCCCTTCGGCTCGCCCTTGCGGCCCCGGTGGAGGCGGGAGCGGTAGATCAGCCGGGACCGCTCGCCGGTCTTGTAGCAGGACATCCCGGCCATCGAGATCCGTCCGGACCCCCGGCCCCGAACCCTGACCACCGGAGTGTGGCCGCGCCGGCCCCAGGTTCTGGCACGCGGCGGCCTCAGCGACTGGCTGGCTTCGTCCTCGAAGACGACCCAGGCGCCGCGGACCGCCGCTGTCCTTTTACCGCGGCTGTCCGACAGGGCGACCTTCAGCACGGCCAGGGACTTCGAGAAGCGCACGTCCGGGCCGGCGGCCAGGTCCCGTACGAGGAACGCGCGGCTTGTGGACCCCGTACCGAGGCGGCGCCTTACCTCCCAGCGGCCCGCCAGCACATCGCCCGCGACCGCGTCCAGGGCGTCCTTCTCGGGCTCGGGCGCAGGCTCCTGCGTGGCCGGGGTCTGGGCCTCAGTCGGCGGCGGCTCGGTCAGGTCCGCCTCGACGACCTCCAGCATGTCCAGGAAGTCGTCCACCGACGACAGCCGGGCGGAGACGTCGTAGGCCGTGGCCACCTGCACCAGCTCGTCGATGTACGGTGACAGGCCGTCCACCAGTGAGCTGGAGCGCAGACCCTCGCCCGCCTCGTAGCGTGCCACCAGCTCGGCCTGGCTGGCGGCAGGTGGTTTGCGGGTGGCCAGCAGATAGGTGAGCACGCCAAGCCCGTACACGTCGAGGGCGACCGGGTCGGGCCTGAGGGCGGTCAGCTCCGGGGCCAGGTACGGGTCCGCGCCGTCCGCGAGATGCGCGCCCGCGCTCGATAAGGCGGTCGGCGCGAGCCGGTCGCCGTGGCCGGTGACGCCGTGCTCCGAGCTGCGCTGGACGGCGACCCGCCAGTCGGAGATCTGCAGATGCGGGCTGAGCCAGACGGCGGTCTCGCTGTCGGCATCGCCCCGGCGGGCGGCACGGCGGGCGGCACGGCCGCGCGGGATGACGTGGATCGCTCGGGCCGCCAGGGTGCGGTGGAAGATTCGCCGGCCATGGGCCGAGCGCACCGTCTCGGCGAGTTGGCGTACGAGCGCCACGCGGCTGAGGATGTCCAGCTTCTCGCCGTACTGGGCGAGGTATTCGTCCAGGCGCAGCGTTCGGGGGTCGAAGTCGAAGATCAGCGCGGGCCCAGCGGCGTGCCCGGCGGGGTCGTACTGCTTGAGCTGGACGACGCCGGGGTGCGGGAAGTGACGCAGCACCGCGGCCTCGCGTCGCGCCGCACGCTCCACCGAAGCCCGTAACTCGGCGTCCGAGCCGCGCTCGCGCAGATAGATCCGGACGCGCGATGCCTCCGGCAGCTCGCTGTGCTGGGCCAGGTAGTCGGACCACGTCGGGCCTGAGTCGAACGACTTCCGGCTCAGCAGATACGGGCCGACCTTGTACGCGGCGTCGCTGCGCGCGATGCCGACGCGCGTCAGCGCCCCCTTGATCCGGCGCGACCGTGAGACGTCGATCCGGCGGTACTCGTCCTTCGGTGGCTCCTTCAGCATCTCGACGAGCTCGTGGATGGTGAAGACGCCGTGCCGGTCGTGGGCGGGCAGCCGGTTCCGCAGCGAGGAGTCCGTGAAGCAGACGGCCTCCGAGACCCACACCCGCTCGCCGCTCTGCTTCAGCAGCGCCGCCAGCTCCTTGGCCTTCTTGTTCGCCAGATGCAGCGGATTGCCGTGGGGGATCTGCCGCCCGCTCGGCTGGGTCTGTAACCAGGTGCCGTTGCGGGACTCGACGGAGCCGTGCCAGTCCTTCAGCTCGATCAGGTACACCCCGCCGGGGGCAACCACTAGGAGGTCCACCTCCCGGACGTGACCGGTGTGGGCGGTGAAGGTGAAGTTCGACCAGGCCCGCCATGGCTCGTTGTCCGGGAGCTTGGCGCGGATAGCCTCCAGGCCTCGGTATTCATGCTGGAACTCGGAGTCGGTGACCGTCGTCCACCGGCCGTCCCGCATGGACTCCCCCTGCTTCGTGTCTCTTCGTGCCGATTGGTGCTGCTCAGGCCGCAAGCTTCCCCGCACAGATCGTAGCGGTGCGGGGCTGAGGGACGAAGGTGGCGGATCGGGTCTCAAACGCCGGGCGGTGGCCATGCCGGGTGGAGACCGGATACCACCGCAGCCTCACAGCGTCAGTAAGCGTCAAGCGGCCGCATGAGCACGGGCGGCGACTCGCGGAGGCCAACAGGGTGTGTTTGGCCGGATGTCCCGCACACGAGCTCCGGTCGGCATCGGGGCGCTCGTTCCCCGGTTCGGCGATTTGCCCGTCCTGTGGACGTCCTGAACGGGTCCTAATCTCGCCAGGCTGTCCCGATGCCCGTGCTGCACGTGACGAGATTCCCGTGACACGGACGCTACCTCACGTCACTCCCGTATGCCTGCGTACCCGAGACACCATGTTGATCGTGGCCGGTCAGCGTCCTACCAGCGACGATCATCCTTTGCTGCCATAGAAGGAGGGGCTTGCCGGATGCGAGCCACGGACACCGGGCACCGGACAACGGGCCGGAGCTAAGGGGCGCGCGGATGGGGACGTCGAAGCCGTGGGATGGCCCGAGGGGCCACTTGTGGCGCGCGGCGGGGAGCAGCCTGTCGCGCTGGCGGCCGGACCAGCGGCATGCCGAGCGGCGGCTGGCTGAGATCAGCGAGCTGTACGTGCGCGCGCTGCACGGCACTGTGGGAGAGGACGTCGCGGCGTTCAACCTCCGCGAGGCGGCCAACGCGGCCGGTGGACGCCTCGTCGATGCCATGGATACGTTCGAGCACACCGCCCTGGTCTCCCCGTCGGCGTTCCTCACCCACCTTGCCACCGAGGTCGGCGGTCAGGGATGCACCCTCACCGATGCCGTGCTGCGGCGGGCCGCAGTGACGGCCGGCAGCCGTGTCCTTGACCTCCACCCGGACTTACGCGACGCCCTGGGCGCTGGTACGCGTGACCCCGGCGTGTCCCTGGACGCCCGCGGTCTCGCCTCCGACCTGCTCTGCATCCTCTACCGCCTCTTCTTCGCAGACATCGTCGGAGAGTTCCTGCGGGCCGTTGTCGCCGAGCAGATCTCCTCGTCCGTGCCTGTCGTGGAGGCCGCCGGCGCCGAAGGCCGCATCGCCGACTACGCGGGCGAGCATGTGCTGAGGCTCCTCCCGGACCCCTGCGAGGAGGCGATCGAAGACTCCCCGGTGGGGATGCGCTCCGTGGTCCCGACCGCCCGCCGCCTGGTGCCGCGCTCCGTGGACCGGGCGCTCGGGCTCCTCGCCGACGATCCTCCCGAGGAAGCGAGCGACACGGTGGAGGAGGCCGAGGCGGCATGAACCACCTCAACCGCTCCCTGATCTGGCACCCCGTCTGGTGGAGCAGCGACCCCACCGACCTGCCGACAGGCCGCACCGCCCGTACCGCGTGGACGATCCTCAGCGAGAACGCCTATCGGGAGCGGGAACATCGCGTCACAGGGCGCTTCCAGCTCCCCGGGCCCGTTCCCCAATGGGCCGAGGACTTCTTCCGCGTGGCGCGCGCCGTGTTCCTCGCCGACAAGGACGTGAAACGCTCCACAGCCCCGGACGGCTGGACCCGTCATATCAACCTGTCCGTTCCTGTCGCGGACCCCGACCGCTGGCGTGCCCCCGCCGCGTTGAGGCACCTGACCGGTGTGCTCGAAACGCTCACCGCAGACAGATGGGACCTGGTCTTCCGTCCCTTGCGCCGACGGCCGGTGCAGGAGGCGATGCCGCTCGCCGACCCAACGGACTTCGCCTCGGAGGTCGCCCTGTTCTCCGGAGGACTGGACTCGCTGGGCTGGGCCGCCACCCGCGCCCGTGCCGGCGACCGGCGCCCCCTCCTCCTCGTCACCTTCCGCGAGATCAAGCTCAGGGACGTCCAGCGGCAGGCGTTCGCCGCCGTCCGTCGCCTCACCACTAGGCGGCACGTCACCCACCTGCTGTTGAGCCTGACTCCGGCGGGCAAAGACGCGCCGAGAGAGCTGGAGCAGTCCTCGCGTAGCCGCGGCCTGCTGTACGCGTCGTGCGCCATCCGCGCCGCGGCAGCCCACCGCGTCGGCACGGTCCATCTGCCGGAGAACGGCCAGCTCGCCCTCAACCCACCCCTGACGGCGGCCCGGCTGGCCTCCTGCTCTACCCGCTCTGTGCACCCATGGACCCTGCACCACCTCAACACCCTGATGGACGAGATCAGCGGCGGCGAAGCCGTCGTGCGCGTAGACAATCCGCTCGCCCATCTGACGAAGGGCGAGGTGTGCCGGACCGCCCGCACCGCCGGCTTGAGCCAGGCCGACTTGGAGTCCACGCTGAGCTGTGGCAGGCCACCCAAGCGCTGGGCCCGCAAAGGGCCGCGCCCGAACAACTGCGGCTACTGCTTCCCCTGCCTGGTACGCCGCTCCGGCCTGGTGCACGCGAACGGGCACGATCACACGCCATACCTCGCGGACCCACGCTCCGAGGGTGAACCCGAGCACCGCACCGAGGACTGGCGTGCACTGCGGCGTTGGCTGCACTCCTCATTCACCCTTCCCGACTTGCTGGCCGACTTCCCCCTGCCCCTGGGATCCGACCTGGCGGTGGCGCTCGACGTCATCGCCCGCGGTCGACGGGAGCTGCGAAACCTGGAAATGCTGACGCAGGAGCCATCCTGACGGCGACCCCCACAGTCCTTGCCGACCGGGCAGCGGAAAAGACCAGCACGTCGGCCACCGTCTCGACCAAGAGCAGGCCGCGCCCCCCTTCCTCAGCCAGCCGCAGTGCGGGGGGCACATGTCCTGGTAGCCATACTCGGTCTTCACCACGCATCTTCACGATGCCCGAGCAAGGCACCCCGCTAAGGAACCCTCAACGGGGCAGCCCGCAGGCGCGAGAGTCAGACAGTGCGGACGACGAGGGAGGGTTTGTGTCCTGGGTTCGGCGAGAGCGTGGATGTCGTCGGGGTCGGAGGTCCAGACGATCGCGCCGTGGATGGCGGCCATGACGACAGCGGTGGCGTCCACAACGTCCGCTCTCTTAGCCTTGCCGCACAACACGCCCGCCGCCTTGGCAACTTCAAACCCGACGGACTCGCTGCGGCAGCTAGCCAGGAGCTTGCCTAGCCTGACTTGGCGGGGGGCGTTTCTCCATGCCTGGCTGACGACGACGGCAGCGATGTAGATGTCGCGGCCCTCGTCGAGGGCGAGGTGGTGCCGTGCCCACATGCGCCGGTCGTTGTTGTCGATGGCGATCAGCGCGCCGGGGTCGTATAGATAAGGGAACTCACGCGGCGATGGCTCCCGCGCCAACCAGGTGTTCGGCATCGGTGGCGGCCATCTCCGCGCGGGCGGCGGCCAGTTCTTCGGGGGTGAAGGCGCCGTGTTCGGCCTGCCACTCCTGGATGGCGGCGCGTCCGGCGCGCAACCGCAGCTCACGCTCGGCGGCGCTCGCGATGACGTGGGAGAGCGGCACCCCCAGTCGAGCGGCGGCGGCCATGGCCTCGACGAGTGACTCGTCGAGCGTGATAGCCACCTTCTTGCTTGCCATGCACGATCCATATCAGGGTATGGCGAATGGACGCCTGCTCCATCGACAACCGGCCCGATCCTGGCCACAGGTTGGCCGCGAATTAGCGCGGGTGAGGCACCGCCACGTTCTTCCTGACTGCTGGCACGCTGCCCATGTCAGGCTGATGTTCAGCGGGTGAAGACGGCGTGGTGCCGCACATCAGCGCCACGGCGGTGACTGGGCGTCCGCCCCAGCAGCCGTGGAAGTACCTCACGCCGTGGGTGCAGCGGTAAGTCGCTGGCACCCGGTTGGGCTTACTCTGTTCGGCCCAGCAGGAGCCTGCGGTGGGCCGGATCCCCAGCGGTCCGAACTCGTCGAAGGCGAAGATCCGGTCCGGGAAGCGTTTCAGCCGTGGAGGATGCTCGATGCCCCTCCCGACGGCGTCTGGATGACCTTCGTTCCGATCAGCAGTTCTCGCTGATCACCTGCTCTAGGGTGTCGAGAGACAACTCGTCCTGCTCAAGCTGCACCTTCAGACTCGCCAACCTCTGCTCAAGGGCCGCAATCGCCTTCTGGTCCGGGTTGGGCTGCCGTTTGAGCTGAGCGATATCGTCTTCGAGACTGAAGATATTGCTCCTGAGACGCTTAATCTCGCGGCGGGAACCCTTCGCTTGGCGGCGCATCATGGCGCAGGGAGTCTCTTCTCGCACAGCCTGGGCTGCCATCTCAGACCTCCTTACTCGTGGAATCCGTGAGCCCCAGCATGCGGGCTGTGCAAGCGTCCGGCACGCGCAGCTGTGTCCTCACTACTCCGTTCGGGGGTCTGGACGGAGCGGTGCACGACAGACCCGCGCGCGTATAACCGGGCTGCGGCCGGACCTGGCCCACCAACATCGTCGTCGACCCTGATCCGCCCACCCATCACCTCTGGGTAGGTCCGCAGGCGCCATCAGTGAGCCCTTTCCAACCTCAGGTGCAGACCTCAAGTGGAGGGTGAGCAGGGCTTTGACCAGGTCGGTGATGCGGGTCGTACTGCACACGTGAAGCTCCGGGCGGACAGGTTGATCTTGGCCGACAACCCATCTACCAGGAGCTTCACCCATGCCCGCAGCCAACCCGTTCAGGCGTTGGCTTCTCGAAGAAGATCCGAATGATCGGGACCTAGCGCAGGTGCGAAGCACCGTTGAAGTCGAGGATCGCACCTGATGCCCACTCGGCCTCGGGCGACGCGAGATACAACACTGCGGCGGCGATCTCGTCAGGGGTCGCGATGCGCCCGAACGGGCTGCCGGCGGTGATCCCAGCAGGGATCTCGCTGCCGAACCGCTCCGTAACGCGCTCCGTGGCGGTGAAACCGGGGGCGATGCTTGTCACCGCGATCCCATGCGGGGCCAATGCGATCGCGAGGGACTGACCGAGAGCGTGCAAGGCCGCCTTGGTCACCGCGTACGCGGGATGCTCCAGCTCGCCTCGGAAGGCGCCCCGCGAGCCGATGTTGACGATCCGGCCCGGGACACCCGAGGCGACCATGGACTGGGCCGCGGCCCATGAGACGTGGGCTGCCCCGAGGAGGTTGATGTTCGTGAACTGTGCCCACGTGTCGGTCCAGGTCGCGAAGTCCGTCCCGACGACAGGATGCCTAAGCGCGGGAGACGTCGCGATCGCCGCGTTGTTGACGACGACTTCGAGGCCGCCGAGCGCCCGCTCGGATTCCTCTACGACCGTTCGGCACTCCTCGGGGGAGGACAGGTCTCCCTGGATCAACGTATGTCCCTCACCGGGCAGGAGTCGCAGGGTGCGCCGGGCATCCGCCGTCCGCGCCAGATAGTGGACGGCGATCCGGTGACCGGCCTCCGCGAACCTCACAGCCACCGCGCGGCCGATGCCGCGGGAGGCACCCGTCACAAGGACATGCCGTACGCCACTGCGCTGGGGCGCGCGCCCTGCGCCGGTCACCATGGGGTCCCCGGCGAAACGAGCCGCTTGCCGGCGACGACCACCTCCAGGACCTTGGGCGCGCGCGCCGCGAAGTCAACTCCGTCGATGACCACCAGGTCGGCGGGGTGGCCGGGCCGGATCATCCCGGTGAGCCCGGGCACGCCGAGCGCGTCCGCGTTACCGCCTGTCGCCAGATGGAGGAGCCTCTCGGCGGGCACGCCGGCTCCGGCGAGCAACTGGAGCTCGCGTGCATAGGCCCCGAAGGGCGTGTGCTTCCACCCGGCATCGGTCCCGACGGCTATCCGCCCACCGGCACCGAGCAGCCGTTCCGCGTTCCTGCTGTAGTACTCGGTCCGGACGGACTGCTCGTCATACTCCACGGTGCCCCGCGAGCCTGACAGGTGCAGGTACGCCTCGTTGCAGCCGAGAGTGCTGCCGAAGACGATCCCGGCCGCGACGGCGGCCTCGAGCGCCTCCTGTTGGACGCGGCTGAGCCCGTCCGCCGCGAGGAATCCCAGATGCTCGACACCGTCCGCCCCTGCCGCGGCCGCCGCCAGGATCCCGCCGTTGGTCAGGGCGTGAACCGTGACCCGCTTGCCGCGGGCATGAGCGAGCCGGACCGCTTCGGCGACCTGATCGCTCACGAGGGTCGTCTCGTGCGGAACCGTCCCGAACGTCCCGCCGCCGCTGGCGACGAGCTTGAGCCCATCTGCCCCGGCCGCCAGGTTCGCTCGTGCGACATCGGTGACGGTGCGTGCCGCGCTGAGTACCCCACCGAAGAGGTGCATGTGCCCGTGCTCGGCGGTGATCGGCATTCCGAAGCGGAGTACCCGCGGCATGGGGCCCGGCCCCGGAGACCATGTCAGGTAGTCCAGATGGGAGCCCAGGTCACGGACGGTCGTCACACCACCGGCCAGGTGCGCCCGCAGGTTCGCTGTCGCGACGGCGATCCTCGTTTCGAAGGGGGCTGGAGCCACTTCTTCGATGGGCCGCCCATCCCCCGGCATCGTCGAGTGGACATGGGTGTCGATCCATCCCGGCGTCAACACGGCACCGGAGTGCTCGACGATCGGGAGCGCGGCGTACCTGCCGAGCAGCCGGGCCCTGGGGCCGAGATCGACGATTGTGCCCTCGGCGACAACGACGATGCAGTCGTCATCCGGGAGGAAGCCCAGGCCGTCGTGGACCCGGGCGACCGCCAGTGCGAACGGACCCGTTTCCGCGCCGCCGGCTGGTCGCATCGAGCCGCTCATGCGTCCCACCTCCACGGGGTCGTCGTGAGCAACTCGACCCCGTGCGCACGCACGATGACGTTGTCCTCGATGAGGCAGCTGCCGACGCCGTCCCTGGCGAGAAACGCCTCGACCCCGAGGACCATGCCCTCCTCGAAGACGTCGTCGGGCGCGGACAGGGCGCTCCCGATCCGAGGGGTCTCGAAGAAGAGTCCGACGCCGTGCCCGTAGAAGGGGAAGAACTTCGAGGTCGGCGAGGCGTCCCCCCCGTAGCGCGCCGTCAGTTCGTCGCCGCGTCGAGCGACGTCAAGGAGGCGGACGCCCGGCCTGATCATGCCGCGGAGCTCCTCGACGATCTCGACCGTGGCCTCGATCAGGCCGCGCTGCCCCCCGGACGGCGCGCCGCCGCACACCCACTCGCGGGCCGGGTCCAGGTAGTAGCCCTGATACATGGGGCCGTGGATCATCCCCGCCACGAGGTCACCCGGCCGCGGAGCCAACTGGCTGTATCCGGTCAGCGGTTCGGTGCACTGGTAGCCGATGTGCTCCCCATGGGTGGTACCCATGAGCTGGATCCGGCCTCCTCGTTCGACGACGATCTGGGAGGCGGCGCCAGCAGCGACGGCCTCCTTCTCGCCGGCGATGAGCCCGGACATCAGCCGGGTCAGGGCCAGCGATACCGTCTGACCGGCGTGCCGGTAACAGTCAAGCTCCGCCGCACTCTTGATCTTCCGGACCGTCTTGACGAGGTCGTCCTCGGGGCGCCAGTCGATCCGCGGGCACAGCTCGGACAGCTGCTGGTAGTACTTGACCGGCAAAAAGTTCGTCCCGACGAAACCCACCCGACCGGAGATGCCCAGCTCGCGGAGCCGCTCGCCCACGGCCCTGACGGGGTCCGAGCTCCACCGGACGTCCCGCACCGCGAGGCGGTCCATGCGTGGGTCGGGCTCATCGATGTGCAGCTCCGGTTCGTGGCCGGGGCGCACGATGAGCGCTGCGAAGGATCGCGCGTTCCAGATGGCGGAGTCCGCCCCCGCGCTGATCGCGAAGTGGTTGGACAGGTAGAGAATGTCGCCGCAGTGCTCGAACTGGCCACCGGCTCGGCCCCAGATCACCACGGTGTCGAGCCGGCGCCGCACGACCTCGTTCGCAACGGCTGTCCAACGCCGCTCGTACTCGGCATCGCTGAAGAAGCGGGGCACGTCAGCCCGCCGTGGGGAAGGACTCGAGCACTGCCCGCATCCGCACCAGGGCCGCCGCCCAGACCTGCTCCTCCTGGGCGAAGCAGATCCGGAAGTGCCGGGCTCCTTGGGCGCCGAACTGGTATCCCGGGTTCACCACGAGTCCGGCCTCGCGCTTGAGCGCCAAGGCAACGTCCTGGTCGCTCGCACGCAGGCCGGAGAACGAGGGGAACAGGTAGGCCGACCCGCCGGAACGCCGCACGTCGATCCCGGGCATGTCGAGGAGAGCCGACATGCTCTGGTCGCGTAGCGCCTGGTACTCGCCGATCCGCTGCTGTACGTAGTTCTCGTCGTCCTTGATCCATCTGGCCAGGATGTGCTGGGCGTATGCGGGAGCCCGTAGTGAGGCGATGCCCATGACATCCTCCATCCGGGTAACGAGGTCCGCTGGACCGGCCGCGACGCCGACCCGGT
This sequence comes from Streptomyces sp. 6N223, assembly GCF_052246635.1. NCBI lineage: Bacteria > Bacillati > Actinomycetota > Actinomycetes > Kitasatosporales > Streptomycetaceae > Streptomyces > Streptomyces sp. 6N223. Next base: position 20,765 of record NZ_JBQQCA010000033.1, on the reverse strand, counting down.
ACCCGCTGAGCGACTCCGTCTTGCTCGGGCCGAGAGTCGTCAGGGTCCGTTCCCGCATCCCGGGCACGGCCGCGAGATGGGCGAACGGCGCCCGGTCGTAGACGAGACGGCAGTAGAGCTGGTCGACGAGGACGAGCGCGTCGGAGTCCAGGATCACCTGCGCGATCTCCTTGACGTGCTCCGGCGAGAACACCGCACCCGTGGGGTTGTTGGGGTGGGAGAACATGACGAGCTTCGGCCGTTTGGCCAACTGGGCCCGAAGCACGTCGAGATCGAGCCTCGGCGCCTGCCCCGCCTCCCAGATGAGGGGGACGGAAAGCACCTCCGCACCGAAGTACCGGACGGATCGGTCGCTCGTGATGTAGTCGGGGTCGGGAACGACGACCGCGTCGCCGGGGTTGAGCATCGCGGCGAGCGCGGAATAGAGCCCTGCCTGGGTGCCCGGGGTCAGGATGACCTCGCGATCCGGATCGACGTCGAGCCCCAGCAGGCCGCTGACATTGCCCGCCACCGCGGATCGCACTCCGGCGTCCCCTCGGTAGGGCGTGTACGTCATCCCGGAGCCGGATGCCGCCTTCGAGAACTCATCGAGCGCCCAGTCGGCGGGGGGAAACCGGTGCGTGTCCGCGTAGGTGATGTCGAGGAAGTCAGGTCCGGCGGGCTGGCTTTCGAGCTCGCGCTCGAGCTCCCTGAGGCTCTTGCCGTGCGTGGCCCGGAGGTGGCCACCTTCGAGGCGGAGGATGCGATCGGCAGGCTTGTAGATCACGTTATGGGACTCAGCTCTCTGTGCGATCCAGATTGATGGTGACGGTGGTGGTGAATTCGAGCCCATACGTCTCCCGAGCGAGCGCGGGGATGTCGACGGGATGGTGACCGGTGACCGCGAGTTCGTGCCCCCGTGACGCCGGGGCGGCTGTCGTCATCGCATCGGTTGCGGTCGGTCGGATGATGTCGCGCACGGCCCGCACCGCCCCATCCAGAGGGTCAAGGAGTGCGATTCCCGGCAACGCGTCGACCATGGCCGGCAGGATGCATGTGTAATCGGTGCACGCCAGGACGGCATGCTTCGCCCCGCTTTCGTCAAGCTCGTCTCGCAGCCGCAGGAGCAGGCCGGGCACGGCGGGTGCGCTCGCGTCACCCTGCTCGGCGTGACGAAGCAGCGCCTCCGTGGGGATGGGCACCCAGTCGTGATCGGGGTAGCCGCGTGGGATCACTCCGCTCACGATCGTGCCCGTCGTGCCGAGCAGGGCCACCCGCCCGGCCGTCGTAGGGGGAAGGACGCGACCGACGGCCTCAACCATGTCGACGCATGGCACCAGACGCTCGTCGGTGGCGGGGGCCACCACGCTCGCCGTGTTGCACGCGATGACCCACACGTCGACACCTTGGCCGGCGAAGAACCTCTCGGCCTGGCGGACATATCTCGCCACTGTTGCTCCCGGCTGGGGTCCGTACGGACGGCGGCCGGAATCGGCCAGGTAGCTGATTGCTACACCGGGCAGGCAACTGGCAACGGCGCGCGCGATGGGAAGCCCGCCGATCCCCGCATCGAACACGCCGACCGCCCGTCCCCGAAAGGATCCCTCGGCTGGTGTATACTCTGCGGTCATGCCACAAGATCCTGCACCATCACATGGAATGATGCAAGGGCGCGATTCTGACGGTCTTCCTACCCTGGCCTCGGAGTCTGGACGGTGTCATGCGGCCCGATGACGAGACCCTGCCTGAGCGAGTGCGCCGCAAGGAAAACATGCTCAGCGCGAGTCAGCGCAAGATCGCGCGGTACTGCATCGCCCAGCCACGCGAGGCTTCGCAGCTCACCGCGCTGCGGATCGCGGAAAAGCTCGGCGTCAGCGAGTCGACCGTTGTCCGCTTCGCCATCCGGATGGGTTACAAGGGCTTCCCGGAGATGCAGGCGGCCATCCGCCGTGCCGCCGAGCAACGCGCCGCCACCCAAGTCGCCGGCACCGTGTCTCCGCGTGATGGGCGGGTCCACGGCTCGCTCCGCGACGATCTGGACGCGTTGACCCAGAGCGTCGAGTCGTTCGACTACGAGACGCTTGACGAGTGCGCTGAGGCACTCCACGGCGCCAGGCTGCTCCATGTCGTCGGCTTCCGATCATCCTTCGGTCTCGCGTACACCGTGGAGTTCCACCTCCGGCACTTCATGAACACCAGGCTCATCGGGGCGGTCGGAGGAACCGTTCTCGACGACATCGACCTCATAGGGCCCGACGACGCGGTACTCGCGTTCACCTTCCCCGTCTACGACGATCGTTCACTCCAGGCCGTCGAGCGGGCCACCGTAGCCGGCGCCGACTCGGTCGTCGTCACCGACAGCGCCCTTGCCCCGGTCCCGATCGATCCGCTCGTGCGGACATTGATGACCCGGTATGAGACCCAGACCTTCTTCAACTCCGCAGTGGCTCCCTCCGCCGTCGCGAACGCCTTGGTCCTGCGCCTGCTCGAGCTCTCCGCGAAGCGGGACCGGGGACTGGAGCGCAGACTGTACGACCGGTTCCAACGGCAAAGGAACCCCTGACATGGGTACGCACACCGACCGCCGCATCATCACGACCGCCGACGCGCCGCCCCCGGCCGGCACGTACTCCCAAGCTGTCTGCACCGGCGGTCTGGTCCACGTCGCCGGGCAGACGCCACGCCTGCCGGACGGCACCCGGCTCAACAGCGCCCCGTTCGAGTCCCAGGCCCGCCAAACGCTCGCCAACGTCGAAGCCATCGCCCGGGCGGCAGGCTCCTCACTCGCCGAGGCGGCCTTCTGCACGGTGTATCTCACCGACGTCGAACAGCGAGGGATCGTCGACTCGATCTGGGGCGAGTTCGTCGGCGCGGCCGCCCCGGCACGAGCGATGGTCCAGTCCAACCTGCCCGGATTCTCCATAGAGGTCACCGCCGTCCTTCCGTGCCGTTGTGCGTGAGTCGACGGAAAAGGAATGCCTCCCCGGTGGCGGACCGATCACGTCCCCGTTTGTGAGGTCCGGGGTCATGCGTGACCACTCGTTAGACGCGGCTGGCCGGGGACATTCCGGGCCCTGCCGTGCGGTGTCGCCCGTCAGGCACGCCGGCCCGGCGCTCCCCTGGCGAAGCGCACGACGGTCCCCGGCAGACTCTGCGCGAGCATCGGCAGATCCGGCTCATCGACGACCGCGATAACGGGATAGCCACCCGTGGGTGGGTGATTGGCCAGGTGGACGATGGGCTGTCCCGAGGGGGGCACTTGGATCGAGCCGATCTGCAGCCCCTCCGTCGGGAGCTGGCGTGGCTCGACGAAGGCCAGCTCAGGCCCGGTCAACCGAGCCGCGATTCGGTTCGTGTCGGCACTCAACGTCCACTCCGTCGTGACGAGTAGCTCCCGTGCCTGGCGGGTGAACCATTCGTGTCTCGGCCCGGGCGAGACGCGCAGCTCGACGTCCCGGCGATCGCTCAGCCCGATCAGCCCATCCGCCGCGGCCGGAGAGCCGGCCACGAGGTCACCGATCGGCACGACCTGGCCCTGTGCCAGCGGTGGCGGCCCGATACCCGACAGGGTGTCCACCGACCGGCTCCCGAGCTGGGGCTCGACGTCGAAGCCTCCCCGAACGGCAAGGTAGCTCCACAGCCCGAAGGGAGGCACCGCCAGCGACAGGACCGCTCCCGCCCGCGCCCATACGGTGGCACCATACGCGACGGGGACCCCGTCGACGCGGGCGCCAACGGGAGCGCCCGCGACGGCGAAGAGTGCGGGCTCGAGAAACTCGACCGTAAGACCTCCGCGCAGGATCTCGACGGTCGCGGCCTGGATGGCGTTCCCGACGAGTCGATTGGCCAGGTGGTGGCTGGAGGGGTCCGCGGGGCCGCTCCGGGGCACCCCCAAGTGCCCCCAGCCCGAGCGGCCCAGATCCTGGGTCGTGGCGAGTAGCCCACTGGCAAGAACACGGATCATGTGACATCCCGGAACCGGATCCTGTCCCCGATGCGCAATCGGTTGGGCGGATCCGCATGCGGATCCCACAGCGGTGGCCCGGCCCGATGCCCGATGAGATGCCAGCCGCCTGGTGACTGCTCGGGGTAGACGGTGGTGAACTCGTTCGCGATGGCCAGGGCCCCGGATGGCACCCTCGTGCGCGGAACGCTTCTTCTCGGCAGTCGCAAGTCGTCCGGGAGCTCCCCGAAGAACGCCTGTCCGGGCGCGAACCCGAAGAAGGCCACCTCGTATTCCATCGTCGAATGACGCTGCACGAAGCCGCCGGCATCCATGCGGAGTTGCCCGGCGACGTAGTCGAGGTCCTGCCCGTCATAGCGGACAGGCACCTCGATGAGACGACGCTCCTCCCGCACCACCGCCTCGGCTGGAGCGTCACCCAACCGGGCCAGGATCTTGTCGAGGTGCTCGGGAGCGGACTGTAGATACACCGTGCGTGCCGCCGGAATGACCTCCCAGAGCCTCCCGTCGACATCGAGCCGGCGGGCCTGCGCGGCAACGATCTTTGCGTGCTCGAGCCGCCCCAGGTCGATGAGGGCGCCGGTCCGCGCCAGCCGGTGCACCCGCAGGATGATGTCCGCGCAGCGCTTGGGCGAATCAGGCAAGGACGCCTCGCAGCGTCACGCCCTCGTCTTCGAGTGCCGCCCGCACCGCCTGCGCGATCTCGAGCGCACCGGGAGAGTCCGAGTGGATGCAGACCGAGTCCACCTCGAGCGGGAGGGTTGATCCGTCGATCGCTGTCACGGTCCTGGTGGTCGCGATCTGGACGGCCCGGCGGGCCGCGGCCTCCGGATCCGTGATCATCGCGCCGTCCCGCCCACGCGGAACCAGCAGACCGTCCGGTTGGTACGCCCGGTCGATGTAGCCCTCCCGAAGGAGTCTGCAACCGGCGTCGGCGAGACTCGCGGCGAAGGGGGTGCCTGGCTGGCACACGACAGGGATCTCGCGACCAAACATGCCGAGCCCGTCCGCGATGGCGCGCGCCATGTCCGGGCGCTGGACACATGCGTGATAGAGCGCTCCGTGGACCTTGAGGTAGGTAACCGACAAGTCACATGCTCGAGCCATCGCGTCCAGGGCACCAACCTGGTAGAGCACGTCGGCCGAAAGGCTCGCGGGCGGGACGTCAATGAAGCGGCGGCCGAAGCCGCGCAGGTCGAAGTACCCGACCTGCGCGCCCACCGTCACACCAAGCTCGGCCGCGTCGCGGCAGGTCTGCAGGAGGATGTCGGGGTCACCGGCGTGGAAACCGCACGCGACGTTGGCGTCCGTGACCAGCTCCAGCAGGGCACGGTCGTCAGCCACGGACCACACACCGAATCCCTCCCCAATGTCGCTGTTGAGCGAGATCCGCAGATCACCTGGCTTCGTCTTCATGGCAACTCCTCGTGTGGCAGGGCCGGTGGCCGGGGCGGGATCGGCCACCCAGTCTTGCACCAACCACCCTTGATGACGCAAGCATCGGCGACTGCACCCTGTTTTACAAGGCAGAAATGCAAGAACTCTTGCGGCATGTTGGCAAGTGGTGCAGGATCTCCCGTACCTCTGGTGACCAAACAACGAGACGTTCTTGAGAGCAGGAGCCATACGATGCGAAGTCGCAAGCCACTCCTGTGCCTCACACTCATCGCCGCGCTCGCACTCGCGGCGTGCGGAGGCGGAGGCGGAGGCACATCAGGACAGGGAACGGGAGACCTTCTCTCCGAGATCGAGGAGAGTGGGGTCGTCACCATCGGGACGTCCAACGACGCGCCATGGTCGTCGGTGACGAGCGGCCAGGCCGAGGGCATCATCCCGGACCTCATCAGGGAGTACCTCGAGCACAAGGGCATCGACGCGGAGATCCAGTCGATCCCGATGCCCTTCGACAGCCTGATCCCGGCCCTCACCAGCGGTCGGATCCAGGTCATGGGCGACGCCATGTACCGCACTCCGGAGCGCGAGGAGCAGGTCGCCTTCACGGACGTCCTTTTCTACAACACCGAAGGCCTGGCCGTGGCCAAGGGAAATCCGCTGGGCATCCAAGACCTCGCTGACCTGTGCGGCCACACGGGCGCCACCTACAAGGGCACCGTCTGGGTCGACAGCCTGGATCAGGCGAGCGCGGCGTGTCCCGACGGACAGGAGATTGAGGTGAACGTGTACAACACGATCTATGAGGCGTTCCAGGACATCCAGACCGGCCGTGTCCAAGGTGTTCTCGCGGACGCCTCGATCGCGGTCCTGGCGATCGAACAGAACCCCAATCTCAACATGGAACTCTCGACGGGCTATGCCCCAGCCAACAAGCAGGACAGCGACAACGCTCTCGCGGTGACCCTGCAGAACAGCGCATTTGTCGACGACTTCAGCGCGGTCTTCGAAGAGATGAAGGCCGACGGATCCGTCGCGAGAATTTTTGAGAATGCGGGCCTGAGCCCGGCCGGCACCTGGCTGGAGCCGTGACTCAGTGAGGCCCGCGGACCCCGCATACCTCGAAGCGGACCTGCGGTTCCTGAGTTTCGACGTGCGCCCGGACCCTGTCCGCCGAGCCCACGGACGGCCCACCGCGCGGCACATCGCGCAGGACTACCTCCGCGACGGGCCGGAACGGTTCCTCGCCGAGCTACGCCCGAATTTAGCCCTCTATCTCCGGGGCGATCTGGACTTGTGCGATGCCGCCATTGTGCCGGGGGACCGCGACCCCTGAGTCGGGTGGCCTCGACTACGAGCACCTGCCAGACGTTCTCGCGGCCGTCTCGCGGAACCTCGGTGTCAGTGGCCTCGCGGACGCGGGAGCTTCGCGTCCCTCAACCCACCGAATTCACTCAAGGGATGACATGACCCTGGACATGACCAAGGAGTGGCTGCCGCGGCTGCTCGACGGGATGAAGTTCACTGTCGAGATCACCATTGGCGCGTTCATCCTCGCCATGCTGCTCGGTCTCGTCATCGCGATGATGAGGCTCAACCGGCGGCGGTGGTACCTCTACGTGCCGGCGACGATCTACGTCGAGGTCCTGCGCGGTACCCCCCTGATTCTTCAGCTGTTCTACGTGTACTTCGCCCTGCCCTCGATGGGGATCCGGCTCTCCCCGCTCACCGCGGCGATCCTCGGTCTCGGCGTCAATACGAGTGCGTATCTGAGCGAGATATTCCGCGGATCTATCCGCTCAGTCGACCGGGGACAGTGGGAAGCCGGCGCGGCCCTGGCCATGGGCTGGCCGACGATGATGCGCTCGGTGATCCTGCCACAGGCGATGCGAATAGCCCTGCCGCCAACGGGCAACTACGCCGTCTCCCTGTTCAAGGACAGCGCCCTCGCGTCGACCGTGTCCGTGGCGGAGCTCATGTTCACCGGACAGATGATCGGTTCTGAGACGTTCCGCTACATGGAGGTCTACGCCACGATCGGCCTCCTCTATCTCGCGGTCAGCTACCCGACGAGCCTGCTGCTTCGTCGCCTCGAGACCCGTCTCGACCTCAACCGGCCGCACCCCCGCAAGAAACGCTCAGTGCCCGCACCTGTCGAGGCGGAGAAGGAGCCTTTCACGTGACCGCCACCGAACAGCTCACCAAAGCCACCAGCCGACCCCTCATCCGTATCGAAGGAATTCACCGGACCTTCGGCGAAACTCCGGTGCTCCGTGGCGTCGACCTCGACGTCGCCGAAGGTGAAGTCGCCGTCATCATCGGACCCAGCGGGTCGGGCAAGACCACGCTGATCCGGACGATCAACGCCCTGGAGACCATCGACTCCGGGCGTATCACAATCGACGGGACCATCATCCAGGACGCGACGAACGGCCGGCATCGGATGAACACCAAGGCCGTTCGACTGGCCCGACTCGAACTCGGGATGGTGTTCCAGAGATTCAACCTGTTCCCCCACCTCACCGCCTTCGAGAACGTGATGACGGCGCCGGTTCGCGTCCGGAAGATACCGAAGGACGAGGCACGCCAGCGTGCCCTGCGACTCCTCACCCGGATGGGCCTCGCGGACCGAGTGGACAACCGCCCCCACGAGCTGTCCGGCGGCCAGCAACAGCGCGTCGCGATCGCCCGTGCCCTGGCGATGGAGCCCAAGGCCATGCTCTTCGACGAGGTGACCTCCGCCCTGGACCCCGAGCTCGTGGGCGAAGTCCTCAAGGTGATGCGAGACCTCGCCGAGTCAGGCATGACGATGATCATCGTCACCCATGAAATGCGCTTCGCCGCCAAGGTAGCCGACCGCGTCATCGTCATGGACCAGGGGAGGATCCTCGAACAAGGCACCCCCGAGGTGATCTTCAACGAACCGTCCCACGCCCGCACCGAGCAGTTCCTTCGCGCCGTCATCAGCCCTGCGGAGGACTGATCCTTTCGGGACTTTCAAACGTTGATGGGCCGTTTGACGTCGGTAGGCGAAGCTGCTGTCGCGGACGATGACCGGCACACCGAGCATGGCGGGCGGGGCGACCAGATTCCGTTCGATGGCGTCCTTCGTCGCCCTCGTTCCGGCGCCGGCGGGCACGTAATCCACCCACCGGTTTGCTCCATTTGAACGGACCTCTCCCGCGCCTGCTGAAGACCTCATCCCTGCTGGTCAGGACGCTCTCGTGTTCGCGAGCGGGAGCCGTCCGCGGCCCGCCGCGTTGCGGTGCACCGCACCAGACCTATGCAGAACGCCACGTCGGTGATCAGGAACGGACGCCTCACACTGGTGGGTCACACGGTGCGGATGACTACGGCAGGTTTGATGTTCTGAGCGTCGGCGAGGGCGTGGATGCCGTCGGGGTCGGAGGTCCAGACGATCGCGCTGAGGGTGGCGGCCATGACGATGACCGTGGCAGCCACGACGTCGGCGGTCTTGGCCTTGCCGCACAAAACGCCTGCCGCCTTGGCGACTTCCAGGCCGACGGGCTCGACGCGGCAGCTGGTCAGAAGTCTGCCCAGGCGCACCTGGCGGCGGGCGTCCCGCCAAGCCTGGCCGACGACAACGGCCGGAATGTAGATGTCGCGGCCGTCATCGAGGGCCAACTGGTGTCGCGCCCACATGCGCCGGTCGTTGTTGTCGATGGCGATCAGCGCGCCCGTGTCGTACAGATAGGGGATGCTCACGCGGCGACGGCTCCCCCACCGCCCAGGAACTCGGCATCGGCAGCCGCCATCTCCGCGCGGGCGGCAGCCAGCTCCTCGGGGGTGAAGGCACCGTGTTCCGCCTGCCACTCCTGCACCATGGCGCGACCGGCGCGCAGCCGCAGCTCACGCTCGGCGGCACTGGCGATCAGGCGCGAGAGCGGCATACCTGACTCCTGAGCGGCGGTGGCCATCGCCTCGACGAGCGACTCGTCCAGCGTGATCGTTACCTTCTTGCTTGCCATACAAACACCATATCAAGGTATGGCAGCCGCGTGACGTCGATCTCTATTGAGGGCTGCACATCCTGAAAAGGGCAGCTCAAAGTGGCTGGCGTGGACGACCGTCGGCGTACTCGCCCTGGTCGGCGGCGGTAGTCCACGCCGTAGCTCATCCGACAGGCTGGTATGGACAGTGCCCGGCTTCGCCCGCAACTCAACCCACCACTTCCTACGATCTGTAGCAGGAACATCACGTCACGGCGATCGGGGAGGCGCCCGGAGTGTTGGAGAGGATCACCGCGCGCCGCGCCGAACTGGACGCGCTGGCCGACAAGCTCGCCGAGCTTGCGAGAAGTGATCGCAACCTGTAGGTTGCCATCGATGGCAACCTACAGGTTGCTATAGGAAGGTAGCAATGGTTTCGGACACGATCGAGCGGGTGGTGGTGCTGCGGCACCCCATCGAGCGGGTGTGGGCCACGCTGACCACCGCCGAAGGGCTGTCAGGATGGTTCGGCTCGGTGGCTGAGATTGATCTGCGCCCCGGTGGGCGGGCGTTCTTCCGGTGGGACGACCTGGACGATGAATCGACCGCCACGATCACAGTCGTTGACCCGCCCTACCGATTCGCCTTCAGATGGGCAATGGAGGGCTTGCCGCAAGACAGCGCACCCCAGACGTTGGTGGAGTTCACCCTGGAGCCTGTGACCGAGGGCACCCGGCTACGCCTGGTGGAGAGCGGGTTCGCCCAAGCCGCCGTCGACATGGCTCGATCCGCACACAAGACCAACAGCCAGGGGTGGGACGCGAAACTCGCCGACCTTGAGACCTACCTCGATGCGGCCGCCTGACCCAGACTGGCAGGCCGTTGCGGTGTTCGCGGCGCTGACCGATCCGATCCGGAGAGCACTGCTGGACGAGCTGGCTCGTGCTGGGCCGGCCACGGTGACCGAGTTGGCGCGGCGGCTGCCCGTTAGTCGGCAGGCGGTGGCCAAGCACCTCGGCCAGCTCGCCGAGGCGGGCTTGATCAGCCCCGGCGAACCAACCGGCCGCCGTCACCCTTACCGGCTGGAACCGGCCGCCATTCGCACCGCCCAGGTGTGGCTGGCCACGCTCGCCAATCGGTGGGACGACCGACTGGCCGCGCTGGAACATGCACTGGACGCCACCAACACCAACGATGGAGACGCTCAATGAACGAGCCGAGATTCACCGCCGGTCTGAACATCGCCATGAAGATTCCCAAGGCACAGTACGACGCCACTGTGGCGTTCTACCGAGACACCCTGAGCTTCGATGTCAACGAAGACGACGTCTCCTACGCGCCGACCGTCTCCAGAACCCACTCGGTGCGGTTCGGCCCCAACACCCTGTGGCTGGACTGCGTCGACAACTACAGCCAGCCCGACCTGTGGCTCCAGATCCACACCGATGATCTCGACGCCGCCACCGACAAACTCGCCGGCATCGGCATCCGGCCATGTGACGAGGTCGAACCTCTAGAAGACCCCGAGTCCAGAACCCACTGGATCAAGAACCCAGCCGGTGTCATTCATCTGCTCGCCGAGACCACCTAACACGAAACGGACCGACCAAGCTCGAAGGATGTCCGCGCCCCTTCCCGATCGACGGTCGTGTGGCCGGAGGCTGCCCGCTAAACGGTGTAAACGGCCCCGGAGTTCGCACATCCCCGCAGGTCATAGCGCTGTAATCGCCCGACTACCACCGTTCGACGGACAGCCTCTGTGGCCGCCGCCGGCTGCTCCAGGGTCCGGACGAGCGGGAGCGGCGCGTACGGTTGCGCCGATCCGCTCAGGGGTGAGACGTTCCAGCAGGCGTTCGATGACGGCGCTGCCGAGCTGTCCGGTGGCGGCGGTGACCACGATCATGTGTCTGTCCTTCTATGGGGCGGCGAGGTCTGTTACCGGCGCGTGCCGGTGCCGGGCTCGGTGAGCTCGATGATGTTGCCGAGGTTGTCGGCCACGAACGCGATGCGCTGCCCGGCCTCCGGCACCTCCATCGGGCCACCGATCAGTCCCACTCCCTGGGCGGCGAGCGCGGCGACAGCTTCGTCGAGGTTCGCCACGGCGAGGCAGAAGTGGTGCAGGCGCGAGGGGTCCAGGCTCGTGAAGACGCTCTCGGTCGGCGTCTGCCGGGACTGTGCGCCTCCCGCCATCAGCTCGATCCTCACCTCCCCGCGTGCGAGGAAGACGAAGGCAAAGCCGTGGGTCTCGTAGCGCTGCTCGACGGCGAGCCCCAAGTGCCTCGCGTACCAGTCGATGGTGGCGTCCAGGTCGTCTGCGACCACGGAGAGACCGATGTGGTCATGGGAGATGGCGAAGGTCATGAGCTCGAGGCTGGTCGAAGCCGGGTCCTCGGAGAAGGGAGAGCTCTACGGTAGGAAGTCCTGTACCACCCTCCGAGCCGCTCATCGGGGCATACTTGCGACATGGCTGCCGAAGACGGATCGCTCGGCGCGACGCTCCGTGCCTGGCGCGACCGACTCTCGCCCGCGGCCGTCGGGCTCCCCTCCGGATATCCGCGCCGCGCGACCGGACTGCGCCGAGAGGAAGTTGCCGAGCTCGCCGGGATCTCGGTCGACTACGTCACCCGGCTGGAGCAAGGACGAATCACTACCCCCTCCGCCCAGGTCGCCGCTGCTCTGGCCCGCGCCCTACAGCTCACCCATCACGAGAGAGGCCACCTCTACCGGCTCGCGTCGCTGCTCCCGCCCTCCGACACCGACGTCTCCGACCACATTCCCCCGGGCCTCCACCGAGTCCTGAACCGGCTGAACGACACCGCCGTTGCCGTATTCGCAGCCGACTGGGAAATGATCTGGTGGAACCGCAGCTGGGCCGCCCTGGTCGGCGACCCGTCACTGAAGGCCCCCCGACTCCGCAACTTCGCCCGGTACACCTTCCCCAGCAGACACGGAGAACCTCACCTCTCAGACTGGACATCAACCTCGAGCGACCAGGCCAGCGTCGAGGTTGCCGTGGTCTCCGACCTGCGCCGCGCGACCGGGCGCTTTCCCGACAGCAAACGACTACGCCGCCTCGTCCAAGAACTGAGCGAAGCCAACCAGCGCTTCGCCGGGCTATGGTCCTCAGGAACCGTCGGGGCCCATCGAGAAGACCACAAGACCATCAACCACCCCACGGTCGGACCCATCGCCGTCGACTGCGACGTCATCAGCGAGGGAGACGCCGAGCAGAAGATCGTCATTCTCTCCACCGAACCGGGCAGCGAAGACGAATCGAAGATGCGACTAGCCCTCGTCTCCGGAGTCATACCCGCCACCACCTGAAGCCAGGGCTTCGGCGTAGTCGAGTGACACCCGGTTCGTGGCGATCTGTCAGCTCAGCGGTGCCCGGGGAACGTGACAGGCACGGCTTCCAAGATCATGGAGTTCTCGACGCCCCGTGATCCGAGTGGAAGACCGTGCCTGCCGACGCATCATCGCCGATCCCGCCTGCCCCTGACCAGCTACGCGAGCATCCCGAGGTCGCATCCGAGGAGGTGCCGGGCCTGCTGGAGCGGCTGGCCGAGGTGCCGGACCCGCGGGATCCGCGCGGGGTGCACCACCGCTTGGCCGTCGTGCCCGCTCTGACCGCGTGTGCCGTGCTGGCCGGGGCGACCTCGCTGCTGGCGGTCGGCGAGTGGATCGCCGACGCCCCGGCTCACGTGTGGGAACAGGTCGGCGCCCGTCCCGATTCCGCTTGTGCCCGGACGGGTCCTGCCCGCCGAGACAACGGTCCGCCGGCTGCTGGCCCGCATCGACGGTGTACGGGCTGGACCGGGCGGTCGCACACTGGCTCGCGGACCGCCGCCCCAAGGCGACTGGGGTCACCCCGCTGCGCGGCCTCGCGGTGGACGGCAAGAGCCTGCGCGGCGCGGCCAGGGCGAAGGGCCGCAAGATCCACCTGCTCGCCGCACCGGAGCACACCACCGGCCTGGTCCTGGCACAGCTGGACGTCGGCGAGAAGACAGGCGAGATCGCCTGCTTCCAGCCGCTGCTGGACACCATCGACGACCTGGCAGGAACCGTGGTCACCAGCGATGCGCTGCACACCCAGCGCGAGCACGCCGACTACCTCCTGGGCCGCGGAGCCCACTACATCGTGATCCGAGGCGCCCTCCGCACCCGCCCGCCCGCCGAACCGGCCCCTGAGCTCGTCGAAGGTGTCGCCGACCTGAACGCCCACGTTCTGCGCGCGGCCCTGGAACTCGTCTCTGGCCTGGTACATCCCCTGGATCTCGTCTCCGACGAGCGGGAGGAACTTCGCCAGCTGGAACGGCAGATACAGCGCGAGCCAGAGCAGGGCGATAGCCGTGAACACCGTCGCGAAGGACTGCCCGACGGACGGATCGCCGCCGCCGTCGCTGGCCAGCAAACCGGTGGCCAGCGCGATCGTGGTCAGCGTCACGTACTTGCTGGCGATGATCGCGCCCATGACGCCGACCCAGGTGTCAACGATGATCGTCAGTTTTAGACCGCCCCGCGGTACTGCGGTGCCCTCACTCCTTCGGAGACGAGTGTGCCGGAGTCGGTGTGGATGTCGTGGCCGGCTGGCTCAGCAGTTGTTCGATGAGGCGTTCCTTGGCCAGGGCGAGGTGGCGCCGGTAGGTGCCGTAGGGCACCCCCAGTCGCCGGGCGGCGGCCTTGTGGGTACGCAAGGCCGTGATGTAGGTGGCGGTGAGAGCCTCGTGGGCTTTGACGCCCGCGGGGTCGATCTGTATCGCGTCCAGGGCGGTGGTGATGGCACCGCGCAAGTCCGAGGTCGGGTCGGGTGAGCCTGGCGTCACGAGATGGGAGTGAAGCAGGACGCTGGTCGCGAATTCGCGTGGGGTGTGCCAGGTGCACAGCGCCTCGAGCACGCCTTCCTCGAACACGGCGCGCGGCAGCTGGTCGCCTGGGCCACTCGTGGATGCGGGTGCGGGCCATGTTGCTACGGGCGTGACCGCCGTGCGAGCCCGGCTTTGCGCCCACTGTTCCACTGGTTGCCGTCGCCAGTCCCGGCCGAAGACGTGCTGTCGCAGGCCGCCGACATCCACGGCCGCGACCTCCGGCATCCCGGCCTCGGCGAGGTAGCGTCCCCACCGGTCGGCGTCTTCGAAAACGGTGAAGGTCACCGCGCGTCCGTGGGTCCTCATCTCCTCGGCGATGGTGCGCCGGCTGATGAGTTCCATCAGGGGTGAGGGCCGCTGGTGCCCGCCGGGTTGCACCGCGAAGCGGCGGATGCCCAGGTGCTCGCCTGGTCCCAGGGGAGCGGCCGCCTCCACGAGGTCCCAGACTGCTGCGATCACCGGGTCCTCGGCGCGGTCCTCGGGCAGCGGTGCGTCCAGCCGCAGGATGGCCATGAACGACACAGGTGCGGAGGAGCCCGCGTAGCGGTGGACGCGGAAGGCCTCCGGCTGGCGCCGCAGCCAGTGTGCGACCGCGGCTGCCGATGCCGAGCCCTCGGTCTCCTCGGCCATGCGCAGCACGCCGGGCACGTCTTCGGAGCGGAGAGGAGTGTCCTCGATATGGGGGTGCGTCCGGTAGTTGTACAGGTTGTCCGGGCCGTCCTGGCCGCGGAAGAGGAACATCCATTCCGCGACTCGCAAGAGCGCGTCGTCGGCGGTGGCGGAGCGTACGGCGTGCAGACCGGCGAGGGAGATGCGCAGGCGGACGTCGTCGTAGCGCTCGGGGTCTCGCCAGCGCAGGTCGGCCTCGAGGGTGGCCCGCACCGCGTCGTGCGGGTGCAGCCCTTCGGGCGTGGCCTCGATGTAGGGCAGCTGGCGCAGCCAGGGGAACACCGTATTGGTGTCCTGGTCACCCAGTACTTTGCGGAGCAGGGGCTCGCGGGTGACGTAGGCCTGCGCGACGACTTCGAGGGCGCGTCGGTGGACGGCGCTGGGCAGATCGCCGACCAGCCGCTCGACCAGGGTCGTCAGGATGTCGCCGGTGGGGTACCACGGTGTGCCGGGCGCCGCGGCGGGCACGGAGGCGGCCAGCGAGAGGACGAGCGGGCTGCCTCCGGCGAAGGCGACGAAGGCGCCGCGCTGCTCGGCGGGGACACCCCGGGCGGCGAGCAGGGCGTGGGACTGGGCGGCGTCGAGCGGCCGCACGGCCAGTGCGGTGAACAGTTGCGCCCATCCGGGGTCCAGCGACCATTCGGCGTCGGGGGCGACTCTGCTGGCCACAACGACGATCGCATGGTCGGCGAGCCGCAGCAGGAAGGTGTCGCGCAGCCACGCCTCCAGTGGCTGACACTGCTCGAAGGTGTCGATGAGCAGCACCGTGCCGGGTTCGGTGCACGCCGGGGCGGCGACCTCCTCGAGTCGGCGCGGATCGGCGTCGAGGAACCGTCCATCCACGTGCACCACGCGGCGGCCGGTGAGCTCGGCCTGCCAGGCGGCGTAGCGCACCAGCGAGGACTTGCCGATGCCGCCGGGGCCGTGCAGGTAGGCCACGAGCGGAGCGTGCGCCGCGCCCGACAGCATCAGGTCGAGCACCGCCCGCTCCGGTTCCCTGCCCACCAGCGCTCCGGCTCGTGCCGCGGCCAGTCGGCCCGCCAGTCTCGCCGCTTCCAATCCGGGCTCCTTTCGTCAGTCCTGTCCTGCCGTCGAAGATCGGATTGCTGGAGCGCTTTCGACGCGGGTAGGACCGGGCACGGGGGAGCACGACGGGACGGAGAGTGCTGCTCGCATGTGTGCAGCACCGACTCGACGTCGTCCGGTTGCTATGCGACGGTCCCTGTCCTCGGCGTGGCTCGCCGGTTCTTCCCACTGGCCCCACGTTGATGAGCGGGACGTGTCGTTGTCCCTTCTGCGTGGCCTGGGTCGAGTGCTTATGCTCCGCCTTTACGGCGGCGAGGCGCGGCCGAGCGAGACGGCATTAAGCGCATGTGGTCGCGCACCGGCGCCAGCAGGCCGGCGAGAGCCTTGACGTCGTCGCGCGAAAGCGGCTCGAACAGCAGGCCGCTGACTACCTCAACGTGACCCGGCAGCACCTTCGCAAGCAGCGCACGCCCGGCATCGGTGATGGTGACGGTGATGCTCCGCTCGTCGTCGGGCGAGGGAGCGCGGACGACCAGGCCCTCCTTCTGGAGCAGACCTACCTGGTATGTCAGGCCGCTGCGGCTGTAGACGACGCCGTCGGCCAGGTCGGTCATGCGGTGGCTGCCCGTCGGCGAGTCCCCGAGGCGGGCCAGCAGCTGGAACTGCACATAGCTGAGATCGCCGGCCTCGCGCAGCTGCTGCTCGACGGCATGCCGAAGCAGGCTGGTCACCTCGACGAGGTGGAAGTAGGCGCCGAGCTGCACGGGGTCGAGCGACGGCGGTGAATCAGGCATGACCGAAGTCTACTGCTTCGAATTCGAAGCGTGTGGGGTGCCGGCTTCCAGTTACCGCAGGCGGCGCTGGAACTGAACTTCTCCGCGTGTTTCGATGCCATCCCGGCTGGGTGTATTGAGCCGGAGGCGAGGGTCTCACGGGTCTGATGTCGTGACCTCGTGCGCGCACGGTGTGGGCAGTGTTGGGCCCGGCTGAGCACCGCAGAACATGGAGATCGGGCAGTGGTGCGGCGCAGGGTTGCGAGCAGAAGGACGGCGCCGCCGCCCACAGATGTCGAGGACCGGCCATGAACTTCCCTACCTCGCGCACCGTCGTCCTCGGCCCTCCCGGTGACGGCACGGCAGCCCGGCCGCGAGGAGGAGGAAGCCATGAACACGATGCCGGGATGAGCACCGCCGCGTGGAGCCCGGTGTCTCTGGCCGTCCTGTGCGCCGGCGTCGGCTACGGGCACCCGACCCGCTTGCTCGCGGACTGGGTCGCGGAGGCCGTGTGCCGGTCACTCGCGGCCGGTCGTGCGCGCGCCGAGGTGGAGGTGCTGGAACTGCACCGGCTGGCGGTTGACCTCGCCCAGCACTCCACCCACGACCGCGTCAGCCTCGACCTGCGGGAGGCGATCGCGGCGGTCGTGGCGGCCGACGGGCTCGTGGTGGCGACCCCGGTGCTCGCCGCCTCCCCGAGCGAGGTTTTCGACTCGTTCTTCGCCGCCCTCGGGGACAAAGTCCTCTCCGGCATGCCGGTGCTGCTGGCGCTCAACAGCGGCTCCCGATGGCAGCCACCCGACCTCGCGCAGGTGCTACGCAGGCGGCTGACCAGCGTGCACGCCGACCCCGTGCCCACGATCGTCGTCGCCGACCCCGCCGACTGGCCGGCCACGGCTCACAGCGACGCGGCACGGCTGCGCACCCGCATCGACCAAGCCGCCGCCGAACTCGCCGTGGCGATGCGCTCGCACCGGCAGTGACCGACACCACTTGCTTCGAATTCGAAGCAGAGGTACCATCGTCACAGGTGCTTCGAATTCGAAGCAACTTCCATCGCAGTGAAGGTGAGAACCGAAATGAAGGCAGTGCGTTTCCACGAGTACGGCGACCCCGACATCCTGCGCTACGAGGACGTGGAGCAGCCCGTCCCCGGGGCCGGGCAGGTCCGGATCCGCGTCGCCGCGACGTCGTTCAACTCCGTCGACGGCAACATCCGCGGCGGCTTCATGCGCGGCCCCATCCCGGTGGTGCTGCCGCACACTCCCGGCATAGACGTCGCCGGCACCATCGACGCGCTGGGCGAGGGCGTGGACGGCATCGCGGTCGGTGACGACGTCATCGGCTTCCTGCCGATGGACGGGACCGGCGCTGCCGCGGAGTACGTCCTCGCGCCGGCCGAGGTCCTGACACCGGCACCCAAAAGCGTTCCCCTGCCCGACGCCGCCGCCCTGCCGCTCGTGGGCCTCACCGCGTGGCAGGCGCTGTTCGACCACGGCAAGCTGACGGCCGGGCAACGCGTGCTGATCAACGGCGCCGGCGGAGCGGTCGGCGGCTACGCCGTGCAGCTGGCCAAGGGAGCCGGGGCCCACGTGATCGCCACGGCCAGCCCGCGCAGCAGCGAGGCGGTCACGTCGGCCGGAGCCGATGAGGTCATCGACCACACCACCACCGGCGTGAGCGCGGCGGTGACCGAGCCGGTCGACATCGTGCTCAACCTCGCGCCGGTCGACCCGGCCGAGCTGGCAGCGCTCGTCACACTCGTCCGTCCGGGCGGGGTCGTGGTGAACACGACGGTATGGATGCCCGCGCCCTCCGACCAGGAGCGCGGTGTGCGCGGCATCGACCTGTTCGTCCGCAGCGACGCCGACCAGCTGTCGCAGCTGGTAGCGCTGATCGACCGCGGCGAGCTACGCGTCGACGTCGCCGAGCGGGTGCCGCTGGCCGAGCTGCCGGCGCTCCACGCCCGGGCCGCCGAAGGCACGGTGCACGGCAAGGTCATCGTCGTCCCGCCCGCCGCCTGACGCCGATCCTCCACCGAAAGGAAAAGGCCATGGCACTCAGTCTGGATCCCGAAATCGCCCAGGCGCTGGTGCCCATGGCCGGTGCGATGGCGGACGCCACACCACCGGCCGTGGGGGACATCGCGGCGCGGCGCGCCCTGTGGGAGCCGATCATCGGCGCCGCGGGAACGGCCCAGCCGGTTCCGGCCGACGTCAAGACCAGCGAGCACTACGCGACCGCCGACGACGGCGCGCGGATCACCATGCGCTGGTACACCAAGGACGGCGCGGCGCCGGGCCCGGCCGTGCTGTTCTTCCACGGCGGCGGATACATCTTCGGCCACATCGACCTGTTCGACGGGCCGCTCGCCCGCTACGTCTCCGCCAGCGGCGTGCCGATGCTGTCAGTCGAGTACCGCCGCGCCCCCGAGCACCCCTTCCCGACACCGCTCGAGGACGCCTACACCTCACTGCGCTGGCTGCACGAACACGCCGCCGAACTCGGCGTCGACCCCGACCGGATCGGCGTCATGGGCGACAGCGCCGGAGGCGGCATCGCCGCAGCCGTGTCGATCCTCGCCCGCGAGCGCGGCGGCCCGAAGATCGCCCGCCAGGTCCTCATCATGCCGATGCTCGACGACCGCACCACCACCCCCGATCGACACATCGCGCCCTACCTGCTGTGGTCCTACGACGACAGCCTCACCGCATGGCCGGCCCTGCTCGGCGAGGCCGCCGGCGGGCCCGACGTCCCGGCCACGGCGGCCCCGGCCCGGCTCGAGGACGCGACCGGCCTGCCGCCGGCCTACATCGAGGTCGGCCAGCTCGACGTCTTCCGCGACGAAGACACCGCCTACGCCACCAAACTCAGCCGCGCCGGCGTGCCGGTCGAATTCCACCTGCACCCCGGAGCCCCGCACGAGTTCGACTCCATCGCCTTCACCTCCGACGTCGCCCGCCGCGCCATCGCCGACCGCATCCGCGTCCTCAAGTCGATCTGAGCCGGCACCGAGCGCGCTCACCCCGTGCCGCAGGAGGGGTATGCAAGCGCTCCACACAGGTGGCCCCTCGCCCCGTTGCCCGCCGCGATGGGGCCCCTCGGACACCGGCAAGAACCCACTGAAGCACCGCGCGGCCGGGCCGGACTCCCACTTCGGGCAGCACGCGCATCGACGGCCGGGAGACTCCCGGACTGCATGAGACCCGCCCGGCGCCTGATCCTCACCTGACTGACCTTTGAAGGAGACGATTCCGATGATCCCCAACGACGACCCGTCCCGCTCGCTGACCGTGGCGGACCCCGACGACCCCGGCACGACGTACATCTCTCTGGTGGGCAACACGTACGCCATGCTGGTCACCGGCGAGCAGACCAACGGCCGGTACTGCCTGATCGACATGCGCGTCCCCGACGGCGGCGGCCCGCCGCCGCACCGGCACGACTTCGAGGAGATGTTCACGATCCTCGAGGGCGAGATCGAGTTCACCTTCCGCGGCGAGAAGCACCTCGTACGGGCCGGGTCCACGATCAACATCCCGGCCAACGCCCCGCACAACTTCCGCAACGCTTCGGGTGCGCCGGCCCGCATGCTGTGCATGTGCACCCCCGCCGGCCAGGACGAGTACTTCACGCGCATCGGCGATGTCGTCGCGGGCAAGGACGCGCCGCCGCCAAAACTGTCGGAGAACGAGCTCGCGGAGCGCCGCCGCCGCGCGGCTGAATTGGCCTCGACCTACCGGAGCGAGTTCCTGTGACTCGCAGGGCCGGCAAGCCCGGCACCGGTCGACAGGGTGAGGTTCCCCGCTGAGCTGGACAGCCAGGACGAGATCGTTCGGGTCCATCGCCTACACCCCCGACCAACAGTTCCTGGCTCAACCATATCGAGGCCCAGTTCACCGCCCGGTTCTCCCGGTTGAAGCGCCTTCAAAAGGCGGCTCCTTCTGGACTTTTTCTAGACCGTGACGACGATCTTCTTCCCGGCGTGGAGCCTCTTCTCGAGATGGCGGTGTGCCTCTGAGAGGGCGGTTCGTGTGTTTTTAGGCAGTTCTGTCGTCACCTGAGGGTGTGGGCGTGGGCGGGAATCCGCTGATCCGGGCCGGGTGGTCTGTTGGGGTGGCGGGGTGAGTGAACGCAGGCCGTACCC
>NZ_JBQQCA010000032.1:0-83228 GCF_052246635.1 Streptomyces sp. 6N223 | reverse complement strand
CCCCCCCCCCCCCCCCCCCCCCCCCACCACGGTACGACGGCCTCACCCGTGTTCGGTGCCCCAGGCGACCGCCCGCGCACGGCTCCGTAGCTTTCCCCATGGCCTTACCGACGCCGAACTGGAAGGCTTGCCCTCAGTGACAGCCGTGAGGGAGGACGGGCGATGAAGGTCGCGTTCTTTGGCGACGTCCACGGGTGCGTGCTGCACGCGCTGGGGGCGGCGGTGATGCTGCAGCACCGCCGTTCGATACAGCTCGACGCCGTCATCCAGGTGGGGGACCTGGGCGCCTTCCCCTCGCCCGAGCGGTGGGATGAAGCCAGCCACCGCTTCGCGGCGAACAGCCCAGCACAGGGCGACTTCTTCCGGCTGCTCCATCCCTCGCCGCCCCTGGCCGACGCCGTGCGACGCACCCTTGGGCAAATCCCGGGCTTTCTCTTCGTCAGCGGCAACCACGAGGACCACGACTGGCTGGCCACGCTGCACCGGACAGCTGCCGCCGCCGTGACGCCGGTCGACCCGCTGGGTGCCTACCACCACGTCGCCTGCGGACACGTCCTCACGATCGCCGGCCTGCGCATGGCCTTCCTCGGCCGGGTCGAATCGGATCGCATGGACCTCGACCCGGAAGCGTACGCCCAGTTGCTCGCCGCCGAACCCGGCAGCGTGGACGTCCTGGTCACCCACGACGGCCCCTACGGCATGTCCCACCGGCGCGGGACCACCCAGGGCTCGGCCAAGCTGTCCAGGCTCATCGAACGCCTGCAGCCGCGCCTCCATGTCAGCGGCCACTACCACCACCAGAACGGCCCCCGCCGCTACGGGCCGACGGTCTCCCACGCCCTCGCCCAACTGGTGCGCCCCAAGGCCCACCAGAAAACCTCCGAGCCGATCAATCCCCGGCAGCAGGTCACGGCCGGGAGCATCGGCCTGCTCGACACCGAGACATACGACTTCGAGTACATCCACGACCCCTGGCTCGCCGACATCCACGGCGACGACCTCGGCCTCGCCGACCTTGTCGCCGCTGTCTGACCTCCCGGCTGCACAGCTCCGCTCGGCGTGGCCGTCCTCGGCATGCCCCCGCGCCGTCCGGCGACGCCCTCAGCCGGCCCGGCTGGTCGCGGGCGTGCCCGTCAGCAGCGCCATGCCCAGCGGGGTGAGGGAGTGCAGCACGGTGTTGCGCACCCGCCGCGTCGTGATCAGCCCCGTCTGGCGCAGCACCGCCGTGTGCTGGCTGGCGCCGGCCGCCGAGATGCCCAGCTCGCTGGCGAGCTGGCTGGTCGTGCGGCTCGTGCGCAGCACGCTCAGCGCCGCGGCCCGCGTCTGGCCGACGAGGGCGCCCAGTGAGCGCGCCGTGTCGGCGGGCTCGTCCCACAGGCTCGCCGCCTGGTGGACGTCGGGCGGTGCCGCGAACGCCAGCACCACCGGGCCGCCGCCCGCCGGGTTCCGGGTCACGCGGCCCGGCCGGTGGCCCAGGAAGACCGAGGGGGCCAGGACGAGGCCGCGCCCGTCCAGCCGCAGGTCCTCCTCGGGCGCGCCGGGGATGTGCAGTACACCCGCCCGCCAGGTGATCTTCGAGTGCAGGGTGTCCAGCAGCAGCTCGGCGCCCCCGGCCATCGCCATCCGGCCGCGT
The DNA here is from genome assembly GCF_052246635.1 of Streptomyces sp. 6N223. Taxonomy (NCBI): domain Bacteria; kingdom Bacillati; phylum Actinomycetota; class Actinomycetes; order Kitasatosporales; family Streptomycetaceae; genus Streptomyces; species Streptomyces sp. 6N223. The sequence continues at coordinate 81,595 of NZ_JBQQCA010000032.1, read as the reverse complement.
GCGTCGCACTCGGCCTCCAGGTAGGCGCGGATGCGGTCCCAGTAGGGCGCGACCGCCGTCCGCCACAGCCGCGACAGGTACCCGGAGGTGCGGATGTCCGCCACGCCCTGGTCGACCTGCTCGATCAGCCGCAGCATGGCGTCCAGGTCGGGGGTGTCGCCGCCGCCCGGCAGCGGGATCGGCCGCCGGGCCAGCGCCTCGTCCACCCTGGCGCGCCAGCGCGCGAACGCCGGCGCGACGCCGCGGCCCATCAGCCCGTAGGCGAACGCCGTCTCGGTCAGCGGGCCCGCGGTCGTCTTCAGCCGGACCCGGGCGACGTCGGCGGCGGTGAAGTGGATCCTCTGCATTGCGAGCCTCCGAGGGGTTCAGGCCGAGGCCGCGCCGGTGAGCGTCACGAAGACGTCGTCGAGCGTCGGCCGGCGCAGCGCGAAGTCGGCGACCTCCACGCCCTCTTCGCGCAGGGCGAGGGCGGCGGACGCGATGCCGTCCATGCCGTCGCGCAGCGCGACGGAGATGACCGAGGCCGGGGCGTCCACGGTCGGCTCGTCCCCGGTCACCCGGCGCAGCGCCGTGACCGCGGCCGCGATGGCGGCCTCGTCGCCGCGGCGCGCCACCGACACCTCCAGCCGCTCGTCGCCGACCTTCCGCTTCAGCTCGTCCGGGGTGCCGTCGGCGATGACGTGGCCGGAGTCGATGACGGTGACGCGGTCGGCGAGGTAGTCGGCCTCCTCCAGGTACTGCGTGGTCAGCAGCACGGTCATGCCGTCGGCGACGAGCTCGCGGACCACGGTCCACAGGGACATGCGGCTGACGGGGTCAAGGCCGGTGGTCGGCTCGTCGAGGAAGAGGACGGCGGGCTGCGCCACGAGGCAGGCGGCCAGGTCCAGCCGCCGCCGCATGCCGCCGGAGTAGGTGCGCACCGGGCGGTCGGCGGCGCCGGTCAGGTCGAACCGCTCCAGGAGCTGGTGCGCCCGCTGCCGCGCCGCGCGCCGCCCGAGGTGGAGCAGCGTCCCGATGAGCACCAGGTTCTCGCGGCCGGTGAGGTGCTGGTCGACGGCGGCGTACTGGCCGGCCAGGCCGATGCGGCGGCGTACCTCGCGCGGCTGGCGCACCACGTCGAACCCGGCCACCTCGGCGTGCCCGCCGTCGGGCTCCAGCAGCGTCGTCAGGACGCGCACGGTGGTCGTCTTGCCCGCGCCGTTCGGGCCGAGCAGGCCGAGGACCGTGCCGGCGGGCACGGCGAGATCGACGCCCGAGAGCGCCTGGTGGTGCTCGTAGCGCTTGCGCAGTCCTTCTGCCCGAATCGCCATGCCCATGAGGTCTTCTCCTGTCGTCGCGGCTGTCGTCGCGGACCGGGGCGTCAGGCCGCGGAGGCCGCGTCGGCCTCGCGCAGGGAGCGGGGCCGCATGTCCGTCCAGTGCTCCTCGACATACGCCAGCGCGGCCTCGCGCGGGCTCTCGCCGAGGGCGACGGCCCAGCCGTCGGGGCGCTCGGCGAAGGCGGGCCACAGCGAGTGCTGGCCCTCGTCGTTCACGAGCACGAGGAAGCTTCCGTCCTGGTCCTCAAAGGGGTTGGTCGACACGTCGCACTCTCCGTCGTCGTCGCGGTCGTCGTGGTGCGGTCACCATCCACACGGCCACTGACACGGAGCTGACAGCGCCGGCGTCAGCCCCCCGTCAGCGGCTCATAAGGCGGCGGTCAGGGCCCGGGTCCACCGTCCTCGCATCGCTTCACCGCTACCGCCGAACCGAGAGGAACGACCACGTGGACACCGAAGCCCGGGCCCAGATCAAGGAGATCGTCTGCGATGTCCTGGAGATCGAGCCAGACGAGATGACCGACACCAGCCGCTTCAAGGAGGACCACGAGGCGGACTCGATGGGCGCCATCGAGATCCTTTCGCAACTGGAACGCGCCTTCGGCATCGACATCGACCAGGCCGAGCTGGCCCGGATGGTCAACCTGGACGGCGTCGTGACCGTCGTCCGGGAGGCCACCGAGGCCAGAGCGGCAGCGGCCTGAGCACCGGCCGCGACGACGACGGGAGCGCATGGTGGACGGAAACGCGGACGACAACACGCAGCAGCGGCACCGCCGCGTGGTGATCACCGGCCTCGGCACGATCACCAGCATCGGCCTCGGCGTCTCGGCCTTCCTCGACGGCCTGCGCAGCGGGCGCAGCGGGGTGAAGCCGATCGGCGCCTTCGACACCACGGGATTCGCCTACGCCAACGGCTGCGAGGTGGACGACTTCGACCCCGCCCAGTGGATACACCACGTCGACCCGGCCGAGCTGGGGCGCGCCACCCAGTTCTCCGTCGCCGCGGCCTGGATGGCCGTCGAGGACGCGGGACTCGGCCTTGCCGAGCTGAGGCGGGCCAGGGCGTTGATCTCGGTGGGAACGACCGACGCCGAGTCCCGCGACCTCGACGGGCTCACCGCCACCCAGCTCGACGAGGGCCCCGGGCGCTGGCCGGCCCACGTGGTACGCCGCGCGCAGGCCGGGCGGCTCTCCTCGGGCATCGTGCGGGAGCTGGGCCTGACGAACGTCGAGGCGATGACCCTGCCCACCGCGTGCGCGGCGGGCAACTACGCCATCGGCAGCGCCTTCGACGCGATCCGCTACGGCGACGTCGACTTCGCCCTCGCGGGCGGGGCCGACGCGGTCTGCCGCAAGACCTTCTCCGGGTTCTACCGGATGGGCACCATCGCGCCCGAGGTCTGCCAGCCGTTCGACAAGGACCGCAAGGGCATCCTCACCGGAGAGGGCGCCGGCATCCTGCTGATGGAGAGCCTGGACTCGGCAAGGGCGCGCGGCGCCCGGGTCTACGCCGAGGTGCTGGGCTACGGACTCAACTGCGACGCGCACCACCCCGTGGCGCCCGACCAGGACAGCCTGGCGCGCTGCATGGAGCTGGCGCACGCCAACGCCGGGGTCAAGCCGGAGGAGATCGACTTCATCTCCGCGCACGGCACCGGCACCCACGCCAACGACGTGACCGAGGCCGGAGCCATCCGGCAGGTCTTCGAGGAGCCCCCGCCCACCATCTCCATCAAGTCGATGATCGGGCACTCCATGGGGGCGGCCAGCGCCCTGGGATCGGCCGCCTGCGCGCTGGCCATCACCGAGGGATTCATCCCGCCGACCATCAACCACCGCGAGACCGACCCGGAGTGCGGCCTGGACTGCGTACCCAACCAGGCCCGCCCGGCCGAGCTGAACGTCGTCCAGAACAACGCGCTCGCCTTCGCGGGCAACAACGCCGTGCTGGTCCTCGGCCGGTACGGGGAGGGTGAGCAGCCATGACCGACCTGGTCGTTTCCGCATGGTCCGCGGTCTCCGCCTACGGCGTCGGCAACGAGCCGTTCCGCGACGGGATCACCGCCGGGCGCAGCGCCGTCGCCCCCCTGGACCCCGACGCCCACCCGGGCCCCTTCGCCTCCGGCGGCGTCGTGCCGGACTTCTCCGCCCGCACGCACGTCGGCAAGAAGGGCACCCGGACCATGGACCGCGTGACGGCGATCGCCGTCACCGCCGTGGGCCGCCTGATCGCCGACTGCCAGGACGAACTGGCCGAGCGGCCCGACCAGATGGGACTGGTGCTGGGCACCGGCTCCGGCAGCGTGCAGAGCATCATGGACTTCACCAAGGGCTCGCTGACCGGCGAACGCCCCTACCACGTCGAGGCGGCCCGCTTCCCGAACACCGTGATGAACCGGGCCGCCGGGCAGAGCGCCATCTGGCACGGCATCAAGGGACCCAACACCACCGTGGCGGGCGGCGCGCTGACCGGGCTGCTGGCCCTCAGCTACGCCGTGCGCCTGCACCGCGGCGGCCACTGCACCCGCGTGATGTGCGGCGCCGCCGAGGAGTTCACCACCCAGCGCGCCCTCCTGGAGTGGCACGGCCGCGACGCCGACCACACCGCCGAGGCGCCGCTCGGCGAGGGCAGCGCCGTCTTCCTGATGGAGACCGCCGAGCAGGCCGCCGCCGGGGGCCGAAGGCCGCTGGCGCGGGTGCTCACCACCCGCTTCTGCGGCTTCCACGACCCCGGCGGGGCGCGCGAGGCGCTAGCCGACTGCGTGCGCGAGGCGCTGAACGCCGCGCACGTCCGGCCCTCGGACGTGCGGCTCGTGGCCCCCGGCCTGGGCGGCGGCCGCCGGCTCGCCGAGCAGGAGGAGGCCGCCATCGGCGAGGCCCTCGGCCTGCCGGACCCGGCGGACCCCGAGCGGATCGAGTGGGTCCGCATCGGCCCGCTCGTCGGCGACGCCTCCGCGGCCGCCACCAGCCTCCAGCTCGCGGCGGTCCTCGCCACGGCCGGCGAGGAGGGCCTGGCCCCCGGCGAGGTGGCGCTGGTCACCGGCGTCGAACGCGACGGCATGGTCGGCTGCGCCGTGCTCGGCGGCGACTGGCCCTGGCCGCCGCCGCCCGCCGTACCCACCACCGAGGAGGAGTGACCATGTCCGAAGCCTCAGCACCGCGGGACACCGGCCGGCGCGTCGCCCTGGTGACCGGCGGCTCGCGCGGCATCGGCCGCCACGTCGTCCTCCGCCTCGCCGAGGACGGCTACGACGTGGCGTTCTGCTACCAGTCGAACAAGCTGGCCGCCGAGGCGGTGGCCGAGGAGGCCCAGGCCGCCGGCGCGCGGGTGCACGCCGTGCGGACCGACGTGTCCAGCCACGACGCCATGCGCGCCTTCGTCAAGGACACCGAGAGGGAACTCGGCCCGCTGGACACCGTGGTCTCCTGCGCGGGCATCGTCCGCGACAACCCGCTGGTGATGCTCAGCCCCGACGACTGGGACGAGGTGCTCCGGGTCAACCTGGACGGCACCTACAACCTCTGCAAGGCCGCCGTCTTCGCCATGATGAAGCGCCGCCAGGGCTCCGTCATCACCCTCTCCTCGGTCGCCGGTGTCTACGGCAACGCCACCCAGACGAACTACTCGGCGACGAAGGCCGGGATCATCGGCTTCACCAAGTCGCTGGCGAAGGAGTGCGGCGCCTACGGCATCCGCGTCAACGCCGTCGCGCCCGGCTTCATCGTCACCGACATGATCTCCGGCCTCTCCGACGAGCACGTCCAGCAGATGACCGGCCGCATCCCCCTGGGCCGGTTCGGCCGCCCGGCGGAGGTCGCCCACGTGGTGTCCTTCCTCGCCTCCGACCACGCCTCGTACATCACCGGACAGGTCTTCGGTGTCGACGGCGGCCTCGTCACGTAGCTCGTCACCAGAAGGAGAAACCCCGCCATCATGCCCAGGAACACGAAGAACAAGAACGCCACGCCCAGGTTCTACTTCTCGCTGCGCAGCCCGTACTCCTGGCTGGCCTACCGCGAGCTGATGATCCACCACCGCGAGCTGGCCTCCCGCCTGGAGTGGCGGCTCTTCTACGAGCCGGACGCGGCGAGCGCCGCGCAGCTGGAGGAGCGGGGCGGCAGGTTCGTGTACACGGAGATGTCGCGGGAGAAGAACCGTTACATCCTCCAGGACGTGGGCCGCCTCACCAAGGCCAGGGGCATCGCCGTCGCCTGGCCGGTCGACAGGAATCCGGTGTGGGAGATCCCCCACCTGGCCTGGCTCGTCGCCGAACGGCAGGGCCTGGGCCACGACTACATCGACGCCGTCTACCGCGCCCGCTTCGGCCAGGGCCGCAACATCTGCGACCGCGCCACCATCGCGGACATCGGCCGGGAGCTGGGCATCGACCCGGACCGGCTGGCAGGCGCCGCCGACGATCCCGAGCTGCGCGCCGAGGGCGTACGCCACCTTGTGGAGTGCGGTCGCGACGGCGTCTTCGGCGTCCCGTTCCTCGTCCACGGGTTCACGCGCTTCTGGGGCCTGGACCGCCTCGACGCGTTCATCGACCACGTGCGGTCCATGGAGACGCCCGCCGCCTCGATTCCCGAACCGCTCGCCGCCGTGGGCGTGGGGACGACCACCGACGGCGGCCACGCGGGCGGCTGCGGCTGACTCGTCAGTTCGCTGTCAGCACACTCACCGAGCATCAACTGACGACATCCGACATCTCATGACAACAGCACCTTCGCTAGGGGATTGCTATGACTGAGGTTCAGACGGTCGAGGCGGCCGGGCTTCCGCTCACCGCTGGCCAGCAGGACATCTGGTTCGACGCCAAGCTCTCCGGCGGAGGCGCGAGCTACAACACCGCTATCTACTGGGACATCCGCGGCCCGCTGGACCGGGAGGTGTTCCGGGCGGCGCTGGAGCGGCTCGCGGTCGAGTCGGAGTGCCTGCGCGCCCGGTTCGTGGAGGTGGACGGCCGGCCGCGGCAGTTCGTCGAGCCGCTGGGCGAGCTGCCGCTGACGGTCACCGACGTCAGCGCCGCCGCCGACCCGGCGGGCGCGGCGCGGCAGGCGATACGCGAGGACCTGGCGGTGGAGTTCCCGCCCGTGGACGGCGGCGGGGAGTACGTGCCGCTGTTCCGCATGAGCGTCTTCCTCCTCGCCGAGGACCGCACCATCTTCTGCCTGCTCAACCACCACCTGGTCTCCGACGGCTTCAGCTACGTCATCTACTTCCGGCGGCTGTCGGAGATCTACGCGGCGATGACGGCGGGCGAGTCCCTGGACGAGAAGCGCTACCCGCCGCTCGCCGCCCTGGTGGAGGCCGAGGCCGCCTACGCCACGACGCCGCGCGCGGAACGCGACCGCGCGTACTGGGAGGAGCGGTTCGCCGACCACCCGGAGCTGGTCACCCTGGCCTCGCGCGACGCGGCGCCCGCGCAGTTCTTCCACCAGGAGGAGTCGGTGCTGCCGCAGGCCACCGCCGAGCGGCTGCGCGCCGTCGCCTGGGAGAACCGCATCACCTGGCAGACCCCGATCGTCGCCGCGCTGGCGGCGTACACCGGCAGGATGGCCGGCACCGGGGACGTGCTGCTGTCCCTGCCCGTCACCGCCCGGGTCGGCGGGGCGATGCAGAACATCCCGGGCATGGTGGTCAACTACGTGCCGCTGCGGCTGCCCCTGACCCCGGCCACCACCCCCGGGGAGCTGCTGGAGGAGGCCCGTCAGACGCTGTCGGGGGCGCTGAAGCACCAGCGCCACCGCGTCAGCAGGATCCGCCGCGCCATGGGCCTGGCGAGCGACGACCGCAGACCCTTCGGCCCGTTCATCAACATGGTGCCGCAGGTGGAGAAGCTGACCATCGGCCCGTGCCGGGCCACCATCCACAGCCCGTCCACCGGGCTGGTGGACGACCTGGAGTTCACCGTCACCGACCAGGGCGACGCCGGCATCCTGCTCGTGCTCTCCGGCAACGAGGCCCGCTACTCACCGGACGACGTCCGCGCGCACCTGGCCCGCTTCACCGCCTACCTCGACCGCTACCTGGCCGCCGACCCCGGCCAGCCGCTGGCCCGGCTCGACCTGCTGACCCCCGGTGAGGCCGGGGCGCTGTCCGCGGCGCTGACCGGCCCGGCCCGCGAAACGCCGTACCTGGGCGCCGTGGAACGCATACGCCAACAGGCTGCCAGGCGCCCCGAAGCCGTGGCCGTCACCGACGACGGCGGCTCGATCAGCTACGCCGAGCTGGTGGGGCGCGCCAGCGCCGTCTCCCGCGCCCTCGCGGGCGGCACCGGCCCGGTGGGCATCCTGGCCGAGCCGGGGCGGGACTTCGTCACCGCCGAGGTCGGCGTCCTCGGCGCCGGCCGCGCCTTCATGCCGCTCGACCCCGGTGCCCCCCTGCCCCGCCTCACCTCCCTGCTGCGCGACGCCGGCGCCGGCTCCCTGCTCACCGACGCCGCCACCCGCGAGCTGGCCGCCCGGGTCGCCGCCGAGGCCGGACTCCCGGTCCACGTGCTCGACCAGACGGCCGACCCGGTCGACGCGCTCGCGCCCGTGGCGGGTGGGCCGCTGGATCTGGCGTACGTGATCTACACCTCCGGGTCGACCGGGAAGCCCAAGGGCGCGATGGTGCAGCGCGGCGGGATGGTCAACCATCTGCTGGCCAAGGTCGAGGAGTTCGCACTCGACGAGGCCGATGTCCTGGTCCACAACGCGCCGGTCACCTTCGATGTCACCGTCTGGCAGACCCTGACCACGCTGCTGGTCGGCGGCCGGGTCCGGGCCATGGCCCGTGCGGACGCCGCCGACCCGGACGCGCTGTTCACCACCATCGGCGCCGAGCGGCTGACGGTGCTGGAGGTGGTGCCCTCGCTGATGCGCGCGACGCTGGACCTGTGGGACGCCGCCGGGGCCTGGCCCGACCTGCCGGGCCTGCGCTGGATGATCTCCAACGGCGAGGCGCTGCCGGCGGAGCTGTGCGAGCGGTGGTTCGCGGGCTACCCGGGCATTCCCATCGCCAACCTCTACGGCCCCACCGAGTGCTCCGACGACGTCACGCACGCCTACGCCCGCAGCGCCGCCGAGCTGGCCGGGCTGGAGGCGTCCGTGGTGCCGATCGGGCGGCCGCTGCGCAACACCCGCCTGTACGTGCTCGGCGACGACCTCAAGCCCGTCCCGGCCGGGGCCCAGGGCGAACTCTTCATCGCGGGTGCGGGGGTGGGCCGCGGGTACCTCGGCGACCCGGCGCGCACGGCGTACACCTTCGTGCCCGACCCCTTCGCCGCCGACGGCTCCCGCATGTACCGCACGGGCGACCACGTGCGGCTGCGCCCCGACGGCCAGCTGGCGTTCGTCGGCCGCCGCGACCACCAGGTCAAGATCCGCGGCCAGCGCATCGAGCTGGGCGAGGTGGAGACCGCGCTGCGGGCCCTGCCCGGCGTCGCCGACGCGGCCGCGGCCGCCGTCACCGACGCGGCGGGCCAGAAGCGGCTGGTCGGCTACCTCGTGCCCGAGAGCCCCGGCGGCCTGGACACGGCCGCCGCCCGCGAGCGGCTGACCGGGCTGCTGCCCGCCGCGCTCGTGCCCTCGGTGCTGATGACGCTGGACGAACTGCCGCTGACCGCCCACGGCAAGACCGACCGCAAGCGGCTGCCCGTGCCCGAACTGGGCGCCACCTCCGCCCCGGCGCGGGCGGCCGGCAGCCGCGAGGAGGAGACGCTGTGCGGCGTGCTGGCGGAGGTGCTGGGCCTGCCCGCCGTCGGCCCCGACGACAGCTTCTTCGCCCTCGGCGGCGACAGCATCAGCTCCCTCCAGGTGGTCAGCCGCGCCCGCGCGGCCGGGCTGGTCATCACCTCCCGCGACGTGTTCCAGCACCGCACCCCGGCCGCGATCGCGGCGGTGGCCCGGCGCACCGGCACCGGCGCGGGCGCCGGACCCGCCACCGGGGACGGCGTGGGCGAGGTCGAGCTGACCCCCATCGCCGACCAGCTCCGCGAGGAGGTCACCGGCCTGCCCGCCGCGACGCGGGAGTTCGCCCAGTACGCCACGGTCACCGCCCCGGCCGGAGCCGACACGGCGTCCGTGGAACGCGCGATCCAGGCCGTCCTCGACCGCCACGACGCGCTGCGCCTGAAGCTGACCGAGCCGGTGCCCGGCCTGTGGTCGTTGCGGACCCTGCCGCCGGGGGCGATCTCCGCCTCCGGCGTGGTGAGCCGCGTGACGCTGCCCGCCGGGGCCGACCTGCGGGCCGCGCTCGACGAGCAGATCGCGGCCGCACGCTCGCGGCTGCGCCCGGAGGACGGCCTGATGGTCCAGGCGGTGCTGCTGGAGCCGGAACGCCGCACGCCTGGCGCCGACGGCACGGAGCGCGCCCCGCGCGCTGCTGACGGCCCGTCGGCCGCCGCGGCGGATGGTGTGTGCCCGGCCGGATACGGGGCCGAAGCCCTGTCGGGCGCGGAGCGCGCGCCGCAGGCGGAGCCCTCGGTTTCCGGAAGAGGCGGGAAGGGGGACGCCCACGAGGCCGACGCCGCGACCGGCGCGGCCCGCGCGCCGCGCGCCCCGCACGCCCGCCTCCTCCTCGTGATTCACCACCTCGCCGTGGACGGCGTGTCGTGGCGGATCCTCCTGCCCGACCTCCGGGCCGCGTGGCGCGGCGAGACCCTGGAGCCGGTCGGCACCTCCTACCGGCGCTGGGCCAAGCTCCTCGCCGAGGAGTCCAGGACCGCCCGCCGCACCGCGGAGCTGCCGCTGTGGACCGAGCACGCGCGTGACGCGCAGGCCGCCGGCGACCAGCCGGTGGACCGCGCCCGCGACACCCACGCCACCGCCGGCCGGATCCGCCTCGAACTGCCCGCCGCGCAGACCGAGGCCGTGCTCACCGCCACCCCCGCCGCCTTCCACGCCGAGGTGGCCGAGGTGCTGCTGACCGGCCTCGCCCTCGCCCTCGCCGACGGCCGCACCGGCCGGGACGGCGACGCGACCCGCACCGTGATCGAGCTGGAGGGCCACGGCCGCGAGCCCGTCACCGACGAGGCCGACGAGCTCGACCTCTCCCGCACCGTCGGCTGGTTCACCAGCGTCTTCCCCCTCGGACTGGACCTCGGCACCCTCGACTGGGACCAGGTCTGGAACGGCGGCGCCGCCTGCGGCACCGCGCTGAAGCGGGTCAAGGAGACGCTGCGCGCCCTGCCCGACCACGGCATCGGCCACGGCCTGCTGCGGCACCTCAACCCGCAGACCGCCGCCGTGCTGGCCCGCAACGCCACCCCCCGCGTCGGCTTCAATTACCTGGGCCGCTTCGCCACCGGCGACGGCGGCGACTGGTCGATGGAGGCGGGCGCCTCCGGCCTGACCGCCGCCCCCGAAACGCCGCTGCGCCACGCCCTGGACATCGTCGCCCTCACCGAGGACCGCCCCGGCGGCCCCGTCCTGGTCGCCGAGTGGACCTGGCCGACCCGCCTCCTCGCCGAGGACGAGGTGCGCCGCGTCGCCGAGGGCTGGTTCCGGGCGCTGAACGCCCTGGCCGACCACGCCGCCCGCCCCGAGTCGTCCGGGCGCACACCCTCCGAGTTCCCCCTCGTCACCGTCTCCCAGCAGGAGATCGAGGCGTACGAGCGCGAGCTGCCGGGCGGCGGCCTGACCGACATCCTGCCGCTCTCCCCGATCCAGCGCGGCCTGCTGTTCCAGGCCGAGTTCGACCGGCAGGGCATGGACGCCTACACCCTCCAGGTCGTCATGGACATCGACGGCCCGGCCGACATGCCCGCGCTGCGCGCCGCCGCGACCGCGATGATCGAGCGCAACCCCGCGCTGCGCGCCTGCTTCCGGGAGCGCGAGGCCGGCGACCCCGTCCAGCTCGTCCCGGCTCCGGCCGCCGTCGAACTCCCCTGGGAGGAGATCGACCTCACCGCCCACCCCGGCGACGTCGACCGGCTCACCGACGCCGAGTGGCTGCGCCGCTTCGACGTCACCCGCGCCCCGCTGACCCGCTTCACCGCCTACCGCCTCGGCGCCGACCGGCACCGCGTCGTGTGGACCACCCACCACATGCTGGTCGACGGCTGGTCGCTCTCGGCCGTCCTCGCCGAGGAGCTGGTCACCCTGTGGGCCAACGGCGCCGACGCCTCGGCGCTGCCGCGGGTCACCACCGCCCACCGCTACCTGGAGTGGTCGGCCGCGCAGGACAAGGACGCCGCCCGCGAGGCCTGGCAGAAGGAGCTGGCCGGCATCGACGGCCCGACCCGCCTCGGCCCCGCCGACCGCGAGCGCGTCTCCGTGCTGCCCGAGTTCACCACCATCCCCGTCCCCGACGCCCTGACCGAGGCCGTGACCTCCTGGGCCACCTCGCGCGGCCTGACGATGAACACCGTGTCGCAGGGCTGCTGGGCCGTGGCCCTCGGCCGGCTGACCGGCCGCCAGGACGTGACCTTCGGCGGCGTCGTCTCCGGCCGCCCGGCCGGGCTGCCCGGCGTGGAGCGGACCGTCGGCGCCTTCCTCCACACCCTCCCGGTGCGGGTCACCCTGGACGCCTCCCTCACCCTGGAGGCGATGCTCGACGACCTCCAGCGGCGGCAGCTCGGCCTGGAGGACCACCACCACCTGGGCCTGGCCGAGGTGCAGCAGGGCGCCGGGATCGGCGAGCTGTTCGACACCGTCGTCAGCTTCCACAACTACCCCGGCGGCGTGCTCGACCGCCTCGGCGAGCGCATCCCCGGCCTCCGGATGCGCCACTGGAAGGCCAGGGTCATCGCCGAATACCCCCTCGCCCTCGGCGTCTTCCCCGTCCCCGGCGGCGGCCTGAACCTGGAGGTGCAGTACCGCCCCGACATCTTCGGCCCCGAGGCCGAGTCCTTCGCACACCGCTTCATCCGCGTCCTGGAGCAGCTCGCCGCATCGCCCGACACCCCCCTGGGCCGCGTCGACGCCCTCGTCGAGGAGGAGCGGCACCGCCTGCTGGCCGACTGGTCGGGCACCGGCGGCGTACGCCCGGCCACGACCGAGCTGACCACCGGCGTCTTCCAGGCGCACGCCGCCGCGACGCCGCACAAGGCCGCCGTCGTCCTCGGCGAGGAGGAGCTGGACTACGCCACGCTCGGCGAGCGCGCCAACCGGCTCGCCCGCCTCCTGGCCGGGCACGGCGTCGGGCCCGAGCAGCCGGTCGCGGTGATGCTGCCGCGCTCCCCGCAGCTCGTGGTCGCGGCCCTGGCGGCGATGAAGGCGGGCGCGGTGTTCATGCCGGTGGACGCCGACTACCCGGCCGACCGCATCGCGTACATGGTGGCCGACGCCCGCCCGGCCGTGCTGGTCACGGACGCCGCCACGGCCTCCCGGGCCGGTTCGCTCCAGGTCACGACCGTGGTCGTCGACGACCCCGCCACCGCCGAACGCCTCGCAGCGCTGCCCGGCACCGACCTGACCGACGCCGACCGCGTCCGGCCGCTGCGCCCCGAGCACCCGGCGTACATCATCTACACCTCCGGCTCCACCGGCCGCCCCAAGGGTGTGGTCGTCCCGCACGCCGGGCTCGTGGCGATGGTCGACAGCCTCAGCGACCGCTTCGGACTCGACCGCGACACGCGGGCGTTGCAGTTCGCCTCCTTCAGCTTCGACGCCTCCATCTTCGGCATCATGCTGGCGCTGCTGAACGGCGGCACCCTCGTCATCGCCGACGAGGAGGCCCGCCGGCCCGGGCAGCCGCTGGTCGACCTCATCAACGACCAGCGGATCAACCTCGTCGCGCTGCCGCCCGTCGTTCTCGGCGGCCTGCCGGAGGGCGCCGCCCTCCCCGCCGACCTGCGCCTGGTGGCGACCGGCGAGGCCGTGCCGCCCGAGGTCGTCGAGCGGTGGGCCGGCTCGGTGCGGCTGTTCAACGGCTACGGCCCGACCGAGGCCGTCGTCGGCTGCACCGTGAGCGGTCCCCTTCGTGCCGGAGGCCGCCCGCCGATCGGGCGTCCCACCAGCGCCCACCGCGTCTACGTCCTCGACCGGCAGCTGCGGCCCACCCCGCCCGGGGTGCCCGGCGAGCTGTACGTCGGCGAGGGCCTGGCCCGCGGCTACCTCGACCGCCCCGCCCTGACCGCGCACCGCTTCGTCGCCGACCCCTACGGCCCGCCCGGCGCGCGCATGTACCGCACCGGCGACCTGGTGCGGTGGCTCCCCGACGGCGAGCTGGACTACCTCGACCGCATCGACGACCAGGTGCAGCTGCGCGGCATCCGCATCGAGCTCGGCGAGATCACCACGGAGCTGCTGGCCCGGCCGGGCGTCGAGCAGGCCGCCGTGATCATGCGCGAGGACGAGGCGGGCGAACGCCGCCTGCTGGCGTACGCCGTCGCCGACGCATCGCTCACGGACGCGGGCGCGCTGCGCGAGCACCTGGCCGGCGTGCTGCCCGAGTACATGGTGCCCTCGGCGGTGGTGGCGCTGGACGCGCTGCCGCTGACCGCCAACGGCAAGCTGGACCGCGACGCCCTGCCCGACCCCGACCTGGGCGCCGTCACGGGAGGCGGGAGGGCGCCGCGTACGCCCGTGGAGGGCATACTCGCCGGCCTGTTCGCCGACATCCTGGGCCTGGAGAAGGTCTCCGTCGACGACGACTTCTTCGAGATCGGCGGGCACTCCCTGCTGGCCACCCGCCTCGTCAGCAAGGCCCGCACCGCCCTCGGCGTGGAGCTGCCCATCCGGGCCCTGTTCGAGGCGCGGACCGTCGCGGCACTCGCCGCGCGCGTCGACGCCGCGGGCACCGAGGCCCGGCCGGCGCTGACGCCGGCGCCGGCCGGCGCCGAACGGCCGCTGTCCTTCAGCCAGCAGCGGCAGTGGTTCCTCAACCGGCTCCAGGGCAGCGGGGACGGCTCCTACAACTCGCTGCTGGCGTTCCGCCTCACCGGCAGGCTGGACGTGTCCGCGCTGACGGCGGCGCTGGCCGACGTGGCCGAACGCCACGAGGTGCTGCGGACCGTCATCCCGGAGAACGCCGAGGGCGTGCCCGAGCTGCTCGTGCTGGACGCCGCATCGGGTGCACCCGAGGTGACGAGCCTCACCGTCCCCGAGGAGGAACTCGCCGCCGCCCTGGCCGCCGAGGCCGACCGGGGCTTCGACCTCACCGAGGAGACCCCGCTGCGCGTGCGGCTCTACCCGGTGACGAGCGAGGAGCACGTGCTGCTCCTGGTCTTCCACCACATCGCCTTCGACGGCTGGTCGATCGGCCCCCTGCTGGCCGACCTGGCCCACGCCTACCGGGCCCGGCACGCCGGGCGGGCGGTGCGCTGGGAGCCGCTGCCGGTGCAGTACGCCGACTTCGCGGCGTGGCAGCGGGAGCTGCTGGGCGACCCGGCCGACGCCGGGAGCCTGGCGGCCCGCCAACTCGCCTACTGGCGCGAGGTCTTGGACGGCCTGCCCGAGGAGCTCCCGCTCCCCAGGGACTTCCCGAGGCCGGAGGCGGCCGGGTCGGCGGGGTCCGCCGGAGATGTGGTGCTGTTCGACGTGGAGCCCGAGCTGTGGTCCGCGATCGCCGAGACTGCGCGGGGCACGGGCACGACCGAGTTCATGGTGGTCCAGGCCGCGCTCGCGGCGCTGCTCACCGGCCTCGGCGCGGGCACCGACATCCCGATCGGCGTCTCGGTCGCGGGCCGCGCGGACGACGCGCTCGACGACCTGGTCGGCATGTTCCTCAACACGCTGGTGCTGCGCGGCGACACCAGCGGCGACCCGACCTTCCGCGAGCTGCTGGAGCGGCTGCGGGAGACCGACCTGGCCGCCTACGCCCACCAGGACGTCCCCTTCGACCAGGTCGTCAACGCCCTGGCCCCGGCCCGATCGCTGAACCGGCACCCGCTGTTCCAGGTGTCGCTGACCGTGCAGCACCAGGGCGTCACGCCGCTGGAGCTGCCGGGCCTGACGGCGCGGCCGGAGTACGTCGGCTCGGACCAGGCCAAGCTGGACCTCATCTGGGAGGTCGTCCCCTGGCCCGGCGTCGAGGGCATGCGCGGCCTGCTGACCTTCAGCACGGACCTGTTCACCCGCGCCACGGCCGAACGCCTGGTGTCCGGCTTCCGGCACGCGCTGCGCACCGGCCTCGCCGACCCGGACCGGCGCCTGAGCGAACTCACGCTGGCGCCCGCGGCGCCGGATCCGGTGGAGGAGACGCTGGCCGGGCTGGTGGCGAAGGTGCTGGGTCGTGATGGCGTGGGTGTGGAGGAGAACTTCTTCGAGGTGCCGGGTGGCATGGACAGCATGAAGTCGCTGCGGCTGGTGAGCCTGGCGCGGAAGGCGGGGTTGCGGGTCAGCATCGCGGACGTCTTCGCCCACCAGACGGTGCGGGCGCTCGCGGCCACGCTGGCGCCTGCGGCGCCCGCCGGGAACGCCGGGGCCGCGCCCGCGGCGCACGTGCGGGCCGGGCGTTCAACGGCCAAGGCGTCCGTGCCTGGTTCGGCCGGGTCTGCGCCGCCCGCTGCGGCCCGCGAGGCCGGGCGTGGGGGTGGGGCGCCTGAGGCGCCAGCCCTCACCGCGCAAGCGTCGGCGGAGCCCGCGGCAGCGCCCGCGCAGCGGGTGCGGGTGATCGCCGAGGCCATCGGCGACGCCGGCGAGGACGCGGACGGCGCCGGGGCGTTCGCCACCGTGCTGCCCATGCGCGACACCGGCGACCGGCCGCCCGTCTTCTGCCTGCACAGTGGCGTCGGGCTCGCCCTCTCCTACCTGCCGCTGACCCAGTACGTCGGCGAGGAGTACCCCCTCTACGGCATCCAGTCCCCGAGCGTCGTGGCCGGCGCGCCGCTGCCCGGCAGCATCGAGGAGACGGCCGCCGCGTACGTCGGGATGATCAAGGAGGTCAGGCCGCACGGGCCGTACCACCTGCTCGGCTGGTCGTTCGGCGGGCTCGTCGGGTACGAGATCGCCGTCCAGCTCCGCGAGGCGGGCGACGAGGTCGGCGTGCTGGCGAACCTGGACTCCTACCCGCGCACCGGCGTTCACGACGAGCGGGACGAGCAGGAGATGCTCGCCTGGCTCCTGGAGGGCATCGGGCACCACCGCTCCGAGTTCGGCGAGCGCGACCTGACGCCCGGCGACATCATGGACGCGCTGCGGCGCGACAACAGCCCGATGGCGCGGATGGGCGAGGACCGGATGGGCCGGATGATCGCCCTGATGGCCAGCCACCAGGGCCTCAACACCGCCTACCGGCCCCGCCCCTACGACGGCGTCATGCAGCTCTACCTCGCCGAGCGCTCGCCGTGGGGCGAGGAGAGGGACAAGGCGCGGCTGTGGCGGCCCTACTGCGGGGACGAGGGGCTGGAGGTCCACCGGATCGACTGTGCGCACGACGACATGCTCGACCCGGGCCCGCTCGCCGAGATCGGCCCGCTCGTCGCGGCCGCCCTCGACCGCTGGCACGCCGAGCAGAGCGCGCGCGACGGGGGGCGGCGGTGATGGCCACGCTCGCGGCCTCAGCCGCGGCCCCGGCGGCCGCGCCCGCCTCGCCGGCGGCGACCGCGCTCACCGAGGTCGGGGCCGTCACGGCCCGGCGCCTGCGGCACCTGCGCCGCGCGCCGGGCCGGGCGATCGGCGTGATCCTCAACCCGCTGGTCTCCCTCGTGATGCTGGGCTACCTCTTCCGGGACGCCCTCACCCTGCCGGCGGTCGGGGAGTACGCCGACTACGTCTTCGCCGGCTGCGCCGTCCAGGTAGGCCTGTCCTGCGTCGGGCCCACGGCGGTGGCGATGGCGCAGGACCTCAACGGCGGGCTCGTCGACCGGTTCCGCTCGCTGCCGATCGGCCGCTACGCCGTGCCCTTCGGGCACAGCATCGCCGACTGGCTGGTGGGCGTCGCCGCCCTCGCCGTCACCGCCGGGGCGGGGCTGCTGCTCGGCTGGCGCCCGCAGCGCGGGCTGCTGCCCACGCTCGCCGCCTTCGGCCTGCTCGCGGTCTTCCTCTACGCCATGCTCTGGCTCGGCGTGCTCTTCGCCATGACGATGCGCAGCGTCGAGACGATCGCCGTGGTCGCCCCCTTCATCGTCATCGTGCTGCCGTTCTTCTCCAGCGCGTTCCTCGCCCCGCAGGCCATGCCGGCGCCGATCCGGCCGGTCGCGGAGTGGAACCCGGTCAGCGCCGTGGCGGCGTCCTGCCGGGAGCTGTGGGGGAACCCGGCGCCTCCGGGCGGCGGCCTCCCGGCGGAGCACCCGCTGCCGGTGGTGGCCCTGACCCTGACCGTGGTGTTCGCGGCCTGCGTCGCCGTGAGCCTGCGCCGGTTCCGCACCGCGTCTCACTGAGAGCTTGACCGAGAGGACCGAGAGGACCCAACCGCCCATGACCGTGCAGCTGCCGGAGGCCGACGCGCCGCAGGACCTGGCCGCCATCGACCTCACCGACCCGCAGACCTTCCACGACATCGACACCCACGCCATGTGGCGCCGGTTCCGCACCGAGAGCCCGGTCCACTGGCACCCGCCGCGCGGCGCCACGCCCGGCTTCTGGGTGATCTCCCGGTACGCCGACGCCGTGGAGATCTACCGCGACAACAAGCGGTTCACCTCCGAGCGGGGCAACGTCCTCGCCACGCTCCTCCAGGGCGAGGACTCCGCCTCCCGCAAGATGCTGGCCGTCACCGACGGCCAGCGGCACCGCCAGATCCGCAACCTGATGCTGAAGTCCTTCTCGCCGCGCGTCCTCCAGCCCGTCGTGGCCGGCGTTCACCGCCACACCCGCGAGCTGCTGGCGCAGGCCGTGGAGCGCGGCGAAACCGACTTCGCCGCCGACGTCGTCGACCACATCCCGATCCACACCATGGGCGAGCTGCTGGACATCCCGCTGGCGGACCGGCCGCAGCTCGTGGAGTGGAACACCAAGACGCTCTCCGCCCACGCCTCCGGGGACGGCGAGTTCGAGTCGATCATGGCCCGCAACGAGATCCTGCTCTACCTCTCCGAGCTGGCCGCCAAGCGCCGCGCCAACCCCGGCGACGACGTGCTCAGCACCCTGGCCAACGCCACCATCGACGGCGAGCCGCTGACCGACGACGAGATCGTCTTCAACGGCTACAGCCTCATCCTCGGCGGCGACGAGTCGACCCGCATGTCCACCGTCGGCGGCCTCATCGCGCTGGCCGGGAACCCCGCCCAGTGGCGGCGGCTGAAGGACGGCGAGGTCACGGCGGAGAGCGCCACCGAGGAGGTGCTGCGCTGGACCACCCCCGCCATGCACTTCGGCCGCCGCGCCCTGGTGGACGTGCCGCTGCGCGAGAAGGTGATCCGCGCCGGAGACATCGTCACGCTGTGGAACACCTCCGCCAACTTCGACGAGGAGGCGTTCGACGACCCCTGCTCCTTCGACGTGGGCCGCAGCCCCAACAAACACGTCGTCTTCGGCCACGGCCCCCACTTCTGCCTCGGCGCCTTCCTCGGCCGCGTCCACGTCGGCGCCATGGTCGAGGCCCTGCGCGACACGGTCGGCGCCATCGAGCTGAGGGGCCCGGCGAAGCGGCTCTACTCCAACTTCATCAACGGCTACAGCGGCCTGCCCGTCGCCTTCACCAAGGCGTGAGTCACCACCGAGGACCACCAAGGAGGAGCACCACCATGCGATACGACAAGCGCACCACCGGCGGCACCACCCTGGCGCTGCTGCACACCGACGGGGCCGAGCCCGACTCGGTGCGCGCGCGGGCCGAGGCGCTGCTGGCCGACCACGGCGCCGTGCTGATCCGGGGCCTGGGCATCGGCGGCCCCGAGGAGTTCCACGCCACCGTCGCCCACTTCGGCGACTCCCTCATCGACAGCTACCGGGGCGGCAACACCCCCCGCAAGACCGTCTCCGACGGCGTCTTCACCTCCACCGAGTACCCGGCCGCCTACGACATCTCGCTGCACAACGAGATGTCCTACGCCGCCAGCTGGCCCGGCCGCCTCTTCTTCTGCTGCCTGGACGCCCCGGACACCGGCGGCGCCACCCCGGTCTGCGACGGCGAGGCGATCCTCGCCGACCTGGCACCGGACGTGCGCGAGCGCTTCGCCTCCGGCGTCGTCTACCGCCAGCACCTGCACGGCGGCTTCGGCCTGGGCAAGTCCTGGCAGGACACCTTCGAGACCGACGACCGGGCCGTCGTCGAGGAGTTCCTGAAGGAGTCCGAGGCCGAGTTCGCGTGGACCGACGAGGGCGGGCTGCGCGTCAGCCAGCACCGGCCGGGCATACGCCGCAACCCCCGCACCGGGCGCGACGCCTGGTTCAACCAGGCCGACCAGTGGCACCCCTCCAACCTCCCCCAGGAGGAGGCCGAGACGCTGCTGTCCCTCATCGACGACGTCAACGACCTCCCCCACTGGGTCACTTACGGTGACGGCACGCCCATCCCCGACGAGGACCTGGCGCAGGTGCGCAAGGCGATGGAACACAACAAGCACGCCGAGCCCTGGCAGGCCGGCGACATCATGATCGTGCACAACATGTCGGTTCTCCACGGCCGGCAGGCATTCACCGGAACGCGCAAGGTCGTCGTCTCCATGACCTGAACCTGGATTCTCACCACGAGATGGCCCGAATTCGAACGAGGAATGAGGGAGAGGCCGGTGCCCCTGCACATGGCAGTCAGCGTCGTCAGGGAATCCGACCTCTCCCTGACGTCCCAGATTCAGCGGTTCATCAAACAGGAAATAGCCGAGGGAATTCTCCACCCGGGGACGCGGCTGCCCTCCAGCCGCCGCCTCGCCGACGACCTCGACGTCTCCCGCAGCGTCGTGGTCGAGGCGTACAGCCAGCTCGTCGCCGAGGGCTACCTGGAGGCCGTGCAGGGCGCCGGCACCCGCGTGGTGCGGCACCTGGACGCCGAGCCCGTCATGCCCGCCCTGCTGGGGGAGGAGCGGCCGCCCGCCACCCGCTGGGATCTGCGCCCCGGCGGCGGCAACGTGCCCGCCTTCCCCCGCCGCGAATGGCTCGCCTGCTACCAGCGCGCCCTCCAGGCCGCCACCACCGCCGACCACGCCTACCCGCCGCTGGCCGGCGACGCGACCCTGCGCGTCGAACTCGCCCGCTACCTCGGCCGGGTGCGCGGCGTGCGCACCACCGCCGAGCAGCTCATGGTGGTCGGCGGCTTCGCCCAGGCCCTGGGCCTGCTGTGCGCCGTGCTGCCGCGCATGGGCATCGACGCGCTCGGCATCGAGGAGCCCGGCCACCCAGGGCAGCGGCGCTTCGTGCGCGAGTCGGGCCTGGAGCCCGTGCCGCTGCCGGTCGACGAGGAGGGCATCGACGTGGCGGCGCTGGCCGCCTCCGGGCTGCGGGCGGTGCTGGTCACCCCCGCCCACCAGTTCCCCACCGGCGTCACGCTCTCGCCGCGCCGCCGCGAGGCACTCGCCGAGTGGGCCCGCCGGGTCGAGGGCTGGATCATCGAGGACGACTACGACGGCGGGCTGTGGTACGAGCGCGGCGCCGCCCGCCCCCTGGCGTTGCAGCGGCTGGCGCCCGACCGCGTCGTCTACGCCGGCACGCTCAGCAAGACGCTCGCCCCCGGGCTGCGCCTGGGCTGGCTGGCCGCTCCCCGGCCGCTGCTCGACCAGGTGCTGCGCGCCCGGGCCCGGCACGACCTGGGCACCGAGAGCCTCACCCAGCTGGCGTTCGCCGAGTTCCTGCGCAGCGGCCTCTTCGACCGCCACCTGCGGCAGCTCAACGCCCGCTCCCGCAGCCGCCGCGAGGCCCTGGAGGAGGCAGTACGCCGCCACCTGCCGGGCGCGGTGGTGCTGGGCGCGGCGGCGGGGCTGCATGCGTACGTGCGGCTGCCGAGGCACACCGACGAGGCGGCGCTGGTGGCGGGGGCGCTGCGGCGTTCCGTGCTGGTCAGGGGCGGTGCCGGGTTCTGCGCCCGGCCCCGGCCGGGCGTGCCCGCCCTGGTCGTCGGGCACGCCCACCTGCCGCGCGCGGGGCTGGCCGAGGCCATCCGCGAGGTGGCCGCCGCCTCCGCGGCCTCGGCCGCCTCGGCCTCAACCGCCGTGCCCCACCACCGGGCGGCCTGACGTCTCGGTCATGGCCAGGAAGTTCTCCAGCATCGCCAGGCCGCCGGTGGTCATGATGCTCTCGGGGTGGAACTGCACGCCCTCCACGGGCAGGGCCCGGTGGCGCAGCCCCATCACGTAGCCGTGGTCGGCGGCGACGGCCGTCGTCACCAGCTGCTCGGGCAGCGGCTCGGCGACGACCAGGGAGTGGTAGCGGGTGGCCTCGACCGTGCTGCCCAGGCCCCGGAAGATGCCGTCGCCGTCGTGCCGCACGCGGCTCAGCCGCCCGTGCATCACCTGGTCGGCGACCTCGACCCGGCCGCCGTAGGCCAGCCCGATGGCCTGGTGCCCGAGGCAGACGCCGAGCAGCGGCGCCACCCCGGCGAAGGCGTGCACCAGCTCGACGTGGCCGGAGTCCGCGGGATGGCCGGGGCCGGGGCCCAGCACCACGGCGTCGGGGCCGGAGGCCACCAGCTCGGCGGGGGAGTGCGTCAGGGACCGCACCACCCGGGTCTGGGCGCCCAGGGTCCGCAGGTACTGCTCGATGATGTGGACGAAGCTGTCGTTCGCGTCGACCAGCAGGACCTTCCGTACCTTCTTCTGCGTTGTGTCATCCTTCACTTCAGCAACTCCTCTCCGGTGAGCGCCCAGTAGGCGGCGCCCATCTTGGCCAGCGTCTCCCGCCACTCCGCCTCGGGTTCCGACAGCGCCACCATCCCCGCCGAGCTCTGCGTGGAGTAGGTCCGGCCGTCGTGCTCGATGGTGCGGATGCACAGCGCCAGTTCGCTCCAGCCCCGCACGTCCACCAGGCCCACCGCGCCGGCGTACGCGCCGCGCGGCTCGGCCTCCAGGCCGTCGATGATCTCCATGGCGCGCACCTTCGGCGCGCCCGTCATGGTGCCGGCGGGGAAGGTGGCGGCGATCGCCTGCCACGGCGTCACGCCCGGCTCCAGGTCGCCGGAGACGGTCGAGACCAGGTGGAAGACGTGCGAGAAGCTCTCGACCTCCATCAGCTTGTCCACCGGCTGGGTGCTGGGGCGGCAGATCCGGCCGATGTCGTTGCGGCACAGGTCGACGAGCATGACGTGCTCGGCCTGCTCCTTGGTGGACTCCCGCATCTCCTTGACGCGGCGGGCGTTCTCCTCGGCGTCGCCGGTGCGGGGCGTGGTGCCCGCGATGGGGCGCATCACGATCCGCCCGCCGGAGACCAGGACGAACAGCTCGGGGCTGGCGCCGATCAGCGTCCGGCCCGCGCGCGGCATCAGGTACATGTACGGCGACGGGTTGCGGTCGCGAAGGCGCCGGTAGACGTCGACGGGCGTCAGGGTGGTGCGGACGTCGACGCGGTGGCCGATCTGGATCTGGTAGATGTCGCCGACCCGGATGTGCTCCAGGCAGCGGGCGGCCCAGCGCAGGAACGTCTCGCGGCTGACGCTGTCGCTGACCGACAGCGGCGGCGGCGCCTCGGGGACGAACGGACCGGTGTCGCCGGGCTGTTCGTCCCCGATCGCCTCCAGCGCCAGCGCGGCCACGTCCACGCCCGCCCCGTCGGCGCCGTGCCCCGCGAACGCCGGGCTGCCGGCGCGCAGATGCCGCACGCTCCCGCCCCCGCTCCCGCCCGCGCTCAGGTCGTACCAGACGGTGTCGCCGAAGAGCGTGAGCGTGATGTCCGGCCCGCGCGGGCGTTTGGTCCGCGGCGGCAGCGGCGCCATGTGCCAGGCCGACTCGTACGCCAGCGAGACGAGGAAGCCGAAGGCGTAGGAGGTGGCGGGCACGTCGGTGTCCACGGCGAACAGCCGCTGCGCCCGCGTCAGCACCTCCCACACCTGGTCGGGGCCGTCGAAGCGCAGCCGGCGCGTGCCCGGCGGTCGCGTGCCCGGCGCGTCCTCGGCGGCCAGCCCGGCCTCCTCGGCCAGCGCGGCCAGCGCCCCGGTCACCGCCGGGGCGCCGTCCAGCTCGATGTGTCCGTCGTGGACCCGGATCTCGGCGAGGCGGCCGACGCCGACCACCGCCCAGCCCGAGGTCTCGAAGAGGTACACCTCCTCGCGCGGCAGCGCGCGGGACGCGCGCACGTACAGCGCGAGGGGATCGTGGCGCGGCAGCACGGCACCGGTGACGCGCACGCCGATCCGCGGTGTCGTTGCCGTCGCTGTCGTGGTTTCCGGCACGGTGAACTCCCTTGGAATTATCGGCTGCTACGACGAGTGAATCAGCGGCGGCAAACAACGGGCCAGACCAATTTCCCGCTCCAGGTGCGTACCATTTCCCGATCGCTTGACCCGGACCGGCCGGGCGCTATTCAGTTGAGACACGTTCTCCAAGGCGTTCTGACGACGGAACGACGAAGGCAGAGGAAGGCAGCCATGAATGACAGCACGGCCGAGTCCTGGCGTTCCTTTCCCGCCCGGCAGCAACCGGACTGGCCGGACTTGACAGAATTACGCGCCGTAACGGCGGAGCTGGCCGCCGCCCCGCCGCTGGTATTCGCCGCCGAATGCGACCTGCTGCGCGCCCGCCTGGGCCAGGTCGCCCGCGGCGAGGCCATCCTGCTCCAGGGCGGCGACTGCGCCGAGACCTTCGAGCGGGGCACGGCGGACACCATCCGGGGAACCCTCCAGACCCTCCTGCAGATGGCCGTCGTGCTCACCCACGCCACGGCCCTGCCCGTGGTCAAGATCGGCCGCATGGCCGGCCAGTACGCCAAGCCCCGCTCCAGCCCCGTCGAGCGGCGCGACGGCGTCGAGCTCCCCTCCTACCGGGGCGACGCCGTCAACGGCCTGGAGTTCACCGCCGAGTCGCGAAGACCAGACCCCAAGCGGCTGCGCGCCATGTACGAGGCGTCCGCGAGGACCCTGAACCTCGTCCGTGCCCTGACCACGGGCGGCTTCGCCGACCTGCGCCAGGTGCACGCCTGGAACCGGGGCTTCGTCGCCGAGTCCGGGGCCGGCGGCCGGTACGAGGCGCTGGCCGACGAGATCGACCGCACCCTGGCGTTCATGCGGGCCTGCGGCGTGGACACCCGGGAGCTGGGCACGGCCGAGTTCTTCGTCGGGCACGAGGGCCTGCTGCTGGACTACGAGTCGGCCCTCACACGCGCCGAGCCCGGCACCGGGCGGGCGTACGCCACCAGCGGGCACCTGCTGTGGATCGGCGACCGGACCCGCGAGCTGGACGGCGCGCACGTCGAGTACTTCTCCCGAATCCACAACCCCATCGCCGTCAAGCTCGGCCCCGACACCACCCCCGACACCGTCCTCGGCCTCATCGACCGCCTCGACCCCGAGCGCGACCCCGGCCGGCTGACGCTGGTCGTCCGCGCCGGCGCCGAGCGCGTCCGCGACCTGCTGCCCACCCTCGTGGAGAAGGTCAACGCCGAGGGCGCGCCCGTCGCCTGGGTCAGCGACCCCATGCACGGCAACACCACCGTCGCGCCCAGCGGCCACAAGACCCGCCGCTTCGAGGCCGTGCTCGACGAGCTGTGCGGCTTCATCGAGGTCCACCAGGCGCTGGGCACCCACCCCGGCGGCATCCACGTCGAGCTCACCGCCGACGACGTCACCGAATGCCTCGGCGGCAGCCACGCGGTGCGCGAGACGGACCTGCCGCACCGGTACGAGACGGCCTGCGACCCGAGGCTGAACCACAGCCAGTCGCTGGACCTGGCGTTCCTGCTGGCCGAGCGGTTCCGCCAGGCCACGGGGGCTCACTCCACGCCGACCGCCCCCTCCAGCACGGCGAAGGGAGGGCTGCCAGAGAGGTAGAAGTGATCACCCGGCAGCGTCAGCAGCCTGAACCCGCCGCGGGTGGTCTCCCGCCAGGCAGCGGCCTCTTCGAGGCTCACCCACGGGTCCGAGGCGCCGACCAGCGCGGTGACGGGAGCGTCCAACGGCTCCCCGAGCCGCCCCCCGTACGCCGCCAGCATCCGCAGATCCGCCCTGATGTACGGCAACACCAGCTCAACGAACGCCGGGTTCCGCAGCAGTTCCGCGTCGGTCTGGCCCAGCTCCTCCAGGGTCGTGACGATCCGCGCGTCGTCCCAGACGGCGGCGGGATCGTCCTCCGGCAGGTACAGCTGCGGCGCCCGGGCGCCGGAGGCGAAGAGATGACTCACCACCAGCCCGTCGGCCGCCAGCGCGCGGGCCACCTCGTAGGCGACGATCGCGCCCATGCTGTGGCCGAAGAACGCCGTGGGCGGGCCGCCGCGCCCGGCCTGCCCGGCCAGCCAGGGCCGCAGCTCGTCGGCGATGCCGCGCGCCATCGGCACCAGTTCGGTGGGCGGCGGCTCGGCGACGCGCTCCGCACGGCCCGGGTAGCACACGGCGTACACCTCGAAGCGGGTGAGGCCACGGCCCCAGCCGCGGAAGAAGTACGGCGACCCGCCGCCGTAAGGGAAGCAGACCAGCCGCTCGGCCGCGCCGGGCCGCGACTGGACGCGCTGAATCCACTCCATGGTGCCCCCAGGGCCGTCTTCAGGGTCTGATCCGCCGAGTCCCAACCAACACACATCAACCCGGCCGGCCGGTTCCGCCTCCGGTGTCCAGGCCATGGTCCCGCCTGCCCTGACGCGCGGCTGACGCGCGCGACGGCCGCACCTCGGTGTCAGTCGGCTGTCAGGGCCGGCGCGGACCATGACCGGAGCTGACGGCAGGTTCTCCGGCCGGGCGACGACGCGGGTGGCCGTGTCGGCGTCCACCCCACCACTCCAAGGAGATGCCATGCCGGTGACGTCACCGACATACCGTTCGATCACCGAGGCCACGATGATGCCGCGCCTCATCCGCCTCGCACCCAACCTGTACGCCGCGGCGTTCACCCTCATGAAGACGCTGCCGGCCCGCTACATCCTCAAACGCGCCGCCGAGCGGGGCGAGCTGGACCGCGGCACGGTCATCGTGGAGACCACATCCGGCACCTTCGGCCTCGCCCTGGCGATGCAGGCCGCGCTGATGGAGCGCGAACTGATCCTCGTCAGCGACCCCGCCATCGACGACAACCTCTACCGGCGCCTCACCGACCTCGGCGCCAGGGTCGAGATCTGCACCGAGCCCGCGCCCACCGGCGGCTTCCAGCAGGCGCGGCTGCGCAGGCTCGCCGAGATCCGCGCCCAGCTCCCCGACACCTTCTGCCCCGAGCAGTACAGCAACCCCGACAACCCCCGCTCCTACCAGCTCGTCGTCGAGCAACTCGCCGGCACCCTCGGCGTGGTCGACTGCGTCGTCGGCCCGGTCGGCTCCGGCGGCTCCATGTGCGGCACGGTGCGCGGCCTGCGCGAGCACACCCCGCACACCCTCGCCATCGGCGTCGACAGCCACCGCAGCGTGCTCTTCGGCCAGCCCGACGGCCCACGCGAACTGCGCGGCCTGGGCAACAGCCTGTGGCCGCCAAACCTCGACCACGGCGTCTTCGACGAGATCCACTGGTGCGACGCGGCCGAGGCGTACGCCGCCACCCGCGCGCTGCACGGGCGCCACGCCCTCTTCCAGGGCCCGACCAGCGGCGCCGCCTACCTGGTGGCGAAGTGGTGGGCCGAGCGGCACCCCGACGAGATGTGCGTCGTGATGCTCCCCGACGAGGGCTACCGCTACCAGGCCACCGTCTACGACGACTCCTGGCTCGCCGACAACGGCCTCGCCCTGGAGACGCTGCCGGCCGCCCCCACGCCCGTGGCCTCCCCCTCCGAGGCCCGCGACGGCTGGACCCGCTTCGCCTGGGGCCGCCGCACGTACGACGCCGTCCCCGGCGCGGTGGCCCGCCTGGCCGCGCCGCCGCCCGCCGAGCCGGTCCGCGAGCCCGAGGGGGCCCTGTCATGACAGTGACGGCCGCGAAGGCGGCGGGGGCCGCCGCCAGGGCGGAGGCCGATGGCACGGCCGCACGGGAGGCGCCGGACGCCGCTGTCGCGGTGGACGCACCGCACCCGCCGGCCGCGCCGGAGCACCCGGCCGAGTCGCCGACCGCGGCAGCGGACACGGCGGTCACGCCGGAGGCGATGAACGCGCAGGCCGCGCCGTCCGCCGCCGGCTCGCCGCAGGCGAAGAGCGCGGACACCGGGCGGCTGTCCGCCACGCTCGGGCCGCGCACGCGCCGCGTCGTGTACGGCGACGTCGGGCCCGAGGCGATACGCCGCGAGCTGGAACCCACCAGCACCGTGGACCTCGCCCACGTGGTGATGCTGTCCGAGACCGGGCTGCTGCCCGGCCCGGCCGCCGCCACGCTCCTCGACGCCGTGCGCCGGCTGCGCGCCGACGGCTTCCGCGCGCTGCACGGGCTGCCCGCCCCCAGGGGCCTGTACCTGATGTACGAGGGGCACCTCGCCGCCCGGCTCGGCGCGGACATCGGCGGCAAGCTGCACACCGGGCGCTCCCGCAACGACCTGAAGGCCACCATCACCGCGATGCGGCTGCGCGAGGAGCTGATGGAGCTGCTCAGCCAGACGCTGCGCCTCCAGGCGGTGCTGCTGGCCCGGGCCCGCGCGCACCGTCACGTCGTCATGCCCGTCTACACCCACTTCCAGCCCGCCATGCCCGTCACCTACGGCTACCACCTGGCGGGCATCGCCGCCGCGCTCGACCGCGACATCGCGGCGTTGCGGCACGCCCTGGCCGAGCTGGACCGCTGCCCGCTGGGCGCCGGCGCCGTCGCCGGGACGGACCTGCCGATCGACCCCGCCCGCACCGCCGAGCTCCTCGGCTTCGCCGAGCCGCCGCTGCACGCCACCGACGCCGTCGCGGCGCGCGACGTCGCGCTGCGCGCGCTGGCCGCCGCCGCCTCGGCCGGGGTGACGCTCAGCAGGCTCGCCACCGACCTCCAGCTGTGGAGCACGCAGGAGTTCGGCTTCGTCGACTTCCCCGAGCGGCTGGTGGGCGGCAGCTCCGCCATGCCGCAGAAGCGCAACGCCTTCCTGCTGGAGCACGTCAAGGCCAAGGCGGGTGCGGCCATCGGCGCCTGGACCGCCTCGGCCTCCGCCATGAAGTCGACGCCGTTCACCAACTCCATCGAGGTCGGCACCGAGGCCATCGCCGCCGTGTGGCCCGCGCTGTCCGCCGTGACCGACTCCCTGCTGCTCTCGCAGGTCCTCGTCAGCGGCGCCCGCCCGGACGCCGAACGCATGGCGCAGCGCGCCGACGAGGGCTTCACCACCGCCACCGGAGTCGCCAACCGGCTGGTCGCGCGGGGCGTTCCGTTCCGCACCGCCCACCACCTGGTGGGCGCCGCCGTCCGCGACGCCCTGGCCGCCGGCTCCACCCGTCTCGCCGGGATCGCGGCGTACGAGGGCGCGCTGCCCACGCCCGGCGAGCTGGCCGCCTCCCACGACCGGGGCGGCGGCCCGGGGGCGTGCGACACGGTCGTCTCCGTGCTGCGGTGGCGGCTGGTCGACCACGCCGACGGGCTCGGCGCGCTCCGCCACCGCCTGCGGAAGGCCCGGCGGCGGCTGGACGAGGCCGTCACCGCCATCGTGACCACCCACCGAGACGGACAGCGAAGGGAAGAGGACGCATGAACGAGCCGGGGCGCTGGTTCGCCTTCGTCGAGAGCAACACCACCGGCACCGGGCGGGAGTTCTGCGCGGCCGCCCGGTCCCGTGGGCTGCGCCCGGTGCTGCTGACCCGCGACCCCGGCCGCTACCCCTACGCCGCGCAGGACGCCATCGACACCCGCACCGTGGACACCGGGGACGGGCGCGCCGTGCTGGCCGCCTCCTCCGCCCTCGCCGACGACGCCGAGGGCGGCGGCCTGGCCGGGATCGCCTCCAGCTCCGAGTACTTCGTCTCCCTGGCGGCGAAGGCCGCCGCCGCCCTCGGCCTGCCCGCCGCCGACGGCGACGCCATCGCCCGCTGCCGCGCCAAGGACACCCAGCGCGCCGCGCTCGCCGCCGCCGGCGTGCCCGTGCCCGACCACCGGCCCGCCGACACCCTCGCCGACGCGCTGCGCGCGGCCGGGGAGATCGGCCACCCCGTCGTCGTCAAGCCGGTCAGCGGCTCCGGCTCCGTCGGCGTACGCCTGTGCCGCGACCGGAACGAGACGCGCGCGTGGGCGGTGGAACTCCTCGACCGCGCCGCCGACGAGCGCGGCAACGCCGTGCCACGCCGCATCCTGGTCGAAGCGGCCGTGGCCGGCCCGGAGTTCTCGGTCGAGACCTTCGACGGAGAGGTCGTCGCCGTCGTCGCCAAGCACCTCGGTCCCGCCCCGTACTTCGTGGAGACCGGCCACGACGTGCCCGCCCCCGTCCCCGCCCCGATGGCCGCCGCCCTCGGCGACACCGCGCTGCGGGCGCTGACCGCGCTCGGCCTCGGCTGGGGCGCCGCCCACACCGAGCTGCGCTGGTCCCCGGCGGGCCCGGTCGTCATCGAGGTCAACCCCCGGCTGGCGGGGGGCATGATCCCCGTCGCCGTGCGCGCCGCGACCGGCGTGGACCTGGTCGACGCCGTGATCGCGCGGGCGGCGGGCCGCTGGCGCCCGCCGGCCGCGCCGGGCGCCGGGCACGCCGCCGTCCGCTTCGTGCGGGCGCGGGAGGAGGGGCGGGTCACGTCCGTGACGGGGCTCGACGCGGCGGCGGCCGCTCCCGGCGTCGTCGCCGCCACCGCCACCGCGGCGGCCGGGCGCGAGGTGCGGCTGACGCACTCGTTCGCCGACCGCCTGGCCTGCGTCGTCGCCACCGGCCCCGACACCGAGGGCGCGGCGGCGCGCGCGCTGGCCGCCGCCCGCCTGATCAGCATCGACATCGAGACCGCGACCACCGCGGCAACCGCGACCACGAGTACGGGGGAGGGGCGCCCATGAGACCCGACAGCGAACCCACCACAACGCCGCACGCCAGCACCGGAGTCCCGCGCTGGATCGCGGACCCCCCGCCCGGCCCCGACGCGCCGGCGGAGCACACCGGCGTCCACGGCGTACGGCTGCCGGCCGAGCTGGCCCGCGCCGTGCGGCGCGCCGCACGGGAGCTGGGCACCACGCTCCCCGCCCTGCTGCTGGCCGCCCACGCCCGGGTGCTGGCGACCGTCGCCGCCGAACGCGAGCTGCTCATCGGCTACGTCCCCCCCGCGCCCGCGCCCGAGGAGGCCCCCGAACGGCCGCTGCGCCTGACCGTCGCCCCCGCCACCTGGCGGGCCCTGGTGGACGCCGCGGCCGAGGCCGCCGCCACGGCGCACCGGGCCGGGACCCCGCCCGAGGTCGTGCTCGACCTGTCGGGGCTCGCGCCCGGCGGCGAACTCCGGCGCGGCGACGGCGTGGTGCTGCGCGCCGCATGGTCGCGGGACGAGGAGGGGGGACTGGCCCTGCGGCTGCTGCACGACCCCGCCGCCGTCGACGCGGCGTACGCCGAGCGGCTGGCCGGCTACCACCTCACCGCGCTGCGCCTCCTCGTCGCCGACCCGCACGCCCGCCACGACCGGCAGAGCCTGCTGTCCGCCCGCGAGGTGGAGACCCAGCTCTACGGCCTCGCCGGCCCCCGCGTGCCGCTGCCCGAGGCCACGTTCCCCGAGCTGTTCGCCGAGCAGGCCCGGCGTACGCCCGACGCCGTCGCAGCGGAACACGGCGCGCGCCGCTGGACGTACCGACAGCTCGACGAGCAGGCGCGGCGCGTCGCCGACGCGCTGCGCGCGGCCGGGGCGGCCGGGGCGGGCGGCGAGGACGTCGTCGCCGTCGTCATGGACCGCTCCCTGGAGTGGATCGCCGCGGCCATCGGCACGCTGAAGGCGGGCTGCGTCTACCTCCCGATCGCGCCGGACCTCCCCGCCTCCCGCGTCAACGACCACCTCGAACGCGCCGGCGCCGCCTACGTCCTGGGGGCTCCGCCTCCCGACCCCCGCTGGGAGGAGTGCGGGCCGCCGGCCGCCGCCGGGAGTGTGCACGTCCTCCGCACCTGGCGGAGAACGCCCACACCCCCGGGGGTCTGGGCGTCCGGGGGCGGAGCCCCCGACCGCGGCGAGCGCGCCGCGTACATCTACTTCACCTCCGGGTCCAGCGGTGAGCCGAAGGGCGTCCTGTGCGAGCACGCCGGGCTCCTCAACCACCTCCACGCCAAGATCGCCGACATGGGCCTGGCCCCCGGCCCCGGCGAGGTCGTCGCCCAGACCGCGTCCCCCGGCTTCGACATCTCCCTGTGGCAGTTCGCCGCCCCTCTCCTCACCGGCGCCGCCGTCCGCGTCATCGACACCGACGCGCAGCTCGATGTCGCCGCCTTCCTCGACGAGATCGTCACCGGCCGGGTCACCGTGGCCCAGCTCGTGCCCTCCTACCTGGAGGTCCTCCTCACCCACCTGGAACGCCACCCGCGCGGGCCCGGCGGGCTCGGCGCGCTGCGCGCCGTCTCCGTCACCGGCGAGGCGCTCAGCCACGAGCTGGTGCAGCGCTGGTTCGCCGCCTGCCCCGGCATCGCGCTCGTCAACGCCTACGGCGCCACCGAGGTCTGCGACGACACCACGCACCACGTCCTCCACGCCCCGCCCGCGCGCGGGCCCGTGCCGCTGGGCCGCTCCCTGAACAACGTCAACGCCTACGTCCTCGACGAGAACCTCCAGCTCGTGCCGCTCGGCTCGGTCGGCGAGATCGCGTTCTCCGGCGTCTGCGTGGCGCGCGGCTACGTCAACGACGAGGAGCGCACCCGGCAGGTCTTCGTGCCCGACCCGTTCCGGGCGGGCGCCCGCCTGTACCGGACCGGCGACTTCGGGCGCTGGCTGCCCGACGGGCGGCTGGAGTTCCGCGGCCGCCACGACGAGCAGGTGAAGATCCGCGGCTTCCGCATCGAGATCGGCGAGATCGAGAACCGGCTGCTGGCCGTGCCCGGCGTCCGCGAGGCCGCCGTCGTCATCGACCGCGGCGCCGCCGAGCCGGGCATGACCGGCGGCACCACCAGCAACCTCGTCGCCTTCTTCGGCGCAGACGGCGCAGACGGCGCCGGCCCGCCCGGCGAGCGCGCGCGGGAGGTCCTCGCCGAGCGGCTGCCGGACTACATGGTCCCGGCGTACGTCCACCGGCTCGCCCGCCTGCCGCACACCGAGAACGGCAAGATCGACAAGCGGGCGCTGGTGAGGCTGGCGGGGACGCTCGGCCACGGCGGCGTCGCCGCCCACGCCGCGCCCGGCACGCCCGCCGAGCAGCGGCTGGCCATGGTGTGGGCGGAGGTGCTGGGCGTGCCGCTGGAGCGCATCGGCCGCACCGACAGCTTCTTCGCGCTCGGCGGCACCTCGCTCGCTGCCGTGCGGCTGCTGGTCCACCTCGACGGCGCGCTGTCCCTGCGCGACCTGCTGGCCCACCCCGTACTCGCCGACCTCGCCACGGCCCTCGACGGCGGCCCCGGCGGCGATCGCGGCGGCGATCGCGGAGAGGCCGGCGCCCGCCTCCTCCAGCCGCTGTCCTCGCCGCGCAACCCGCACCACACCCTGGTCTGCTTCCCCTACGCCGGCGGCAACGCCGTCAACTTCCGCTCGCTCGCCGCCGAGCTGGAGGGCGACGGCATCGCCGTGCTCGCCGTCGAGCCGCCCGGCCACGACTTCGCCGGCGCGGCCGAGCCGCTGCGGGACGTGCCCTGGATCGCCCGCCGCGTCCGCCAGGAGATCCAGGACGGCGTCACCACACCCGTCCTGATCTGGGGCCACTGCGCGGGCGCCGCCCCCGCCCTGGCCACGGCCCGGCTGCTGCAGGAGGCGGGCTGGCCCGCCGAGCGCGTCTTCCTCGGCGGCGCGCTGCTGCCGGACGCCGAGGACCTGCGCGCCGAGTCCGCCGAGGTCGCCGCCGCGGGCAACGCCGACCTGCTGGGGCGGCTGCGCGAGGACAGCGCGTACGTCGAGCTCGACGCGTTCCAGCCCGAGCGCGCCGAGGTGGCGGGCCGGGCGTACCGGCACGACGTGCTGACCGCCAACCGCCACCTGCTGCGGCTGCGCCAGGACGCCGGGCCCTACCGCCTCGACGCGCCCATCGAGGCCGTCGTGGCCCGCGACGACGCCACCACCGCGCGGGCGGCGGAGCGGTACGGCGACTGGAAGGCGCTCTCCGACCGGGTCAGCCTGCGCGAACTCGACCAGGGCGGCCACTACTTCGTCACCACCCGCCCGGCCGAGGCCGCCGAGGCGGTGCGGGCCGCCTGCGTCACGGCCGCCGCGCCGCCGCCACCCCCGTAGAGCCAGAGCCTCAAGCCACGTCAGGCAGTCAGCAGGCAGTCAGGAGGACCGACCGATGACCACCATCCCGACGCTCGCCCACGCCCGCTCGCCCTACCGCCGCGCCGCCGCCATCGGCGTCAGCGCGGCGTTCGGCACCTTCGGCGAGCTGCTCCAGGGCGTGCTGCCCGAGGACGCCGGCGACCCCGACCCGAACTTCCTCGTGACGCTGCCAGTAGCCCGCTGGGCCGTGGCGCGCTTCGAACTCGACCCGGACGCCACCGAGCTGACGGTCCGGCCCGCCCACAAGAAGAAGGCGCTGCGCCTCACCCGCATGATCGTGGCGGACGCGGGGCGGCCCGCCGGCGGCACGCTGCGGATCGACAGCACGCTGCCCGAGGGCAAGGGCCTGGCCAGCTCCTCGGCCGACCTGGTGGCCACGGCCCGCGCCGTCGCCAACGCCCTGGGCGAGCCGATGCCGCCGCGCCGCATCGAGACCTACCTCGCCCGCATCGAGCCGACCGACGGCGTGCTCTACCCGTCGATCGTCGCCTTCCACCACCGCAGCGTGCGTTTGCGCGCGAAGCTGGGCTCGCTGCCGTCGATGGCGGTGGTCAGCGTGGACGAGGGCGGCGCGGTGGACACGGTCGCCTTCAACAGCATCCCCAAGCCCTTCACCGCGTCCGACCAGCGCGAGTACGCGCGCCTGCTGGACCGCGTGAGCAACGCCGTGGCCGCCCGCGACCTCGCGGAGGTCGGCCGGGTCGCCACCGCCAGCGCCCACATGAACCAGGTGCTGCGCCACAAGTGGTCGCTGGAGGCGATGACCGGCATCTGCGAGGACGTCGGCGGCCTCGGCGTCGTCGTCGGCCACAGCGGCACGGCCCTGGGGATCCTGCTGGACACCTCCTCCCCGGACTGCCCGGCACAGCTGGCCGCCGCGGCGCAGGCGTGCCAGGAGCTCACCGGGAACGTCACCGTGTACCGCACGCTGAGCTTCGACTGACCGCCGCCTGACGGGCGTTGCCCCGTTCCGGCCGCGAGCCGCCGCCGCGGTCACCGATACCTCGTCAGGTCCGCCCCCTCCCCGGGCGCACGCTACCGGGCTTAACTCCCCGGCCCCGCCGCCACATGACGTAGTGCGGAGGAATCCGTGAGACCCCCCCGCGATTCCCCGCACGATGAAGGCGGCTTCTATACACCAGGGAGGAACGTGTGCTGAGCTTCGAGATTCTTGGTGGAATGCGGGTGCGCGCCTCAGACGGTCTCCTGCACGAGGTCAGCGGCCTGTCCAAGCGGGTGCTGCTCCAGGCTCTGCTGGTGAGCGAGGGCCGCACGGTCTCGCACGCCGCGCTGATGGAGGAGGTCTGGGGGGAGCGGATACCGGCCGGCGTCGTCAACGCCCTCCAGGCGCACGTCAGCAGGGTCCGCAAGTGGCTGCGCACGATCGACCGCGACCGGGACAGCACCCGCCTGGTCTCCTACGCGCACGGCTACCAGCTCGTGCTGGAGAACGCCCGGCTGGACGCCGCAGACTTCCAGCGCGACGTGGCCGAGGCGGCCCGGCTGCGGGAGCACGCGCCCGAGCGCGCGACGCGGACGCTGCGGTCCGCGCTGGCCCTGTGGCGCGGGCCCGTCTTCGGCGGCAGGTCGGGGGGACTGCTGTGCGAGTGCGCCGCGACCCGCATCAACGAGGTCCGGCTCCAGGCGCTGGAGTCGCTCTTCGATGCCGAACTGGCAATGGGGCGGCACGCGTTGCTGCTCGGCGAGCTGTACCAGGCGCACATGGAGAACCCCCTGAGGGAACGATTCTGCGCCCAGCTGATGCTGGCGTTCTACCGCTCGGGCCGCCAGGCCGAGGCGCTGGCGGTCTACCGGCGCATGCGCGACCGGCTCGGGGATGAGCTCGGCCTCGACCCGACCCTGGAGCTGCGGGTCCTGGAGCACCGGATCCTCACCCACGCGCCCGAACTGCGCGTGGCGCGGCAGCAGACCACCCTCTCCGCCGTGTCGTGAACGCGTGAACGCCTTCAGCCCCTGGTCAGCGGAAGCGGTCGGCGTGGTCCCCGGCCCAGTCCAGGAACGCCGCCGGCGGCCGTCCCGTGGCCTCCTCGACGCCCGTCGCCACCTCCGACTTGCCGCCCGCGCGCTGGCGTTCCGCGCTCTCCAGCAGTGCCCGCACCACGCGCTCGGGATAGCGCTGCCGCAGCCGCTCCCCGGCCTGCCGCAGGGTCAGCTCGGCGAAGCGGAGGGGCTGGCCGAGCACCTCGGCGAGCTGCTCGGTCTGCTCCCTCGGCGAGACGGCGGCGGGCCCGGTGAGGGCGTAGGCGCGCCCGTCGTGCGGGCCGCCGTCCTCGGTCAGGGCCCGCACGGCGGCCTCGGCGATGTCCCTGGGGTCGACGCAGGCGTTGCGTCCGTCCCCGGCAGGCGCGCGCACGGTGCCGTCGGCGCGGATGCCCGGGGCCCAGGAGAGGGCGTTGCTCATGAACGCCCGGGGCCGCAGCAGCGTCCACGGCAGGCCGGAGGCCGTGACGCGGGCCTCGTTCTCGCGGTGCCAGCGGGTGATCAGGTCCTGGGCCCCGGGATCGGTGACCGCGAGCGCGCTGAGCTTCACCAGGCGCGGGCCCGGGACCCGCGGCGCGGCCCCTCCGCCCGCCTCGTGGGCCGCCAGCGCCGCCGTCACCAGCCGCTCGTCGTGCTCGGGGCGCAGCGGGTTGTTGGTCAGGAGGAAAACCGACCGCGCCCCGGCGAGCGCGGCGGCCAGCCGCGCGGGCTCGTCGGCGTCGAGGTCGGCGGTCACCACCTCGGTGCCTGGGCCCGCCAGTTCGGGCCGCTCGCGCAGCCGCTCCGGCCGCCGGGCCAGCAGGCGCACCGGGTGACCCGCCGCCACCAGCCGCCGGGCGACCTCCCCGCCCACGGTGCCGGTGGCCCCGGTCACCACGACCGTCACGCCGGCTCCTTCGCCCCGGCCGCGTCCGCCGTTGCCGCCGTGGCCGCCGCGTCCGCCGTCGCCCGCAGGCGGGTACCCCGGTCCGGCGCAAGGTCCAGCCGCGCGAGCACGGCGGGCACCGCGATGGCGGGCATGACGGTGTGGTACATGAACGCCGTCCGCTCGGACAGGTCCTTGTGGCTGGTGAAGGCCTGGGACATGCCCTGGATCCCGGCGAAGCAGCCGACGATCAGGTCGGCCATCCGGTCGATGTCGACGTGCGGCAGCACCTCGCCGTGCTCGCGCGCCGCCTGGAGGAAGTCACGGGTCACCCCCGCCCACCGCAGGTAGGGCACGCGGCGGTCGGGCCCGTCCTCCCGGCCCGACCACTCGACGGTCAGCCGGACGCTGCCGCGCAGCAGCGGGTCGACCGAGAGCGACGCGGCCAGGAGCATGCCCTGGTCGACCATCTGCTGGAGCATCAGGGGCTCCTCCGGCGGATTGGCCACCGCGCCGACCTGGGCGTCCAGGACGGCCTGCGCCAACTCCAGCTTCGAGGAGAAGTGGAAGTAGAGCGCGCCCTTGGTCACCCCGGCCTCCCGCAGGATGTCGGCGATCGTCGCCGCTTCGTACCCTATGTCCCCGAAGACGGACGCCGCCGCCCTCAGGATGGTGGCCCTGGTACGCAGCGCTCGCTCTTGCTGGGCCAATGCCCCTCCCGATGCTTCTCGAAAAATTCTCGCCGGTCTACCGATGGAAAATAAACCGTCCACCCCGTATCGTAAGCCCTAGAGCATGGCACCACACCCCAGACGAGCTGACCCTCTCGCCACATGGAGCAGCCATGGACCTGATCACGTTACCGAATCGCGGGGAGACAGAGGTCGAGGTTCCTCCCTGGAGCCCGCCGGCACCCGCCATCGCCGGGAACGGAACCCTCGATTCCGCGCTGACCACCACGGTGCCCAAGGAACTTGTGCATCGTGCCGCGCTGGCCGAGGTCTTCCTGACGGGGTGGCGGCGGCGCACCGACGCCCGGTTCACGCTGACCGCGCAGTGGCCCCGCAGTCACAGCTTCTTCGCCCCGCCGTCCAGCACGCACCACGCGCCTTCGCTTGTCGCAGAAACAATCCGACAGGCCGTTTTTGTTTTGGCGCATGCCGAGTTCGGTATCCCGCTGGGCGACCACTTCGTCATGAACGAGCTGGACTACCGCACGAGCCTCGACGGGCTCGCCGTCGGACCCGAGCCGGCGGAGATCCGGCTGGAGGCGCGCTGTTCGGCCTTCCGCCGTAAGGGGACGAAGGTCACGGGGTTCCGCTGCGACCTGACGCTCTACCGCGGGGGTGGAGCGATCGCTTCCGGGGGCGGGCGTTTCGCCACGCTCGCACCCAGGGTCTACCAGAGGCTGCGCGCGGGAGGCGGCGCCGGCACCCGTCCGCCCCTGGCGCTGCCCGCGCCCGTGGCGCCGCAGTTCGTCGGCCGCGTCTCGCCCCTGGACGTGTGCCTGGCGCCGACGGGGGAGGCCCACGTGTGGCGGCTGCGGGCCGACGTCACCCATCCCACGATGTTCGACCACCCGGTCGACCACGTGCCCGGGATGGTGCTGATCGAGGCGGCCTGCCAGGCGGCGTCCGCCCGCATCTATCCGCGCGAGTACCGGGCGTTGTCCGTCACCTCGGAGTTCCACCGGTACGCGGAGTTCAGCAGCCCCTGCG
This sequence comes from Streptomyces sp. 6N223, assembly GCF_052246635.1. NCBI lineage: Bacteria > Bacillati > Actinomycetota > Actinomycetes > Kitasatosporales > Streptomycetaceae > Streptomyces > Streptomyces sp. 6N223. The sequence goes on along the minus strand of NZ_JBQQCA010000032.1, from coordinate 43,571 downwards.
TCATCACCCTGGAGTGCGATCCGGACGACGACGCCCAGGTGCGGGTCACCGGGAGTCAGGAGGGAGAGCCGGTCTATGGGGCGACGCTCCGAGCCGACGCCGGCGACCGCCCCTTCTCCTCGCACGAGGCACTCGGCCCCGCGGACTGACACCCCGTCCCCTCCCGCCACCGGCTCCGAACCCGACCCCTCCTTATCGCCAAGCCCGTTACCCGGTCGCCGTGCGGCGGGGTAACGGGCTTTCCGGCGGTTCGGACCCGACGGGCTGGTAGCGGGCGACGTCCTGGTCGGCGGCGAGCGCGGGGAGCAGCAGCCGCCAGAACTCGGTGAGCTGGAGGCGTATCTCGTCGGGCGTGCGGCCCTGGGCGGCGAACGCCCAGCAGACGATGGACAGCGCGAGCCCGGCGACCGTCACCGGATGGCACTCCGCGCGCAGGCTGTGGTCCCGCTCGGCCTCGAGGGTCGTCGTCAGGAACAGCTCGTACCAGCCGGTGAAGAAGTTCATCTCCCCATCGGAGGGCGTCCGCAACTCGTAGTTGAGCCTCACCCCGGCACGAACCAACTGGTTGGTCGCGAGCTGCTGGGCCGTGGCATGCGTCATGTCGACGAGGCTCTGCAACGCGGGCACGTTCTGCCGCCGCAGGTGCTCCAGGCTGCTGCGCGTGGAGGCGCACCCCATGAGCTGCACGGTGTCCGCCAGCTCCGCCTTGCTGGCGAAGTGGAAGGACAGGGCGCCCTTGCTCACGGCCGCGGCGTCGCTGATGCAGGAGAGCGTGGTCCGCTCGTAGCCCAGCCGGTCGAACATCTTGGCGGCGGCCAGGACCAGAGCCGATCTGGTCCGCTCAGCCCTTTCTTGCCTCATGTAAGCACCTCTGCACGTCTCGTCATCCCAGACCAACGTTAAAAACAGCGCGGCCGGTCTGTCAATACGGGTCGTGGGAGCGGTTGATCACCCTGCGGGTGCCCGAACCTGCGGCGTCCGGAGGCCTGATGTGGCACCATAAGTGCAGGCCACGCGGGGACTTGCGGGTCTTCTCCTGAAGCCGGGGTGTCGATCTCCGCAGAGGGGTTACAAACAGCCGAGTCGGTTTGTTAGAGTCGATCGTGCCACAAGGGCCGGGCGGGATCACCCGGCCCCTCACCGCTCAGGAAACGGGGACTGACGCGTGAACGCACTCGACACACCGCTCCCAACGCTGCGGTCGAACGCCGCCAGCGACCTCATCGCCACGGTGTTCGCCCCGCTGCGCCGGAGCGACCAGCGAAGAAGGGCCACGCAGTACGTGCAGGGGCTGCTGGGCACGCAGGGACGCAAATCCATCCGGAGGATCGCGGGGGTCACCCGGGACAGCGCGGCCGAGCAGAGCCTCCAGCACTTCGTCAGCTCCTCACCCTGGGAGTGGGACGAGATCCGCGCCGCCCTGGCCCGCCGGATCGAGGAGGCGATCCGGCCGGCCGCCTGGGTCGTGCGCCCGATGGTGATTCCCAAGGCCGGCTCGCTCTCCGTCGGCGTGGCCCGGCGTTACATCCCCGACCTCGACCAGGCCATCAACTGCCAGGAGGCGTACGGGGTCTGGCTCGCCTCGGAGCAGACCAGCGCCCCCGTCCACTGGCGGCTGCAGCTGCCCGGCGAGTGGCTGGAGGACCCCGAACGCCGCCGGGGCGTCGGCATCCCCGACACCGCCCTGGCCGAGTCCCCGCTGCGCAGCGCGGTCGGCGCCGCCGTGGAGATGGAGACCGGCGGCTGGGGCCTGGCCCGCCGCCCCGTCGTCCTGGACTGCGGCGCGGACCCCGACTCCACCGCCGCTGCGGCCCTCGCCGCCGCAGGGCTGCCGTTCATCGCCCGCATCTGCGCCGGCGCCAAGGTGATGGCCACCGCGGGCCGGGCCGCCGTCCCCGGCGCGGGGCGCGGCCTGGTCGCCGCCCAGCAGCTCATCGCGGCCGTCCGGTGGAAGCGTCACCCCGTGAAGTGGCTCGACCCCGAATCCGGCCTGCTGCGCACCAGTCTGGCCGCCAAGCTGAACTTCCCCACCCCCATGGCGAGCCTGCGGACCCAGCCGCGGCCCGTCGCCCTGCTCGTGGAGTGGGACAACGCCGGCGACGAGCCCAGCGGCTTCTGGCTCACCGACCTCGCCGACGCGCCGGCGGGCACGCTGCTGCGCCTCACCAAGCTGACCCGCCGCGCCGACCGGGACTTCGCCGACATCACCGACCGCGTGGGCATCCGCGACTTCGAGGGCCGCTCCTACCCCGGCTGGCACCGCCACGCCACCCTCGCCTCGGTCGCCCACGCCGCGGCGATCCTGCCGCACGTCCCCGACGCCGTCGGCACCGAGAGCCCCCGCCTCCTCGACCCGCCGGTCCTCGCCCGCCGGCACCCCCACCCGCCGGCCGCTCCCCGCAAGCGGAAGCCCGCCGCGCGCTGCGCGACCGCCGCGCCCTGAGGCGTTGAGGGCCCGTCCATTCCCCGCCGGGAAGGTTCCCGCAGACGTCGGGACATGATGCGGCGCGTCAGGTACACCAACTCCTTTGGGGCGCGCGGCGTGTTGATACGGCGGGGAATGGTGCTCGGCGGGAAGTACACCCTGGTCGGGCGGATCGGTGTCGGGGCCATGGGGGAGGTGTGGCGTGCCGAGGAAGGCGAGCTCGGGCGGCAGGTCGCGGTCAAGATCCTTCGCCCCGAGCTGCTGAACGACCCCACGTTCGTCGCGCGGTTCCGGCGGGAGGCGCGGCTGCTCAGCACCCTCAGCCACGCCAACGTCGTCAGGGTCTTCGCCTACGGCGAGGGCCGGCCCGCCGGCGACGGCGGGAGCGACGGCGGAGGCGACGGCGGAGGCGACGGCGAGGGCGATGCCGAGACCGAGGCGCAGCCCCTGTACATCGTCATGGAGCTCATCGACGGCCGGCCGCTGGACGAGATCGTCGAGGAGAACGGCGGCACCCTGCCCGCCGACCGGGTGCTCCCCCTCCTCGCGCAGGCCCTGGAGGGGCTGCACGACGCACACCAACGCGACATCGTCCACCGGGACATCAAGCCGGCGAACCTGATGCTCCGCGCCGACGGCCACGTCATGGTGACCGACTTCGGCATCGCCCGCGCCACCGCCGGCACCAAGCTGACCGACGACCACTCGGTCGTGGGCACCGCGCTGTACATGGCGCCCGAACAGGTCGAGGGGGAGGTGGTCCCGGCCTGTGACCTGTACGCCGTCGGCGTCGTCTGCTACCAGCTCCTCACCGGCGCCCTGCCCTTCACCGGAGACTCGCCGCTCGACGTGATGTGGAAGCACGTCAACCAGCCGCCGCCGGAGCTGCCCCGGACCCTCCCGGAGCCGGTGCGGGCCTTCGTCGCCCGTGCGCTGGCCAAGCGGCCCGAGGACCGGTACGCGGACGCGGCGGCGATGGCCGAGGCGGCCCGCCGCGCGGCGGCGGGAGAGCCGATCCCCGGCGGCGTCCCCCTGCCTCCGCCCCTCCCACCACGGCCCCCGCAGTCCTCGGCCCAGCAGGCCACGCCGGAACGCAAGCCTCCGCGGGAGCGGAAGCGGCGGCCTCGGCCCGGGATGCTGCTCCTGCCGCTGGTGATCGTCGTGTCCGCGGGCACGGGCATGTACCTCATGCCGTGGCCGGGGCAGCCCGGGGAGGACGGCACGCTCGGCGTCGGGCCCTCCGTCTCCGCGCCGGAGGGAGGCGGTCAGCAGCCCGAGGGCGGGCCCACGGACCCGGGGGAACGAGGGGAACGGGGGGAACGGGGGGAGAAGGGCTCACCGTCCCCCAAGGAGTCCGAGACGGAACCCAGCCCGTCCGACACGCCGTCCGACGGCGAACAGGGCGGGGACGCGGAGCAGGCGGGCGGCAGCGGTGACCAGGGCTCCGGGTCCGTCGCCGGCGGCGCGGCGAGCGGCGGCGGTGACAGCGGCGGGGCCGGTGGCGCGTCCGGCGGCAGCGGCGGTGGCGGGAGCGGTAGCGGGGGCGGGGGCGGGGGTTCGAGTCCGCCGCCGGACGACGGTCCCGACCCGCCGGACGGGTGCGGCGGCGACGGCTGGGGCCACATCACGTCCGTCGCCGACGGACGCAGGGTCGGGCTCGCGTCCGGCAGGCCCGACGAGGGCGTCGAGGTGGTGATGGGCGGCACCACCTCCCTCGGCTGGGTGCGCGGAGAGGGACCTCTCCCCTCGTGGGAGGCGTTCCACGCCTGCAACCGGAGCAGCCCATCCCTCTCCGGGGACGAGAACGGGCTCCACCTCTCCTCCGAGGGCGGGCCGTGGGTGCTGGAGAGCGCGTCAGGGGGCGCGTCCCGCATCAAGCTGGACGGCGCGGGCGATCTGGGGTGCCTGACCAACTCGGGCGGCGACATGCTGACCGTCGCACCCTGCGACTCCGGCAACGAGTACCAGATGTGGCATCTGCCGGGGTAGGCCGCGGGCGACGGTGCGCGCCTCGCCGGGCGCCGTCGCCCGCGGCCCTCCCCGCGATCGCTAGTTGAAGCCGAAATCCCGGGACAGCGGCTGGTTCTGGAACAGCTCCGCCGGAACGGCGTCGGCCAGCAATCCGTACCCTTCCGGAATCAGGTGCAGCCAGTCGCCGTCGTGAATGTCGGGCAGGAGCCGGTCCGGGTTATCCGGGTCCCGCGTCACCGCGTCGAAATCGATGACCGCGTCGAAACGGCCGCTGGTGCGGATCCACTCATTCACCGTCTGCCGGGCCGATTCGCGGAGTCCGTCCGGGTCGTCATACATCTCGTTGTTGCCGAAGGGCAGCAGCGTCGCCCCGTACACCCGAATTCCGTGCGCATGCGCCCGCGTGATGATCTGGTCGTAGGCGGCGATCAGATCGGCCGCCACCTGTTCCTGCGCGGCCTCGGTCGCCTCGGCCGTGCCGATGTCGTTGACGCCCTCGAAGAGGACCAGCCAGCTCACGCCGCTTTGCGCCAGCACATCGCGGTCGAGGCGGGCGAGCACGTTGGGGCCGAGGCCGTCGTCCAGGACGCGGTTGCCGCCGGCCGCCTGGTTCAGGATCGCCACGTCCTCCGTCGCCGGCTCGGCCTGGAGGCGATCGAAGAGCTGGTCGGGCCAGCGGTTGTTCCCGTTGGTGGTCGAGCTGCGGCCGTCGGTCAGCGAGTCGCCCAGGAAGGCGGCGGCCGAGGCGGCGGCAGGGGACCAGGCCTCGACGCCGCTGAGGAAGTACCAGTGGTCCACGGGCGTCGCCCCGGCCAGGTCCGCGTCCTCGACGTGGTCGCCGGCCAGCAGGTAGGAGGTGGTGCGCGAACCCGGGTGGGAGGTGATGCTGTTCGACGCCTGGCCCTCCGCCAGGTACGCCGTGACCGTCAGGTTGCTCCCCGGCGCCAGGTCCACCTCCAGCGGGTCGGAGACCACCTGCGCCCCGACCGGCACGACCGCCGAGGTCCGCCCGGAGAAGGTGACCGGCTGCGAGCTGCCCGGCTCGATGGCGCTCACGCCCGCCTGCCCGTCGAGCGGCAGCGCCACCGACACGGCCGTGAGGGGCAGGTCCGCGCCCCCGAAGGCGTTGGAGAAGCGCAGGCGTATCCGCTCGCCGCCCGTCGTCACGCGCACGGTCTGCCGCAGCGTGGCGTCCGCCATCACCAGATTCTCCTGAGTGAACGGCGGCGGAGGCATGTTGGACTCCTCCGTGAGCTGCGGCATGGCCGTCCAGGTGTTCATCCAGTGCATCTCGGGGCCCTGCGAGGCGCGCTGCGCGTCCGCGGTTCCGGCGATCGACGAGGTGACGACAAGGGCGACCGCGAGGACCCCCAGGGCGAACAGATTGACAATTAACGACAATTTCTTCACGAGACCCCGTGCCTCCAAAAAGCGCCCCCGCGCCTCACTTGGTGGCGGTGACATTAACATCCAGGGTCTTCGCGTCAAGATTTCCGGCGGCCGAAAGATTTCCGGCCGCCGAAAGGCTTTCGGCGGCCGGATCTCGTTACGGCGTCGCGCTCAGCCGAGCGTGGTCAGCGCCTCGTTGAAGGTCTTCGACGGACGCATCACGGCCGATGCCTTGGCGTCGTCCGGCCGGTAGTAGCCGCCGATGTCGGCCGGCGAGCCCTGCACCCCGACCAGCTCGTTCACGATGGCCTGCTCCTGGTCGCCGAGGGTCGCCGCGAGGTTGGTGAACGCCTGGGCGAGCTCGGGGTCGTCGGTCTGCGTGGCGAGCTCCCGGGCCCAGTACAGCGCCAGGTAGAAGTGGCTGCCGCGGTTGTCGATGCCGCCAACCCGTCGGCTGGGCGACTTGTTCTCGTTGAGGAAGGCCGCCGTCGCCCGGTCGAGGGTGTCGGCGAGCACCTGGGCGCGGGCGTTCCCCGTGGTCCTGGCGTACTGCTCGAAGCTGACGGCCAGCGCCAGGAACTCACCCAGGCTGTCCCAGCGCAGGTAGTTCTCCTTCACCAGCTGCTGCACGTGCTTGGGCGCGGAGCCGCCCGCGCCGGTCTCGAAGAGGCCGCCGCCGTTGATCAGCGGGACGATCGAGAGCATCTTGGCGCTGGTGCCCAGCTCCAGGATCGGGAAGAGGTCCGTGAGGTAGTCGCGCAGCACGTTGCCCGTGACCGAGATCGTGTTCTCGCCCAGCCGGATCCGCTCCAGGGAGAACGCGATCGCGTCGACCGGCGCCATGATCCTGATCCGCAGGCCCTCGGTGTCGTGCTCCGGCAGGTACGCCCGGACCTTCCCGATCAGCGAGGCGTCGTGCGCGCGGTCCTCGTCCAGCCAGAAGACGGCCGGGTCGCCGGTCGCGCGGGCGCGGGTGACGGCGAGCTTGACCCAGTCCCGGATCGCGGCGTCCTTCGTCTGGCACATGCGGAAGATGTCCCCGGCGGCCACCGGCTGCTCCAGCACCACGGCCCCGGCCTCGTCCACGACGCGCACCGTCCCGGGCGCGGGGATCTCGAAGGTCTTGTCGTGGCTGCCGTACTCCTCGGCCTTCTGCGCCATCAGGCCGACGTTCGGCACCGAGCCCATCGTCGCCGGGTCGAAGGCGCCGTTGGCGCGGCAGTCGTCGATGACGACCTGGTAGATCCCGGCGTAGCTGCTGTCGGGGATGACGGCGAGGGTGTCGGCCTCCTTGCCGTCCGGGCCCCACATGTGGCCGGAGGTGCGGATCATGGCGGGCATGGAGGCGTCGACGATGACGTCGCTGGGCACGTGCAGGTTGGTGATGCCCCGGTCGGAGTCGACCATAGCCAGCGCCGGGCCCTCGGCCAGCTCGGACTCGAACGACGCCTTGATCTCCGCGCCCTGGGGCAGCTTGTCCAGGCCGCCGAGGATGGCGCCGAGCCCGTCGTTGGGGCTGAGCCCGGCGGCGGCCAGCGCGTCGCCGTGGGCGGCGAAGGTCTTGGGGAAGAACGCCCGCACCGCGTGGCCGAAGATGATCGGGTCGGAGACCTTCATCATGGTGGCCTTCAGGTGAACCGAGAACAGCACGCCCTCGGCCTTGGCGCGGGCCACCTGCTCCGCCAGGAACGCCCGCAGCCGCTCGGCCCGCATCACGGAGGCGTCCACGACCTCGCCGGCCAGCACGGGCACGGACTCGCGCAGCACGGTGGTGGTGCCGTCCTCGGCGGCCAGCTCGATGCGCAGGGAGCCGGCCTCGGCGATCACGGCGGACTTCTCGGTGGAGCGGAAGTCGTCGGCGCCCATCGTGGCGACGTTCGTCTTCGACTCGGGCGACCAGGCGCCCATCCGGTGCGGGTGGGTCCTGGCGTAGGCCTTCACCGAGGGGGCGGCGCGGCGGTCGGAGTTGCCCTCGCGCAGCACCGGGTTGACGGCGCTGCCCTTGACGCGGTCGTACCGGGCGCGGATCTCCCGCTCCTCGTCGGTGGCCGGGTCGTCGGGGTAGTCCGGCAGCGCGTAGCCCTGCTGCTGGAGCTCGGCGACGGCCGCCTTGAGCTGCGGGATCGACGCCGAGATGTTGGGCAGCTTGATGATGTTCGCGCCCGGGGTCCGGGCCAGCCCGCCGAGCTCGGCGAGCGCGTCGTCGATGCGCTGGGACTCCTCCAGCCACTCCGGGAAGCTGGCGATGATCCGCCCGGCCAGGGAGATGTCGCGCGTCTCGACGGGGACACCGGCTGCCCCGGCGTACGCCTGGACCACCGGCAGGAACGAGTAGGTCGCCAGGGCCGGGGCCTCGTCCGTGCGCGTATAGATGATCGTCGATTCGGTGGAATCAGTCACCGGTGCTCGCTCCGCTCCGCGTGTGCCGTCGTCAATCGATCGTCTCAGATCGTCTTCGGATCGTCTCGACGTCAAGATATCCGCCACGATATCTCGTGCCCGCCCGCGCCGGACAACGACCCCACGCGATGCGTGCCTTCCGGCGACGCCCCGCGGTGCCCTCCGGATACCTCCTCCGGGCAACCCCCACTACCGACAGGGCAGCCGGCGTCGTGGCGGCCGGGACCCGGCGGCGGCGCCGCCTTCGGCCGACGGCACCCGGCCGCTACGATATGAAAATCGCTTTCATTTTCACCGAACGCCGAGCCCCGGAGGTCTCGCCATGGCCGTGCCCAAGCGGCGCATGTCCCGCAGCAACACCCGTCACCGGCGGGCCCAGTGGAAGGCCACCACGCCCGACCTGGTCCCCATCACCGTCGACGGCCGGCGGCACCTCGTCCCGCGCAGGCTCGTACGCGCCTACCAGCGCGGCCTGATCGAGCCCGAGGACTGACGCCACCACCACCCCCACCCCTGCGAAAGGAAGCACCCGTGTCGGCCCACTGCCAACTCACCGGGCGGGCGCCCGCGTTCGGCAACCGCATCTCGCACTCCCACCGCCGCACCAAGCGCCGGTTCAACCCCAACATCCAGACCAAGCGGTACTGGCTCCCCAGCGAGCGGCGTTACGTCCGGCTCCGGCTCAGCACCCGGGGGATCAAGACCGTCGACGTCATCGGCATCGAGGCCGCCGTCGCCCGCATCCGGGCCCGCGGCGAGAAGATCTGACCCGGAAGGACCGATCCCGTGGCCAAGAAGAGCAAGATCGCCAAGAACGAGCGGCGCAAGGAGATCGTCGCCCGCTACGCCGAACGCCGGGCCGAGCTGAAGGAGATCATCCGCAGCCCCCGCAGCACGGACGCCGAACGGGAGGCCGCCCAGCGCGAACTGCGCCGCCAGCCGCGCGACGCCAGCGCCACCCGCCTCCGCAACCGCGACAGCATCGACGGACGGCCGCGCGGCCACCTGCGGGCGTTCGGCCTCTCCCGCATCAACCTGCGCCGCATGGCCCACGCCGGCGAACTCCCAGGGGTGACCAAGTCCAGCTGGTGACCCCACACGCCGCCGGCGGGCCTGCGGTCCCGCGTGGGCCGTCGGCGGCCAACGCCCCGCGTTCGGCGGCCGGTTGGGCGCGCGGCCGGGTAGGCTCCGGCGTAATGCCCGGGCGTAGCGCAGAGGCAGGCGCGCCCGCTTGCCAGGCGGGACACGCCGGTTCGAATCCGGCCGTCCGGGCAGGCCGGGCGAGACCACGCCAGGGCACGACCCCGAGGCCCCGTAGCGCAGTGGCAGTCGCGCCGCTTTGACATTGCGGAGGACGCCGGTTCGAATCCGGCCGGGGCCACGGGGGCGAGACGCGAGGGGCGGCACATGGGCAGCGACGACGGGGCGGAGCAGCCGCCGGGCCAGTCGGTCACGGAGGTCACGGCGGTCACGGCGGCGGAGCTCGCGGCGTTCGACCGGACCGTCGCCAAGCTGCGCGCGCTCGACCCCGACGACCCGGTGCGGCTGCGCGCCGAGCAGGTCGCCGCCTCCTTCGCCCGGGACGGGCGGCTGCGCCGCAGGAAGACCCGCCACCAGCGGCGCACCGACGCCGACGCGGCCGTCACCGCCGCCACCGCCACCGGCGCGCCGGCCCGCCGCGAGGACGCCCCGCTCCGCGCCCCCGGAACGCCCGGCGTCTTCGCCCGGCCCCGCCGCTGCTACGTCTGCAAGGAGCCCTACCGCGCGGCCGACGCCTTCTACCACCGGCTCTGCCCCGCCTGCGCCGCCGACAGCGCCGCACGCCGCGCCCAGCGCACCGACCTGCGCGGGCGCCGCGCGCTGCTGACCGGCGGCCGGGTCAAGATCGGCTTCCAGCTCGCCCTGATGATGCTGCGCGACGGCGCCGAGCTGCTGGTCACCACCCGCTTCCCGCAGGACGCCCTGCGCCGCTTCCGGGCGGCGCCGGGCAGCGAGGCGTGGCTGGACCGGCTCACCGTCGTCGCCATCGACCTGCGCGACCCGCGCCAGGTGCTCGGCCTGTGCGACCGGCTGCGCGAGGAGGGCAGGCCGCTGGACATCCTCGTCAACAACGCCGCCCAGACCGTGCGCCGCCCGCCGGAGTCCTACGCCCTGCTGGCTGCGGGGGAGACAGCCGGGGAGATCGGCGGCGACGTCCCGGGCGCCGGCGCGGTGCTGCCCGCGCCCGGCTTCCGGCCGACGCGGCCCAACGCCCACGCCCACGCCGACGGCGCCCTCGCCCTCGTGCTCGCCCGACCCGTCGCCGACGCCGCCGAGGCCGCCGATGCCGACGAGGCGGGCCTGCTCCCCGACCCCGCGCCCGCCAACTCCTGGTCCGCCCGCCTCGGGGAGCTGGACCCCGTCGAACTGCTGGAGACCCAGCTCGTCAACGCCCTCGCGCCCGCCCTGCTCTGCGACCGCATCCTGCCGCTGCTGCTCGCCTCCCCGCACCCACGGCGTTACGTCGTCAACGTGACGGCCGTCGAGGGCCGGTTCGCCGTCCGCAACAAGACCGCCGGGCACCCGCACACCAACATGGCCAAGGCCGCCCTCAACATGCTCACCCGCACCAGCGGGCCCGAACTCGGCGGCCACGGCGTCTACATGTGCAGCGTCGACACCGGCTGGATCACCGACGAGAACCCGCTGCCGAAGAGGGCCCGGCTCGCGCGGGACGGCTTCCGCACCCCGCTCGACGTCGTCGACGGCGCGGCCCGCGTCTACGACCCCATCGTGCGGGGCGAGGCCGGGGCCCCGGTCGCCGGCGTCTTCCTCAAGGACTACCGGGAGGCCGCGTGGTGAAGACCCCCGAACCCCCCGCCCGCTTCGCCGGCGTCCCGCCCGTCGTCCCCCGCCCCGCCGCCGACCTCGCCCCACTCCTCGCCTGGCTGCGCACCGGCCACGCCACCGCCGAACGCCTCGACTTTCCCGCCGGCACCGCCCTGCCCGACGGCCGCCTCGACCTGTGCAAGCAGGCCCTCGGCGCCGACGGCGCCGCGCGGGTCGCCGACGCGCTGCGCCCCGGCCCCGTACGCCACCTGCTGCTGGGCACGGACGGGCTCGGCGACGACGGCGCCTCCGCCGTCGTCGGGAGGGCCGTCGAGAGCGAGGTCGAGACGCTCTACCTCGGCTGCAACGGCATCACGGCCGACGGCGCCTGCCGCATCGCCGACAGCCTCCGCGCCTCCCCGGCCGCCGCCACCGGCGTCACCGGCGTCACCGGCGTGTGGCTCAAGCGCAACCCACTCGGGCACGCGGGCGCCGGCGGCGGCGAGTCGGCCGCCGCGCTGGTCGGGGCCGCCCGCTCGCTGCGCACCCTCGACCTGGTGCAAACCGGCCTGGACGCCGCTGCCCTCGCCGTCCTGGCCGACGCGCTGATCGCCGCCGCACGGTCCGGCCGCCGCGTCCAACGCCTCTACGTCAGCGGCAACCCGCTGGGACCCGCCGGGGCCGAGCCCCTCGCGAGGCTCCTCGCCGCCGGGGCGGTCGGCGAGCTGTACGCCGCCGCCGCCGGGCTGGGCGACGCGGGCGCGCTGATCCTGGCCGACGCCCTGGCGCGGGCGCCCCACGGCGGCCTGGCCCGGCTGTCCGTCGCCAGCGACGGCATCGGCCCGAGCGCCTCCGCCCGGCTGGTCGCCGCGGCCGTGACGGCCGGGGCCGAGATGTGCGACCTGGGCCGGGTCCGGGCCGCCGGCGCCCTGGGCGCGCCCGGCAACCGCCTCGACGAGGCCGCCGCCACCGCGATCGCCGACGCCCTCGCCGCCCGCCCGCACCGGCTGCGGCACCTGATCCTCACGGACACGGGCATCGGCAGCCGCGAGGCCCACCGGCTCCTGGACACCGCCGGGCGGGCGGCCACCGCGACCCGGTTCGTCCTCGGCAAGGGCGTGGCCACCAGCGTGCGCCGCCGCCTGAACGCCCTCAGCGCCCACCTGCCCGCGCTGCCGCCGGTCCCCGCCGACGTCGCCGCGATCCGCAGCGTGCACCGCTGACGCGGCGTCAGGCGTCAGGCGCAGGCGTCAGGCGGCGTCCGAGGAAGCGGAAGCCGCGGCGATCAGCCCCGGCAGCGTGCCCTCGAACGCCGGGAGCAGCCGCGCGAGCGCCAGCCAGGCGCCCACGTGCCCGCCGAGTTCGCGGCGTACGAGCGGCCGCAGGGCGTCCCCGGCCTCGGCGACGCGCGCGGGGAACGCCTCACGCCCCAGGCCGAGCACGGCCAGCACGTTCCGGGCCGGGCGCCACCGCTCGACGTACTCCCTCGGCCCGCTGGCGATCCCGGCCTGCCGCAGCCGGTGCGCGAACTTCGGGTGGGTCCCGAACTGCGCGCGCACCTCGGGCGGGCAGTCGATGCGCACCGCCAGCGCCCAGCGGGCGTAGCCGGGCAGGGGCTCGGCCCGGTCCGCCTCCGCGACCCGCGGCCAGTCGGCCCGGCTGACGGCGTTGGCAGCCGCACGCCCCTGCCGCATGGTGTACGCACGCCGCAGCGCCGCGATCGGTCCGCCCGGTTCGCGCGCCGCGGGGATGTCCGGCTCGGCGATCCCCGCCAGGTCGCGCGACACCGCGATGCGCTCACCGGCGACGTCGGCGCCGGCGCGGGCGCCGGGCCCGAAGGGGACGCCGCGCAGGATGTCGCGCCTGATGGCGTTGGGGACGTTCGTCTGGTGGTAGACGGCCTTGTTGATGACCGGGTCGTCGCGTTCGAGCAGCCACAGCACGCCGGTCATGGGCATGCCGTTGAGCGTCAGCTCCGCGACGAGCCGCATCGGCGACAGGTCCGCGCCCGCGCCCGAGCGCGCGGCGACCCTGAGCCGCCGCCGCACCTTCTCCGCCTCGCGCGACTCGACCAGCCCGACCAGCACGTCCAGGCCCGTCCCCGTCCCCGCCCGCGTCCGCATCCCGATCCCCCGATCAACCTCCGGCGCCGAGGCCAGGTTAGCCAACCGTGTCGCGCCAGATCCTCGTGAATCCCAGCCCAGCCCAGCCCGGCCACGGCCGGTGTCGATCACGGCGCGGAGGCGGTCGTCAGCGTGCTCCGCGCGCAGCCACATCGGCGGCACCGCGCGCCCATGCCGTACACCCACACCAGACCGCGCGCGAGGCGAGGCCGGAATGCCGGTGCGAGCGAGGTGCCCGATCGCCCCTCCACCACCCCGCCCGAGGACCTGATCGCGGCCCTGACCGGACAGACCCTGGGCCAGCCGGAGCAGATCGCCCCCTGCGCCGTGCGCCGGCGCTTCGCGACGGACATGATGGCCGGTGACGTCATCCCCACCAGGGCCAGGCAGGAGCTCATCGGTGATCCATCGGCTCGTCATCTTCGGCGCGACCGGCGACCTCAGCGCGCGCTACCTGCTGCCCGGGCTGGCCGCGCTGCGCGCCGCCGGGCACCTCGGCGACGCCTTCCGGCTCGTGTGCGTGGACCGCGCGGACTGGGACGACGACCGGTTCCGGCGGTGGGCGGCGGACCAGATCAAGCGGCACGCCGACCACGCCGACCACGCCGACCACGCCGACCACGCCGACCGTGCCGACCACGCCGGCCGGGCCGGCCGGGCCGGCCGGGCTGGCCCTCGCATCCTCGACGCAGGGAGGGCCGTGGCGGCCTCGGCCCGCTACCGGCGGGCCGACGTCACCTCCGCCGCCGAGGTGGCCGCGACCCTCGCCGGCGACGGGCCCGTCGCCGTCTACCTCGCCCTCCCCCCGGGCCTCTTCCCCGCCGTGGCCACCGCCCTGCACGACGCGGGCCTGCCGCCGGGCAGCCGCCTCGTGCTGGAGAAGCCGTTCGGCGTGGACCTGGACAGCGCCATGCGGCTCAACCGGCTGCTCGCCCGGCTCGTGCCGGAACAGGCGGTGTTCCGCGTCGACCACTTCCTGGCGATGACGTCCGTTCAGAACCTCCTCGGCGGCCGCCTCGCGAACCGCCTCCTGGAGCCGGTGTGGAACAGCACCCACATCGCGGCGGTGGACATCGTCTGGGACGAGTCCCTCACACTTGAGGGCCGGGCCGCGTACTACGACGGCGTCGGGGCCCTCAAGGACATGCTCCAGAGCCACCTGATGCAGCTGATGTGCCTGGTCGCCATGGAGCCCCCGGCCAGCCTCGGCGAGCGCGACCTGCGCGACCGCAAGGCCGACGTGCTGCGCTCCGTGCGCCCCGTCACCGACCCGCGCCGCACCCGCCGCGCCCGCTACCTCGCCGGCCGGATCGGCGACCGCCAGGTCCCGGCGTACGCCGACGAGGAGGGCGTCGACCCCGCGCGCCGCACCGAGACCTTCGCCGAGGTGGAGCTGGAACTCGACAGCCCCCGCTGGTCGGGAACGACCTTCCGCCTCCGCAGCGGCAAGGCCCTCGCGACCGACCGCAAGGAGGTCGCCGTCCGCTTCCGCCCCGTCCCCCACCTGCCCGCCGGCCTCGCCGGCGAGGCCCTGCCCAACGTGCTCCGCTTCGGCCTCGACCCGGAGAGCCTGGCCCTGGACCTGACCACCGCCGGCTCCGGCGCCGCCAACGCCCTCGCCCCCCTCACCCTCACCGCCCGCAAGCCCCCGCCCGAACTCCCCGCCTACGGCCGCCTGCTGCTCGACGTGCTTCTCGGCAACGCGGCCCTGTCCGTGCGCGGCGACGAGGCCGAGGCGTCCTGGCGTGTCCTGGAGCCCGTCATGTCGGCCTGGTCCCGCGGCCTCGTCCCCCTGCGGGAGTACCCGGCGGGCTCTGCCGGGCCGGCGGGCGCGGACGCGGGATGACCGGCCGGCGCGGCCCGGGCGGCGAGCTCGCGGAACGCCCGCGCCGAAGATGCTGAAACGGCCCGCCGGAAGGAACCGGCGGGCCGTCACGAGGGGGAGGGGACGGGCCGGGCTAGCCGACCTCGTACACCCGGACCCAGTCGACCTGGAACTCGGCGGGGCGCAGGCCGCCGTCTCCGGTGAAGTTGTCGAGCTGGATGTTGAGGTGCCCCGAGGGCATGTCCTGGATGTTGCCGCGCTCGTCGTTCGCGCCGTCCGCCATGCGGAACCACTCCTCGCCGTCGACGTAGCCGACCACCCCTTCGGGCGTCCACTCGAAGGCGAAGTTGTGCCACTCGGTCATGTCAACGCCGCACCGCTCGTGGTGTTCCTTCTCGTCCGACGGGCTCTGCGGGTAGTGCATCCAGGCCCCGAGGCACTGCTCGTCGGGGTCCGTGTACTCGACCCAGTCGTACTCCCCGTCCTCCAGGCGCTCGTCCGAGGTCGGCCAGATCAGGTGCAGCGGGTGGTAGAGCCCGCCCTCGGGGCCGGTGTTCATCGAGCGGGAACGGATCTCCCACCGGCCGTACTGCGTTTCGTACTCCTGCCGCAGCCATCCCGTGTCGCCGTTCTCCTCGCCCGTCATGGTGAGGAGGCCGTCGGCGACGGTGCTGTTCTTCGCGCACCGGCGGCCGTTGTCGTTGTGGCCTTCCCAGCAGCCCTCCGTGCCGCCGACGTCGCCGCTCGGCACGCCCCACTTCTCGGGGTCGACCGGGCCGGTGTAGTCGAACTCGTCGGAGATGGGCAGCGGCGTGCCCCAGTCGTAGCGAACGGCGGCCTGCGTCTCGTCGGAGCCGCCGTCACCGCCGTCACCGCCACCATCACCATCACCGCCGCCGTCGCCACCGGAGCCGTCGCCGTGCGTGACGCTCAGCTCGTAGATGTTCGTCTCGCCGTAGTTGTCCTCGCTGCACGGTGAGGAGTTCTCGCAGTTGGCCTGGGTGTAGGCGCCGGCCTTGAAGTAGTTGGAGGAGTCGGAGTGGTCGAGGGTCGTCTCCAGCTCGCCGTTGTAGTAGACCTCGATCTCACCGCCGCTGACCACGTACGTGACCTCGAAGACCGTGCCGAGCTCGTAGGAGTCGGTGATCAGGTGGTGGTTGGTCTCGTCGCCCTCCGTGATCCAGAGCTCCGAGCCCTCCAGCCGCAGCGCGGTCACGTCGTCGTCGCCGCCGTGGATCTGGGCGCCGACGACCTCCGGCTTGTCCTCGGGCAGGTGGGTGAACGCCTCCCGGACCGTCATGGTGTGCGTGCCGGAGGTCGAGGACCACTCGATCTCGTCCTCGCCGCCGCTCTCCATCTCCCGCAGCTCGGAGCGCGGATAGCTGGAGCCGCCGGTGGTGACGCCGTTGACGGGGGAGCGGAACTGCACGGCGTCCCCGGCCTCGGTGACCGTGAAGAAGGGGTCGTGGGAGAACTCGCCGAGGTCGGGCTGGAAGATCTCGGTGGGTTCCTCGTCGTCGCCGAGGGGCAGCGTCACCTTCCAGTCGCTCAGGTCGAGCACGTCCGCGGGGATCTCGGCGTCGCCGCCGCCACCTCCGCCGCCTCCGCCGCCTCCGCCGCCTCCGCCGTCGCCGTCGGGGCTGCCCCAGATCTCGACCTCGGTGAGGCTGTTCCAGTCGCCCTCGCCGTCACCGGTGTAGCCGTGGCCGAGGTAGCGGACCTTCGAGGTCTGGACGGGCTCGAACTCGAACGCCTCCAGCTGTGTCGTCGTGCCGCTGCTCTCGCCGTCGTAGGCGGTGGCCCAGCCGGATCCGTTCCAGTACTGGAGCTCGAAGACGTTCTGACGGGTGGTGCCCTCGTACACGCCGAGCCTGATCTCGCTGACCGTCATGGTCGAGCCGAGGTCGAGCTGCAGCCAGGCGCCGTCGCCCTCGCCCGACCACCGGGTGCCGAGGTCGCCGTCGACGGCGTTGGCCGGCGTGTTCTCGTCGCTGGTGCTGGCGGTGACCGCGCCGGCGGCGGGTGTGATCTGCTCGCCGGCGGCCTGCGCGGTGGTCGCCGGCACGGCTATCGCCGCCGCGCCCGCGACGAGGACGGCGACCGCCAACGGCAGCCGCGCACGCCCCCGAGGCGCGAAACGGGACAGGCGGGTGTGTTTCACCTTCAGTGCCCTCCTTGTTCGAGTGCTCCATTCGCCTTCTCGCGGGACCGTAGGCAAGAAGCCGCGAGAGGGGTCACGAGCGGCAGGCGGCACCCTGGTCCGGCACCGCCCGGCGGGCAACACGGGAACCGGCTCGACCTCGGGGCCACACCCCCGCGGCGTTGTCTTGAACCTCCAGTCCGTCGCGCGGATCCCTCTTTGGCCCGTTCCGCCTTTCCCGCTAAGGTGCGCCCCGTGGATCGCGACGACAAGAGCACGGCCGGCATACGCCACGGCGAGCGCTGCGCGCGGTGGGACGTGTTCGAGATCGAGATGGACGGGCCGCCGCACGGTAACCCGTTCACTGACGTTGAACTCGGCGTGACGTTCAGCGACGGGCAGCGCGAGCTGCGTGTCGGCGGCTTCTACGACGGGGAGGGAACGTACCGGATCCGGTTCATGCCTGACGCCGAGGGCCCCTGGACCTTCGTGACGTCGTCCACGGCGCGGTCGCTCGATGGCCTCTCCGGCCGCTTCGTGAGCGGGCCAGCCGCACCGGGACTCCACGGTCCGGTGCGGGTGGCCGACCGGTACCACTTCGCGTATGCCGACGGCACGCGGTACCTGCCGCTCGGAACCACCGCGTACGCCTGGACGCACCAGGTGGAACGCCTGCGGGCCGCGACCCGGCACACGCTGGCGGCCAGCCGGTTCACCAAGGTGAGAATGTGCCTGCTGCCCAAGGCATACCTCTACAACACAGGTGAGCCCGAGCTGTATCCCTTTCCCGGCTCCGCTGCGGACGGCTGGGACACGACCCGCTTCGACACCCGGTTCTTCCGGCGGTTCGAGGACGAGGTACGAGCCTTGCGGGACATGGGGATCGAGGCGGACGTCATCCTCTTCCACCCCTACGACCGATGGGGCTTCTCCGCACTGGGGCCCGCCGCGGACGACCGGCTGACGCGCTACGTGGTACGGCGGCTGTCGGCGCTGTCGAACGTGTGGTGGTCGATGGCGAACGAGTACGACCTGGTGGGAACCAAGACAGAGGACGACTGGGAACGCCTGGCGGGCATCGTGGCCGAGGAGGACCCGTACGGCCACCTGCACTCCATCCACAACTGCGGCCCGTTCTACGACCACGCCAAGCCATGGATCACGCATTGCAGCATCCAGCGCGTCGATGTGTACCGCACCGCGGAGAACACCGACACGTGGCGTACTCAGTGGGGCAAGCCCGTGGTGGTCGACGAGTGCGGGTACGAGGGCGACATCGACCAGGGCTGGGGCAACATCACGGGTGAGGAACTGGTGCGGCGCTGCTGGGAAGGCGCAGTCCGCGGCGGGTACGTTCAGCACGGCGAGACGTACCTCAACGACCCCGAGGAGCTGTGGTGGTCCAAGGGCGGCGAGCTGGTCGGGACCAGCCCTGAACGCATCGCGTTCCTGCACGACGTCATCCGTCAGTCCCCCACCGGCGTTCTCGACCCCCTTCCCTCCGATTGGGACGCCCCCCGCGGCGGAGTCCACGGCGCGTACGAACTCATCTACTTCGGCTTCAACCGCCCACGATTCCGGAACATCAGCGTGCCCGCCCACGGGCGGTTCGCGATCGACGTGATCGACACGTGGGCCATGACGATCGACCATGTCGGCGTGACGGCGAACACCAGCTTGCGCGTAGAGCTGCCGGGCCGCCCGTACATGGCCATCCGCTTGACCCGCCTACCCGACGACGCCGCGGCAGGGTGAGTGCGTGTTCGATCGCGGTGTGTGAGTGTGTGAGAGGGCGTCAAGGCTCCTGCCGGCGATGCTGGTGCGGTGAGTATCAGCAGCGAGCATCCGGTCAGCTCGGAGCAGGTCTATGCGGCCCTCGCCGCGCTGAGGGCCACGCCGGTCCTGGACCCTGAGACCCGACTTTTATCACTGGGACGTGATTCGGGGCTTCCCAGGGCTATGAGCTGGTGTTTCGATCCGCAGGGTGTGCTCTCCCCGACGACCTGAAGGACGCACTCAAGCAGATCCAGTCCCGGCCAAGTGCGTACTAGTTTGAGCAAAGTCGGGTCACGAGCGGCAGGCGGCACCCTGGTCCGGCACCGCCCGGCGGGCAACACGGGAACCGGCTCGACCTCGGGGCCACACCCGCGCGGCGCTGGCGGGCCCGGAGACGGCCGTGCTGCTGGCCGCCGTCAGCGGGCACGTGGGCTTGGACGGCGCGGGCGGCGTCCCGGCGCTGACGCGGCTGGCTCGCGTCCCGGACCCGCGCGTCCAGGCGCCGGTGTTCCCGCCAGGCCGGGCTGGCCGCGCTCGCCGGTTCTCTCCGAAGCCCTGGCGACGAGACACATTCACGCCGGCTATTCGATAGCCTCAAAGATGTCGGCATCAGTTTCGCGCTGCCACTCAGGGAGATCTTCCCAGTCGGCCACGTAGCTTGGCTTTGGTGATTCGATATGCTTATGAATCTGCGCAATCCAGCAGATGGCTACGAATCGACCCTTCTGCTCACGGGTCAACTTCGAAGAATTCCCATCGCTGATCGCAATGAAATCCCGAATCTGGCTGTAGACAGCAGCGGCGGCCTGCCGTTCCCACTCAGGGGTCTCATCCCAGGGGGTAATATAGCCTGACTTCGGTTCTCCCGGGTAATGCCTCTTGACCCCGGCAATCCATGCTTCGCGGAAGATGCGGCCGTGTTCGTCAGCCATAATCCCTCTTTCGATTGGTTACTTGGTCGAGTCAAGCATGGCGATTTCTTGACTGAGATGAGAAATGCGGCGATCCGAAAGAAGCGGTGACAATTGTCCCTGCAAGCCCTGGATCTTCCGTTTGATATATCCCGAGTGGGTTTGCTGCGCGAGTTCAATAGCAGCGTGCGCGAACGTCAACAGTTGATCAATGTCGCGCCGCTGAATCCCGAGCACGGCAAGGTCTGTAAGAACCCCTCCTCTCCGGCGAGCAGATAGTGGCTGTTCAAGGGCATCCATCAACGCTGTTTCGGCGAGATCGGGTCTGCCAAGCGCGACGTAGCATGTGCCGCGCTCCTCTGCCAGCCTCGAACTGTCGAAGCGCAACCAACCGCCATTGTGGATGGTGCCATTGAGCGATCGGACTTGTTCCGCTTCATCCAATGCTCGAATGCAGGCGTCAAAGTCTCCAAGCCTGGCAAATGCTTCAGCTCGTACGGCGGCAACCCAATAACGCGTAGACATCTGATTATCTCCGCGCCTGGCGACGTGCGCCGCAGCGTCAAGCAAGGGGGGAACCTCGTTGAATTTCCTCTCATGCATGCCGATGAATGCGTGTCTCGTCAAAGCGCAAGCCCAGAGGTCAAAATTGCTAGCCTCTTTGCTCGCGCTTGCAGACAGCGTGTAGCAATGGGCGGCGTCAGTGTATCGGTTGCTGTCGAAGAAGATCTCTCCGGCAATTTGGAAGAGATCACCTGCGCTGCCACAGAGTTGCCGGTGGGCGCCTTGGGTTTTTGCCCTACTCAAGCTCTGTACCACTTCGTTCAGCTGTTCTCTGACTACCGGGTATACGGCATGCTTGGATGAGGAGAGTGAGAAGACCTGCCAGATGTGTGAGTTCATTCGGCCAAAGCTTGCGATGTCCTCAGTGCGGGCAAGCTCCTGAATCTCCTCGGTGGAAGCTTGGGCCTCCGCTGTGGAAATCAAGACCCCTGTTATGCTTATGAGTCGCAGGAATTCGCGTCGGATCATTTCGTCGAGGTCACCCGCATCCAAGTAATTCTGGCCTGGTGTTACGTTCTCTGGCTGTGCCGACAAGTGGGTGTTAGACGGCACATTTGCCGTTTCATGGCCTGGGCCAGCATAGGTCGGAGTCTCGGACCGAGCGCTATTTTCCGGGGAACTCTCCCATGGCCGTGGCGACAGATCGAGCATTTCGCCGGGAATGCCGAAACCATCGGCAATGCGTTCGATAACCGCGAGTCCTCGGATGCGCCGTTCGCCTCGGATTACGTCACTAACCCGGGCGCTGCTCATCTTGCCGATAGCGGCTGCCATGTCCGCGTGACTGGACCCGGTACGCCGATTAATCAGGCGGAAGATCTCCTGAAAGTTCCGCGTGGCGCAAGCTCGCCGCATGGCGTCGCTGTTCAGCAGCGCATCCGGGATGGTCAGCGAGTAGCCCCGCCGTTGGTCCGCTCGTTCGCCCATGGGCCACCTCGCAGTGACAGAAGTGGATCAACCCCAAGCGTAGCCGCAGTCGAGAGCGGGGTTCCCCAAAACCGTTCGCGGGGCTCCCCGTTCGCGGTTCCCGCAGGGCGCCGCTGCCCTGATGCTCGTGAAACGCCACGCGCAACGCACCGAACCTGGTGCCCCCGCAGCCGATGCGCTTCGGCCCGGGGGCGTGGCCCAACCTGATTGAGGCAGGTGGACATGGATCACACTATCGCGCGACTCTTCGACGTGCTGTTGTCTTTGATGCTGCTCGCATCCATCCCATACCGGGTGCCCCGGTCGTTGTGGCTGGCGTCGGTGGGGATCGAAAACGGCCCGCGCATCGTCGACGGCGTGAAGGTGGTGGCGTGATGCCCGAGCAGCAGACCGCCACCCCGGCCGGGGGACAGCAGGGGACTCAGGACAGCGCGACCATAAGGAGGCTGCGCGAGGAGGTCAGGCGGGTCAACGAGATCAACAAGAAGAACCGGGAGAGCAAGGGCAGCAAGACGAGCGGGGGCCGGTCATGAGCCGCGCGACGTACCGCTTCCGCGAGGACGCGATCGTGCCCGACGAGCGGCCCGAGGCGGAAGCCTGGACGTACACGATGCAGTGCACCGCGTGCGGCGTGACAGGGCCGACGGACACTGACCCCGGGCAGGTCACCGTCTGGGCGGCGGCGCACCTGAAGGCAAACCCTGATCACCTCACCTACCGCGAGCACATCACGCGCCCGTACCGGGCCGAAGCGGGAGCGTGGCAGTGATGCACACCATCCGGAGAACCGCTGCCTGGGTGCTGTCCGCCGAACGCGCGCCCGAGGCGCCGCACGCGGTCTGCGGCGCGGCGTGCATGGCGTGCCCGGCCGAGTCCGCATGGGTGGACAACGACTCGACCCCGGTCGAGCTATGGGCGATCAACCACACCGCACAACGCGGCCTGTCCCACAGCCAGTTCAGCGTGACGACACAGAGCCACTGGACGGTTGACCCACGCATCGGCTTGCCCGCGCCGCCGAGCAAGCCCGTCCCCGCTACGGAACCGGACGCGGCGGCGGGAACGGCGCTGCCTGGCCCGGGGGTCAACCGGCCGCAGAGCACGGGGGTGCACGCCCGGCCGCGCGGACGCTGGCACCCCGGAACGCTGCTACACCGCGCAGTGGTCCGTACGGGACGGTTCGGCGCGCCACTGGCCGTGGCCGGTCTCGTCCTCGCCTCGGCGGCGCTGCTGGCCGCCCTGCTCAACGCCGCGAGTGGGGCGGGTGGCGGCTGACCCTGCGAAGCCTCCCGCCCCGGCTGTGCCGTCAGGAAGTGACGCCCAGCCGGAGCTGGGCGCAAGATCCGGGCCGGGAGGGGTCCCGGGACGCACGGCCTACCGTGGCGTGTCATGGCGAACGAACCGCACTTCCCGGTCTATGGGGCTGGGCCGGGGGCCGGGGCTCCCGGCCTGGGGATCCTGGGCCACTTCCTGGTGCGTGCGGCTTCCCGGCGAAGTGCGACGATCACCACCCCTGATCACATCGAGGTGCACACGGCGTCCGGTATCCGCCGGACCGCGTGGCGGGACATCCAGGCCATCGAGATCGTCGACGCCATTACGCCACGCACCAGGAGACACGTGCCCGTGGACACCGGTCAGTACGTCGCGATCTACGACCACACTGGCCGCCGGACCGAACTGCCACACGTCAACACGACCCACGTCGCCTCACTGACGGACGAGCTGCGCGTACTGCGTGAACTGTGGGAACGCCTTCGCGGCCCCGACTGGACGCCGCGACCGCGAGGGGAGGGCCCTGCTGCTCGCTGACCGGCTGGGATGCTTTCGTACCCAAGTACGCATCACGCGATCCGGCGCCTTGCCTGCGGGCGCCGGACGACGCGGGCCCGCGCCGCGAAGATCCGGAAGCGGCCGCCTGGGCCTCACCAGCCGAGCTCGTCGCAGCCGCTGTGGTCCGCGGGCTCGACCTGGAGCGTGGCGTGGGCGACGCCGTGACGCCGGCGCAGCACGTCGCGCGCCTGGTCCAGGACGGCGTGGGTGGGGGCTTGCTCGTGGGTGACCAGGTGGGCGGTGGCCACGGGCATGCCGGAGGTCAGCGTCCACAGGTGCAGGTCGTGGACGTCGGCGACGCCGTCGATGGCGGCCAGGTCGCCGGCGACGGCCTCCACGCTCATCCCGTCGGGCGCGTGCTGGCCCAGCACGGCGAGGACCTGGCGGCCGAGCGCGAGGGCGCGGACGACCACGAAGGCGCCGATGGCCAGGGCGATGAGGCTGTCCCACAGCGGCTGGCCCGTGGCGGCGACCAGCCAGGCGGCGGCGATGACGCCGAGCGACCCGGCGGTGTCGGCGAGCACCTCCAGGTAGGCGCCCCGGACGCTGAGGCTGTCGGCGGCCCCGGCGCGCAGCAGGAGCAGGGCGGCGAGGTTGACGAGGAGGCCGAGAACGCCGACCACCAGCATGGGGCCGGTCTCGACCTCCGGGGTGGAGCCGATGCGCCCGATGGCCTGGCCGGTGATGTAGGCGGCCACCCCGAGCATCAGCAGCACCGCGAGGCCGGAGGCGAAGACCTCGGCGCGGTAGGAGCCGTAGGTGCGCCGCCCCGTGCTGTCGGGCCGGGTGGCGATGCGGGTCGCGACGAGGGCGGCGGCCAGGGTGACGACGTCGGCGGCCATGTGCCCGGCGTCGGAGAGCAGGGCCAGGGAGCCGGCGAGGAGCCCGGCGGCCAGCTCGACGAGGAAGAAGCCGGCGATGAGGGCGAGGGAGACCGCCAGGCGCCGGCGGTGACGGCCGGTGGCGGAGGTCACCCCGTGCCCATGACCATGCGCGTGGCCGTGTCCGTGGCCCATCAGCGGCCTCCGGTGCGTTCGGGGTGGATGGCCTCGGTGTGTCCGGTGTGGGCGACGGCCAGGTCGAGCAGCATGCGCACGTGGGCGTCGGCCAGCCGGTAGTAGGCCATGCGCCCGGAGCGGCGGGCGGTGACCACGCGGTGGGCCCGCAGCAGCCGCAGGGCGTGGGAGGCGGCGGACTCGCTGAGCCCGGCCACCGCGGCGAGGTCGCACACGCACAGCTCCCCATCCAGCAGGGCGACCAGCAGCCGCAGCCGCCCGGGGTCGGACATCAGCCCGAAGACATCCGCGGTGTCGGCCAGCTCGTCCTCGGCAGGCATGCGGGCGCGCACCGCGTGAACGCGCTCGGCGTCGACGACGCGGACCGCGCAGCCGTCCGCCTGAACCGGCTCATCTGAATGTCTATTCACATGTGCATGATGGGGAGGTGCCAGGGCCGGTGTCAAAGGCTGCACTGGTGATCGTTGTCAGCGTCGCCAGGTCAACGACAACGCCAGCCCATCGCCGCGCTTTCGGGAGGCCGCGCGGGCATTTCCGTTTCGGACAAACGAAATGCCGCCTCGCTGTGAAATGCGACATATACGGATGGGATTGCGCAGCCTTAACTTCTTGTGTTCATGGTTACGCCTCGCGTCCAGGCCGCTCCTGGTCGCTGTCCCACACAATGCTGATCGGCCGCGCCGCCTCCCGTCGACCCGCCTCCCCCGGTGCGGCGCCCTGTGCGCCTCGTCCGTCCCCTTCGGCCGGGCGGCGACCCGGCCGAACGCCTCATCTCAAGGAATTCGAATGAGCGCATCCCCCAGCAAGGTGCACGTCCCCTCCGACCCTCCTCCTCCCCCTCCGGCACCGGGACCCGCCACGGGTGGCCTCCAGGCCGGCCTCAAGCACCGCCATCTGTCGATGATCGCCATCGGCGGCGTGATCGGGGCCGGCCTGTTCGTCGGATCCGGCTCCGCCATCGCCAGCGCGGGCCCGGGCATCTCCTGTCCTACGCCCTCGTCGGCGTCCTCGTCGTGCTGGTGATGCGGATGCTCGGTGAGATGTCCGCCGCCAACCCGACGTCCGGATCGTTCTCGGCGCACGCCGACCGCGCGCTCGGCACCTGGGCCGGGTTCTCCATCGGCTGGCTGTACTGGTTCTTCTGGGTGGTGGTGCTGGCCGTGGAGGCCACCGCGGGCGCCGTCATCCTCGAAGGCTGGATCCCCGCCGTGCCGCAGTGGGCCTGGGCCCTCATCGTGATGGTCGTGCTGACCGGCACCAACCTCGTCTCCGTCGGCTCCTACGGCGAGTTCGAGTTCTGGTTCGCCGGCATCAAGGTGGTGGCGATCAGCGCGTTCATCGTCGTCGGCGGGCTCGCCATCTTCGGTCTGCTGCCCGGTGTCGACAGCGACGGGGCCGGGCCGGCCAATCTCACCGACCACGGCGGCTTCCTGCCCAACGGGCCCAGCGCCGTCCTCACCGGCGTGCTCCTCGTCGTCTTCTCCTTCATGGGCAGCGAGATCGTCACGCTCGCCGCCGGCGAGTCCAAGAACCCGCGGCGGGCCGTGACTCAGGCGACCAACAGCGTCATCTGGCGGGTCGCCGTCTTCTACCTCGGCTCGATCCTCGTGGTTGTCTCGCTGGTGCCGTGGAACGACCCGTCGATCACGGAGAACGGCTCGTACGTCGCCGCCCTCGACTCCCTCGGCATCGCGCACGCCGGCCAGATCATGAACTTCATCGTGCTGACATCGGTGCTGTCCTGCCTGAACTCCGGGCTCTACACGGCCTCCCGGATGGCGTTCTCGCTCGGTGAGCGGGGCGACGCGCCCCGGGCCTTCGCGCGGACCACGTCCCGCGGCGTGCCGCAGACGGCGATCCTCGCGTCCGTCGTCTTCGGCTTCGTGGCCGTCTTCTTCAACTACAGATTCCCCGACACGGTCTTCCTCTTCCTCGTCAACTCCTCCGGCGCGGTCGCCCTGTTCGTCTGGCTGGTGATCTGCTTCTCGCAGCTGCGGATGCGGAAGATCATCCAGCGCGAGACGCCGGAGAAGCTGGTCGTGCGGATGTGGCTGTACCCGTATCTGACGTGGGCGACGGCGGCGATGATCGTGTTCGTGCTCGGCTACATGCTGACCGACACCGAGCACGACGGGCGCCGGACCGTGTCCCTCTCCCTGCTGGTCGCCGCCGGCGTGGTGGCCGCCGCGCTGGTCTGCGAGCGGATCCGCCGCAGCCGCACGGTCCAGGCGGCGGCGACCGCCGACCCGCCCTGACGCCGGCGCCCGCCGGCGCGCGTCGCCCCGCGCGTCGCCCCGCGCGTCGCCCCGGGGCCGCCGCTGCCGCTCAGCGCTCCGCCGGTGGTGCCTCTTCTCTCACCTCCAGCAGCAGCTGAAGGTGAGAGAAGAGGCACTGGTACGCGTTGGCCAGATCGATCCCGCTGACCGCATCGGCCCGCCTGAGGCGGTAGCGAAGCGTGTTCGGGTGCACATGCAGCGACTCGGCCGCCTCGCGCACATTGCCCAGCGCGCCGATGTACGCCAGCATCGAGGACACCAGCCCGCTGTCGTGTTCCGCGTCGTAGGCGACGAGCGCCGACACCCGGGGGTCCCGCAGCCGCGGGTTCTCCCCGAGCAGCGTCAGCACCTCGCCGACCAGCACCTCGGAGCGGACGTCGCCGATCGTGGCCACCCGCCGCCCCCCGTCGCGCGCGATGACGTCGAGCACGCGGTCGGCCGCCTCGCGGGACTCGGTGATCTCGTCCAGGCAGGGAACGACCGATCCGACGGCCGCGTGGACGTCGAGCTTCAGACGCTGCCCGGCCGCCTCCACGATCGCCTCGGCCAGCCCGCCCACCAGGCTCTCCGCCCCGTGCGCCGGCAGCCCCGGCAGGAGCGCGTACACCCGCGGGTCGGCGTCGGTCACCATGAAGGGCCGCCGGTACGCCGAGGTGTGCACCGTGATCAGCCCCACCATGACCGACCGGCGCAGCTCGGACTCCGGCCGGTCGACCTCCCCGTCGTCCCCGGGGTCCGGCACGCCGCCGCCCAGCTCGAACGCCACCACCACCGCCGGCCTGTCCGGGTCGGTCCCCAGGCCGTCGGCGAGCGTCCGCGGGTGGACGTGCCCCTGGAGAACGCCGGTGAGCAGCGAGTCCTCCACCTGGCTCTCGCCCTGTGCCCCCGTCCGCCGCCGCACCAGCTGCAGCGCCGCCGCCCGGGCCGCGCCGAGCAGGGCCCGGCCCGCGTCCGGGGCCATCTCCTCCCGGCCCTCCTGCACCCAGATGGAGCCCAGCAGCTGCTCGTCGACCCGGATGCCGATCGCCAGCCGCCGCCGGATGCCCAGCTCGGGGTGTGCCTCGATGTCGATCACGTCGTCCCCGGCGCGCAGCCGCTCGAAGACCCCCCACCGCCGCAGCAGCGCCAGGTAGTCGGCGGGCCCCTGGAGCCCCAGGATCGACAGCCGGCGCAGCTCGTCGATGTCGGCCTCGTCCGAGCGGGAGTAGGCCAGCACCCGGCTGGAGGGATCCTCGATGGTGACGTTGCCCCCCGTGAGCGTCGCGACGGTCTGCGCGAGCGTGAACAGGTCCCTCGGCTGTCCGACCTCCGCGGGGGCAGCCGTCCCCGCGTCCGCCATCACGGCCCTGGCCTGGAAGCCCAGCTGCGTCCAGCTCGCCTCGGGCCGGATGCCGAGCACGGCGGCGCCGGTCTCGGCGGCCAGATCCTGGAGGTCCCGGACGTCGTCCTCGTGCTCCAGCTTCACCGCCACCGCGGCGGCGCCGCGCAGGGCCGCGGAACGCGCCAGGCGCAGCCCCCTTCGGCCCCGGGCGACGATGATCAGCACGAGACCCGCGGGGTGGTAGTCGCCCGGTTCCTCGTCGGCGTCGAGGATGGCTATCCCGTTGATCTCGGTGTCGAGCCCGTTCGGCGCGGCGAGCAGGCCGATGACCGGATCGCCGACCGCGGACAGGAGCTGTCGCAGGCTGGCACAGGCCGGCTCCCGCTTCTCATTCACTTTTTCCACCTGTTCACGCCATGGAAAGCGGTTTGCCGGAATGGGGCACAGACGTTACTTGCCATGGCGGACGGCGGACAACAGATCCGGTGCTTTCAGCGTCCCCGCAGGGCACGGGCGAAGAAAACGAGGTTCGCCGGGCGTTCCCCGAGGCGGCGCATGAAGTACGGATACCACTCGGCGCCGTACGGCACGTACACGCGCACCCGCGGGCCGCGCGCGGCGAGCCGGCGCTGCTCGTCCGTGCGGACGCCGTGGAGCATCTGGTACTCGTGGTCCCCGGCGCTGCGGCCGGCGCGCGCCGCGAGGGCCTCCGCGATGGCGAGCAGCCGGGGGTCGTGCGTGGCGACCATGGGGTAGCCCTGCCCGGCCAGCAGCGCCTTCAGGCACTGCACGTAGGAGGCGTCGACCTCCGCCGGGCGCCGGTAGGCCACCGAGGCCGGCTCGTCGTAGGCGCCCTTGCACAGCCGGACCCGCGAGCCGGGCCCCGCGAGGTCGGCGCAGTCGGCCTCGGTGCGCCGCAGGTAGGACTGGAGGACCACGCCGGCCCAGGGGAAGTCCGCCCGCAGCTCGGCCACGATCGACAGCGTCGCGTCGACGCTCGCGTAGTCCTCCATGTCGACCGTCACCGTCGTCCCGGCCACCGCGGCCGCGGCACAGATCTCGCGGGCGTTGTCGAGCGCGATCCTGTCCCCGTCGGCGGGCAGGGCACGGCCGAGCGCGGACAGCTTCACCGACACCTCCGCGCGGCCGGCGAGGCCCTCGCGCGCCAGCGTGGCCAGCAGCGTGCGGTAGGCCGCGACGGCCGAGCCGGCCCGCGCCCGGTCGGTGGTGTCCTCGCCGAGGCGGTCGAGGGTGACGAGCCGGTCCCGCGCCAGGGTGCGCGTCACGCGGAGCGCGGCGTTGACGTCGTGGCCCGCGACGAAGCGGCCGACGACCGGACGCGCGAGCGGCAGGCCCTCGACGAGCGAGCGGCAGCGCGGCGAGCGGGATGCGGTGACGAGCGCGGAACGCAGCATGACTCTCGACGCCTCCCTCAGCCCTGGTGGGGGTAGGACGAGCGGACGGGAGGGACGAAGGTCTCCTTGACCGTGCGGGGGCTGACCCACCGGAGCAGGTTGAGGACCGAGCCCGCCTTGTCGTTGGTGCCCGAGGCGCGGGCCCCGCCGAAGGGCTGCTGGCCGACGACCGCGCCCGTCGGCTTGTCGTTGACGTAGAAGTTGCCGGCGGCGAAGCGCAGCGCCTCGCCCGCGCGCGCGATGGCGGCGCGGTCGCGGGCGACGACGGCACCGGTGAGGCCGTACGCCGCGCCCCTGTCCACCTGGCGCAGCACGCGGTCGTAGTCGCCGTCGTCGTAGACGTGCACCGCGAGCACCGGCCCGAAGAACTCGGTGCGGAAGATCTCGTGCGCGGGGTCGGAGCCCTCCAGCACGGTCGGGCGCACGAAGTAGCCGCGCGTGTCGTCGCAGGTGCCGCCGGCGAGGACCGTCACGGACCGCGACCGGTGCGCCATCTCCAGGACACCCGCGAGCCGGTCGAAGGCGCGCCGGTCGATGACGGCGCCCAGGAAGCTGCGGAAGTCGGTGACGTCGCCCATCGGCAGCGCGTCCACCTCGGACACCAGGTCGTCCCGCAGCCGCGCCCACACCGAGCGCGGCACGAACGCCCGCGAGGCCGCCGAGCACTTCTGCCCCTGGTACTCGAACGCGCCCCGGACCAGGGCCGTGCGCAGCACGTCGACGTCGGCGGAGGCGTGGGCGACCACGAAGTCCTTGCCGCCGGTCTCGCCGACCAGCCGCGGGTAGCCGTGGTAGCTGCCGATGTTCGCGCCGACCGTGGCCCACAGGTGCTGGAAGGTTCTGGTGGACCCGGTGAAGTGGATGCCGGCCAGCGCGGGGTCGGCCAGCGCCACCTCGGAGACGGCGAGCCCGTCGCCCGGCAGCAGGTTGATCACCCCCGGCGGCAGCCCCGCCTCCTCCAGCAGCCGCATGGTCAGGTGCGCGGCGAGGCCCTGGGTGGGGGCGGGCTTCCACAGCACGGTGTTGCCCATGAGGGCGGGCGCGGTGGGCAGGTTGCCGGCGATCGCGGTGAAGTTGAACGGGGTGACGGCGTAGACGAAACCCTCCAGCGGGCGGTAGTCGAGCCGGTTCCACACCCCGGCCGCGCTCTCCGGCTGCCCCGCCAGCAGCTGGCGGGCGAAGTGCACGTTGAAGCGCCAGAAGTCGGCGAGCTCGCACGCGGAGTCGATCTCGGCCTGCACCACCGTCTTGGACTGGCCGAGCATGGTGGCGGCGTTCATCCTGTCCCGCCACGGCCCCGACAGCAGCTCGGCGGCGCGCAGCAGCACGGTGGCGCGCTCGTCGAACGGCAGCCGCCGCCACGACTCGCCGGCGCGCAGCGCCGCCTCGATCGCGTCCTTGGCGTCCTCGTGGGTGGCGCTGGCCGTGGTGCCGAGCACGCGGTCGTGGCGGTGCGGCTGCACGACGTCGATCGGGTCGCCGTGCGGCATCCGCTGCTCGCCTCCGATCGTCGCGGTCAGATCGTGGCGCCGGCTCGCCAGCTCGCTGAGCGCGCGCGTGAGGCTTTCGCGTTCGGGGGAGCCGGGGGCGTAGTCGCGAGCGGGTTCGCTGCGCGGTGGGGGCGGGCTGGTGATCGCATCCATGCGCGAACGCTATGAGGCCCCCCGCGGCCGCACACTGTCTGATCCTCTACCGTGACGCGGCGCGTATTGTCCCGACGAACAAAGAGAGGGCCGCACGCCCTGGTAACCGACGCGGTCAGGGCGATGCGGGGCAGGTTCCCTCGGGGGAGCGCCGCCCGCTGCTGCTGGATGTGTCATGCGGTGCGGCTGACGCCGGCCGGCGAGGCGTTCCTCCCGGCCGCCCGCCAGTGTCTGGACGCCGCCGAGCGCGCGTCCGCCGAGGTCGCCGCGGCTGTCGGGGAGGTACGCGGACGGCTCCGCGTGGGCCCGATTCCCACGGTCGCCGCGGTCGACATCCCCGATGCGCTGCGCGACTTCCGCCAGCGGCGCCGACGGCGTTCCGCATGTCACAGGCCGCCGGGCTGTCTCGTCTCGATGGCGAGAGCCAGTAGAGCCAGCAGGGCCAGTAGAGCCAGTACGGGACGAGGAGCGTGACGTGATGCGAGTGTTCGTGGCGGGCGGGACCGGGGTCATCGGGCGGAGTCTCGTGCCGCGGCTGGTGGACCGCGGGCACCAGGTCACCGCGACGACGACGAGCGAGGGCAAGCTGGGGCTGCTGGAGGAGCTGGGTGCCGTGGGCGTCGTGATGGACGGGCTGGACGCGGCGGCGGTCGGGGAGGCGGTGGCCGTGGCCAGGCCGGACGCGATAGTGAACCAGATGACGGCCCTTTCCACGACGCACGCCGGCAAGCCGAACCTGAGGAAGGCCGACCGCTTCTTCGCCCCCACCAACCGGCTCCGCAGCGAGGGGACCGACCACCTGCTGGCCGCTGCCGAGGCGACCGGCGTCTCCCATGTCGTCGTACAGAGCGCCGCCATCTTCAACGGCATCCGGGAGGGGGGATGGGTCAAGACCGAGGAGGACCCGCTGGAGGTGGTCGAGGGGACGAAGGCGCTCAGCCACCTCGAGGACGTGGTCGTCAAGGCCGGCGGGGCGGTCCTTCGCTACGGCGGGTTCTACGGCGCGGGCGCCAACGACGTCCAGGTCACGTTCGTGCGCAAGCGGATGTTCCCGCTCGTGGGGGGTGGCACCGGCCACTTCTCGTGGGTGCACGTCGACGACGCGGCGAGCGCCACCGTCCTGGCCGTGGAGCAGCGGGCGAAAGGCGTGTTCAACATCGTCGACGACGAGCCGGCACCGGCCAGCGAGTGGCTTCCCTACCTCGCGAAGTGCGCAGGCGCGAAACCGCCGCGGCGGCTCCCTGCGTGGCTGGCCCGGCTGCTGGCCGGCGAGATGCTGGTGGGCATGATGACCGAGGGGCGCGGCTTCTCCAACGCGAAGGCCAAGCGGGAGCTCGGCTGGGAACCGGCGTACCGCTCGTGGCGGCAGGGCTTCAAGGAGGAACTCGCATGACCCGGGACGAGGAGTTCGAGGAGCTGCGGCCGCTCCTGTTCGCCATCGCCTACCGGATCCTCGGCAGCGTGGCCGAGGCGGAGGACGCCGTACAGGAGACCTGGCTGCGCTACGACGCCTCCGCGACACAACCCGTGTCCGCCAAGGCCTTCCTCTCGGCCGCCGTCACCCGGATCTCGATCGACGTGCTGCGATCGGCACGGGTGCGGCGGGAATCGTACGTCGGGCCGTGGCTCCCCGAACCACTGCTCACCGACCCCTACGAGGATCCGGCGCGGTCGGCCGAGCTGGCCGACTCGCTGTCGATGGCGGCGCTGCTGCTGCTGGAGCGGCTCAGCCCGCTCGAACGGGCGGTATTCGTGCTGCGGGACGTGTTCGGGTTCGGCTTTCCCGAGATCGCGTCGGCCGTCGGCAGATCCGAGGTGGCCTGCCGTCAGCTCGCGGTCCGGGCGCGGCGTCACATGGACGAGGGGCGCCCTCGGTTCGAGGCGGACCGCCGGGAACGCGAGGAGCTGGCGGCGCGCTTCTTCGACGCGGTCCGCGATGGCGACGTCGACGCGCTGAGAGAGCTGCTCGCCGCGGACGTCCGGGTGGTCGGGGACGGGGGAGGCAGGGCGCCCGCGTTCGCCAGGGGCGTGATCGGCGCGGACAACGTGGCCCGCCTGCTCGCGTCGAACCTCCCGGTGTTCCGCGAGGTCGACGCGAGCGTCGAGCCACGCGAGGTGAACGGCCAGCCCGGCGCGATCCTCCGCGATCGGGCCGGCGGGGTGGTCGGCACGTTGACACTCGACGTGCTCGGCGGGCGGATCCAGACGATCCGCGCGGTGACCAGCCCCGACAAGCTCAGGCACTTGGGCCCGGTGGGGGACGGGTGGGCAGTCGCACGCGAGATCAGCCGGGCTCGCCGCTCCGCTCCTGCGAGCCAGCGGAGGCCGGGATGAGGACGCGCACGCACACGGCGGACAGGAGCGTGACCGCCATCGCCACCGCGAAGGCGGCGGTGAGGGAGCGGGAGGCGAGGTAGCCGCCCAGGGCCGTGCCGATGGGGAAGCCGGAGAGGTTCACGCTGATCGAGACGGTCATGACGCGGCCGAGCCAGCCCGGGTCGGTGCGGCGTTGGCGCAGGGACAGCAGGCTCACGTTGATCGAGCCCTCCATCAGGCCGACCACGGCGAGGCCGATGCCGAGGGTGACGAGGGAGCCGAGGGCGCTGAGGGGGAAGATGGCGACGGCGGTGATCAGGGTGGCGCCGAGCATGTAGCGGCGCTCCACGCCCGCGTGGATCAGCTTGCCCGCCACCAGGGCGCCCAGCGCCCCGAACAGGCCGGCCACGGCCCACATCACGCCGGTGTAGCGGTCGGCGGAGGCCGAGACCGAGGCCGAGGCCGAGGCGGCGACGCCCTCGTCCAGCCAGGCCAGCACCGCCACCGGGGCGATGATGACGAGCATCCCCGAGGCCACCTGATAGATCGAGTACGCGACGGCGAGCCCGCGCAGCGTGGCGTTGCGCAGCAGGTAGCCGATGCCCTCCACCGCCGAGCGCAGCAGCCGCGGGTCCCCGGCGGGCGGGGCCGGGGAGCCGCCGCGCAGCAGGCCCAGGCTGAGCGCCGCCAGGGCGAAGGCGCCCGCCACGCACAGCATCGTCGGGTTGGGGCCGATCAGCGCGAACAGCACGCCGGCCGCGAGCGGGGCCGCCACGTCGATGACGGAGAACGTGCTCAGATCCAGGGCGTTGGCCTTGTCGTACGCCG
The DNA here is from genome assembly GCF_052246635.1 of Streptomyces sp. 6N223. Taxonomy (NCBI): domain Bacteria; kingdom Bacillati; phylum Actinomycetota; class Actinomycetes; order Kitasatosporales; family Streptomycetaceae; genus Streptomyces; species Streptomyces sp. 6N223. The sequence goes on along the minus strand of NZ_JBQQCA010000032.1, from coordinate 9,664 downwards.
ACTCCGGCACGAAGCGCGGGAAGAGGGTGCGGATGCCGCCCGTGGACAGCGGGCTGGTCAGGGAGCAGAGGGCGAGGATCGCGAACAGCAGGGGAGCGGTCAGCGCCCCGGCCCACGACAGCACCGCCACGGCGGCGATGAGCATGGCGCCGCACACCATGTCGAACGCCACGGCGCGGACCGTGCCCATCCGGTCCAGCACGGCCCCGGCGAGCGGGCTCACGACGACGCCCGGGAGGGACAGGAACAGACCGCTCAGGCCCGCGAGCGAGGCGGAGTCGAACTCGTCGATGACGTACAGCACGATGACGTACAGCAGCATGGTGCCCGCCAGCCGGGACGCGGAGGCCGCCAGCAGCAGCTGCGGCACGTTGCGGCTGGTCAGGACGGCACGGTACGTCAGCGGGCCGTCCGTGGCCGGGCTGCGCGCCGTCACCCGATGGGGCGGGGCGGCACACCGTCGAGCGTGGGGACGACGGGTTCGATCAGCCCGTCCGAGCCGAAGCCCAGCCGGTCGATGGTGACCTCGCGGTGGGTGCCGTCGCCGTCGGGGATGGCGAAGCGGTGGTAGGCGATGTACCACTCGTCGGTGCCGGGGATCTGGAGCACGGAGTTGTGGCCGGTGGCGAGGATGCCCTGCTCGGCGTCCTTCCGCAGGATCACGCCGTGGTAGGTGAACGGGCCGGTCGGGCTGGTCGCGGTGGCGTAGCCGACGCGGTAGTCCTCGCTGCGGGTGTCGTCGATGGAGTAGGTCATGTGGTAGAGCCCGTCCCGCTTCACCACGAACGGCGCCTCGCGGAAGTCGGTCAGGTTGGTGAGCTGCTGGACCCGGTCCGGATCGAAGGACACCATGTCGTCGTTGAGGGGGACGACCCAGGCGGATCCGTTGCCCCAGTAGAGGTACGGCTGGCCGTCGCTGTCGGTGAAGACGGCCGGGTCGATGGCCTGGCCGCTGCCGTCGGGGTTGGCGGGGATGAGCGCCTGGCCGGTGTCGCGGAACGGCCCGGTGGGGGAGTCGCCGACCGCGACGCCGATCTGGGCGTCGGCGCAGTAGTAGAAGTAGTACCGTCCGTCGCGCTCGACGATGGTGGGGGCCCAGGCCCGCTCGTCGGCCCAGCTGACGTCGGGGCCGAGGTCGAGGATGACGCCCTCGTTGGTCCAGTCGACCAGGTTCTTGGAGGACCAGGCGCTGAACTGGGTGCCGCTCCAGCCCTCGTAGCCGTCGGTCGTCGGGTAGAGGTAGTAGGTGTCGCCGAAGAGGACGATGTTGGGATCGGCGTTGAAGCCCGGGAGGACCGGGCTGACAGCGGTCCCGGCGTCGGGCGGGGCCGAGGCGTTCGCGGCGACCGCGGGTTCGGCGGGGGAGCCGGCGGCGGCGCCGAACGTCAGGCCCGTGCTCGCCATCAGGAGCGTGCAGAGGCCGACGGTGAGCAGGTGATGGAGCCTCAAGCGCATGGGATCTCGCCTCCCGGGCACAACCGACCGCGGTGAAAAAGTTTGCGCGAACATGACAGAGTGGCTGTCGTCAGTATGCGGTCACGACGTTCTCCGTCAAGCTTTGGCGGCGAAGAGGGCTCAGAAAGCCACGAATGTCTCCGGTTTCGAACAGTCGGACGGTGCTGGCCACCGTTCAGCCCGCCACCAGCGCGCGTTGACCCGAGGCGGAGTGGGGTGGGCCGACCGCCCCGTCGGGCCGGTCTCTACCGCCATGGATCGAGAGCGTGCTTGCCACGGGTACGGCCCGCTTCGAGTTCCTGGAGCACAGCCGGCCCTTCGGCCAGGGGGTGGACCTGGGGCGTGCCGGGCGGGTACACGCCCTGGGCGATGAGCGCCTCTATCTCGGCGAGCAACGACCGGTAGAGGGACGGGGCAGCGGCCGCCAGCGCGCCGATGTGCAGGCCCATGACGTGCACCGGGTGGGTGAAGACCAGGTCGTGAGTGCTCAGGCAGGCGTCGCCGGAAGCGGCACCGAACACGACGACTCGTCCGACGATGGGTCTCGCGACCGCCAGACTGACCCCGAACGTGGCTCGCCCCACCGATTCGAGGACCAGGTCAACGCCGCCGGTCAGACGGGTGATCTCCGCGGCCAGATCGGGGCGTCCGCTGTCCAGGATCTCGTCGGCGCCGAGCGCTCTGACGGTGTCGTGCTTGGCCGGTGAAGCCGTGGCGATCACGCGCGCCCCGTAGTGACGGGCGAGGCGGACAGCGGCCTGCCCCACTCCCCCCGCCGCGGCATGGATGAGCACCGCGTCACCTGTCGTGATCTCGCCCAGCGGTTTCAGCGCGGCCAAGGCGGTCGCCCAGTTCAGCACCATGCCGAGGGCTTCGGCCTCCCCCCAGCCGGACGGGATGGGAAGCACACCCGTGGCCGGCATCACCATGTACTCCGCGAAGGCACCAGGGCCGGTTCCGACGACCCGGGTGCCGACCGGGAGGGGGCGCTCGACCTCCGGGCCGACGCCCACGATCTCGCCGGCGGCTTCGAAGCCCGCCGCGTAGGGCGCCCGGGGCCCTCCTCCGTAGGTTCCACGGGTCTGCATGACGTCCGCGAAGTTGACCCCGGCGGCGCCGACTCGGATCAGGTACTCGCCCGGGCCCGGGGCGGGGCGGCGGTGGCCGGTGGTGAGGGTCAGATCCCCGGGCCCGCGGTGCGACCGCTGGACCAGTGCCCGCATCGTGCGCTCAGCGGTGTGGCGGTGGTCATTGATCTCCATGCCCGGGAAGGTAGGAGCCTCCCACTGGCGTCAAGGTCAAGCGGCGGTCATCGACCAGTGCGGCGGGCCTCTCGCAGGTAGGCGTCGAGCGCCGCCCGCTGAGCGCTGAGCACGGCGATGCGTGCCGCGAGCCGATCGCGATAGCTCCGCACCTCGTGAAGGAACTCGGCGCACGACCGATCCGTGCCCGCATCGGGTCCGTCAGCGAGGCGGGGCAGGGCTTCCCTGATCAGGCGCACCGGCAGGCCTGACTCCAGCAGCGAGCGAATGACGAGGACCCGGTCGATGGTGGACTGGCAGTAGTCGCGATACCCATTGCCGCAGCGCCCGGGGACGATCAGGCCTTCGTCCTCGTAGTGCCGCAACGACCTCGCACTCACGCCGCTGGCCTGTGAGGCTTCGCTGATCTTCATACCCGGAGGCAACGCCCGAGGGCTCCGCGATCTTCCTGGCCCCAGGCGCTCGACGTGGGCGAACCCGGGCGTGCGGGAGCTGCGCGCAAGCGGGGGCGGGCTACGCCCGTTGTCGTATGCCGGGGTCCGTGTGCGCCCGTACGGTGAGGACGTGCTGAAGACTGCGGTGCTCGTGGCGGGGGCCGGTGCGCTCACGGCGGCGGATCTGGCGGCGAACGCGCGCGGGGTGCGGGAGGACGACTGGTTCAGCTGGCTGATCTTCGGCCTGGTGGTGGCCGGGCTGGCGCTGTGGCGGCGCTGGCCCCTGGCCTCGGCGGCGGTGACGGGCGCGGGAGTGGCGACCTGGACGCTGTACGGGCACATCGGGGAACTGCTGAACCTGCCCGTGATGGTCGCGCTCTACGGCGTCGCCGTGGGCGGGGACCGGCGGCGCACGCTGTGGACGGGGGCGGTGGCGTCCCTGGCGTCCGGGGTGGTGGCCGTGGTGTCGGGGCAGGAGGAGGGGCGGCCGTTTCCCTCGCCGGTGATGGAGATGATCTGGCCGCTGGTGCCGCTGCTGCTGGGGGAGGTGGTGCGGGGGCGGCGGGAGCTGACGGCGTACTACGCGGAGCGGGCGCGGCGTGCGGAGCGGGAGCGTGAGCGGGAGGCGGTGCGGCGGGTGCGGGAGGAGCGGGTGCGGATGGCCCGGGAGCTGCACGACATCGTGGCGCACACCGTCTCGGCGATGACCGTGCAGGCCGGGGTGGCGCTGGACGCGCTGGAGCGGCGCCCGGAGCTGGCGCGGACCGCGCTGCGGCAGGTGCGGGCCTCGGGCCGGGAGGCGGCGCGGGAGCTGCGGGCGACGGTGCGGGTGCTGCGGGAGGACGAGTCGGGCCCGGGCGCGCAGGCCCCCGCGCCAGGGGTGGGGGAGATCCGGGAACTGGTGGAACGGATCTCCGGCGAGCGGCTGCGCGTCGCGCTTCGCCTGCCGAACGGAGAGGGGGCGCCGCCGGTGGTGGGGCTGGCGGCGTACCGGATCGTTCAGGAGGCGCTGACCAACGTCGTCAAGCACTCGCGGGCGGGGGAGGCGGCCGTGTCGGTGGAGGAGCGGGACGGACGCCTGGTGGTCGAGGTGGCGGACGCCGGCCCGGCCCGTGGAGCCAGGGACACGGGCGGCTTCGGGCTGGTGGGGATGCGGGAGCGGGCCGCGGCGGTCGGGGGGAGCGTGGAGTACGGGCCGGTGGCGGGCGGGGGATTTCGTGTGCGGGCCCTGCTGCCCGTGGAAGGGGAGCCGGCGTGAGCGTGCGGGTGGTGCTGGCGGACGACCAGACGGTGGTGCGGGCCGGGTTCCGCGCGCTGCTGGAGTCGACCGGGGACCTGGCCGTGGTGGCGGAGGCGGCCGACGGCGCCCGTGCCGTGGAGGCGGCGCGGGCCACGCGGCCGGACGTGGTGCTGATGGACATCCGCATGCCGCGCGTGGACGGACTGGAAGCGACGCGCCGTATCGCGGCCGATCCGGCGCTGGGGGCGGTGCGGGTGCTGGTGCTGACGACGTACGAGTCGGATGAGTACGTCTTCGAGGCGCTGCGCGCCGGGGCGGCCGGCTTCCTGTTGAAGGATGTGGAGCCGGATGACCTGCGTGCCGCGATCCGCACGGTCGCCGCCGGGCAGAGCCTGCTGGCCCCGGCCGTCACGCGCCGGGTGATCGAGGAGTACGCCCGGCTGCGCGCCCCGCTGGCGGACGGTGCGCGGCTGCTGGCGCCGCTGACGGGGCGGGAGCGGGAGGTGATGACGCTGGTGGCGGCTGGGTTGTCCAACGATGAGATCGGCGCGCGGCTGCACATGTCGCCGCTGACGGCGAAGACCCACGTGCACCGCGCGATGACCAAGCTGGGCGCCCGGGACCGGGCGCAGCTCGTCGTCCTCGGCTATGAGACGGGACTGGTCAGGCCAGGAGACCGCGTACGCCGTCGGGAGTAGCGGGCGACTCCGGGCGGCGGATGGCGGGGGCCGCGCCGCCGCCTAGCGTCGGGGGCGTGATCGACATACACGACCTCACCAAGCGATACGGCGGCGCCACGGCCGTGGACGGCCTGTCCTTCACGGTCCGGCCCGGCCGGGTGACCGGCTTCCCCGGTCCCAACGGCGCGGGCAAGTCCACGACCATGCGGCGATCCCCGTGAGGATCCAGACATTCGATGAGGACATGTGAAGGGATGCTCGTGCTCAACGCCTCACCGGGCGGCCGGCTTCGACGCCGCCGTGTCCTTCAGCTGGCCGCGGTGATCCTCACCGCCTCGGCCCGGCCTGCGGCCGGCGCCACACTCGGCCACGGGCCCAAGCGGGCGCGGGTCGTGGGCGAGGAACGACTCGGCGACCGCATCACCGATCTGACCCTGCATTCCCCCGCCCTCGGCGGCAGAGCCGAGGTCCGGCTGCTCACTCCGGAAGGGTGGCACGGCCGCCGCCCCGCCGACCGCTGGCCCACGCTGTACCTGCTGCCCGGGGGCGACGGCGACCACCTGCCCTGGACGCGGGACTACGGCATCCAGCACCTCCCCGCCCTGCGGGACGTCCTCGTGGTGATGCCGCAAATGCCCCTGTACGGCTTCTACTCCGACTGGTGGAACCACGGCGCGGGCGGCCCTCCGGCGGTGGAGACCTTCCACCTGGAGGAGGTGATCCCCCTTCTCGAGCGTCACTGTGGTGCCGGACCACGGCGGGCGGTCGCCGGGCAGTCACAGGGGGGCTTCGGCGCCCTGTCCTACACCGCGCGTCACCCGGGGATGTTCCAGGCGGCGGCCAGCTACAGCGGCTTCGTCCATCCCCATCAGCACCCGCACGCCGTCCGGGCCGGCATGACCTACCTGGGCCTGGACTGGCTGGCGCTGTGGGGTCACCCCGAGCGGCAGCGCAGCCGCTGGCAGTCCCACGACCCGGCCTGCCTCGCCGGCCGGCTCACGGGCGTTCCCGTGTACCTGGCCTCGGGCGACGGCCGGCTCGGCCCGCTCGATCCCCCGGACACCGAGCCGGACGAGCACATCCCCGGTCTGGAGGACCCGGACGCTCCCTTCCCCGACGACGTCCTGTCCCCGACCGAGGCGATCATGCGGGAGGAGAACGAGACCCTGGCCGCCCGCCTCCGGGCGGCGGGCGCCCACGTGACCACCCACTTCTACGCCGGCACTCACGATCCGTCCTACTGGGCGCGGGAGTTCCACGCCTCACTGCCGATGCTTCTCCGGGCCCTGCGGAGACCCGGCTCCACCACCCCAGCGCCGTCGCCGCACCGCCACGACGGCGGCTCGATGGTGAGAAACGACCAGTGATGGTGAGCCGGGCCCCTATCCCCAACTTTATAGAGGTCATTAACGTGTGATGTATGACTACAACGACAGTCGCGGAGCGTCTGCTCACCTCGGTGGAGATGGCGCACTTCGTGTCGCACGGGTCGCTGCGGCTGGACGCCGTGGTGCCGGAGGAGATGAACGCCGAGGCGCTGGAGCTCCTGCCGGCCGGCATTCCGCGGGTGCCGTACGGCACGCCGGTCAATGCGGCGTATCCCGAAGGGTCCTTCGTGCGGCGGCTCATCGGACTGCCCCAGGTGGCGGGCGCGTTGCGCAGCCTGGTGGGGCCGGACCCGAACGTCGACCACCACGCCGTGCACGTTCGCCAGCCGCGCGAGGGCAAGGCGCAGTCGCTGCACGCGGACGCGATCATCGACGTGCGGCCGGACGCGTTCGACGTCCAGCTCATGTACTACCCGGCCGAGGTGACGCTTGAGATGGGCGGCACGCTCAGCGTGCCCGGCAGCCATCTGCGGCGTACGAACGAGAGCGACACCGGCCGGTACCAGAACCTGCGCGGCCAGAGCCGGCTGGTCTGCCCGGCGGGCACCGTGGTGTTTCTGCACCACGGCCTCTGGCACGGCGGCCGGCGCAACGACAGCGACACCCCGCGCTACATGTTCAAGATCCGCTTCAACCCGACGGTGAGGCAGCGGCTGCTGTGGGACACCTCGGACCTGGCGGACCCGCGCGTGGCGGCGGAGCTGGACACCCACTTTCCCTGGTACGAGCAGGCGACCGGCCGCCTGGAGCGGTACAACCGCGTCCTGATGTGGCGGGCCCTGACCGGCGAGGCGGACTTCGACCTCGAATACTGGGTCACCCGCGTCTCCAACCGGCCGAAGGACACTGTCGCATGATCACCACGACCCCCGCCTCCGATCCTGCCCCCGCCCCCGCGTCCACCGTCCGCCAGCAGGTCCTGGTGCTGTACCTGTCCAACTCGGCGCTGGACTCCGAGGTCGTCGGCTGGTCGTGCTACGACGGCACCGGCCGAACCTCCCCGACCACCGGCGACAGCGAGGAGCCGCCCTACCCGACGGGCGTGGCCGCCCTGTGCGACGGCTGGCGGCTGATCCAGGCCGCGCAGCTGATCCCGCCCTACCCGGGGCACGAGTACGACGTGTCGTTCCTGAAGCACGAGTTCTTCTTCGAGAAGCTCGTGGACCTCCGCAACGCCCAGTAGCGATCGGCACCGGCGAGCGAGCAGCAAGCGTAGAGCGCGACGTCCGAGGAGACGCATGGACATCGGGCGTGTGGACGACCGGCTTCCCTACTACGAGGACCGCTCCCCGGGCAGCGGCACGCTTCCCGCCCGCTCCTGGTACGCCGGTTCCGACGCCGCTCGGCTGTCGCTGAACGGCGCCTGGGCGTTCCGGCTGTCGGACACCGCCGAGGGCACCGGCACCGTCCGCACCCGCGTCGCCCCCGCCGCCACCGAACCTCGGCCTCTACGCCGACTACCGCTGGACCGCCGGCACCGACGACGACCGGCTGCTGCTCACGGTGACCGTCACGCCCGAGGGCGACTGGCCCTGCCCGCTGCCGCGCCTGGGGCTGCTGCTGGGCCTGCCGGCCGGCTTCGACCGCGCCGCCTGGTTCGGCGGCGGCCCGGGAGAGGCGTACCCCGACACCCGTGCCGCCTCGCGCCTCGGCCGCTACGCCATGACCGTCGACGCCCTGCAGACCCCCTACGTCCGGACGCAGGAGAACGGCGCCTGGGCGCGATCGGCAAGGCCGGAGGTGCCCACACGGCCGCGGTGGGCAAACGCCGGAGCCGGTCGATCGGTGTCTCGCCGATCGACCGGCTCCGGCGGGGTCGCCGTGACGCCCCCAGTGAGCGGACGGGTCGCGGAGTGCCGTTCGCCCGGCCCGCCGCCTCACCGCCTCACCGCCTCACCGCCTCACGGGGCGCTGTTCAGGCCGAGGAACTCGATCACCTGCTGCTCCAGGCCGCCGGGCAGGCCGTGACCGTAGCCCTCGAAGCTGTTCGCCTCGACCATGACCTGGGTGCCGGTGCCGCCGTAGCGGGTGCGGGTCCACTCCGGGGTGGGGTTGTCGGTGTACTCCGGGGTCTGACTCAGGCCGTGGACGTTCGTCCACTGCTTGATCTCTTCCTGGAAGTTCGTGTAGTTCAGGATGTCGTCCACGGTGCCGTGAAAGACCTGCATGCGCGGGTACGGCCCCTCGTAGCCGGGGTAGGCCGCGCGCACCAGGTCGCCCCACTCCTGCGGGGTGTGCGTGATCTGGCCGCCGGCGCAGGCGCTGTTCCACTCGGAGCCGTCGGTGGTGGCGAAGCAGCCGAAGGGCACGCCGGCGAGCGCCGAGCCCGCCGCGAAGACGTCGGGGTAGTTGCCGAGCATGACGTTGGTCATCATCGCGCCGGACGAGCCGCCGCTGACGAAGAGGCGGCTGGTGTCGGCGCCGTGGGTCTCGACGGTGTAGTCGATCATCGACTTCAGGCCCACGGGGTCGCTGCCGCCGTCGCGGGTGAGAGCCTGCTGTGAGGAGACGTCCCAGCACTGGCTGGAGCGGGTGGCCGTCGGGTAGATGACGATGAAGCCGTACTGGTCGGCGAGCGAGGCGAACTGGGTGCCGGCGTAGTACGCCTCGCCCGTGCCCGTGCAGTAGTGGAGGGCCAGGAGCACGGCGGGCTGCTCGGTGACGCTGTCGGGCACGTAGAGGTGCATGCGGAGGTTGGAAGGGTTCTCGCCGAAGTCGGTGATCTCGGTGAGCTCGGCGGCCGAGGCCGAGGCGGGGGCCGCGGTCGTCGCGCTGAGGAACGTCGCGGCCAGCAGCGGCAGGACCGCGCCGAGGAGCGCTGCGAAGGCGCGGCGTTGCCGGGAGCGGATCCGGCTCCCGGTGAGGGCTTTCACTGTGTGATGGTCAGTGCGGGACACGCCCTTGTCCTTTCGTAGCCTGCGGCTTGCGGGTGTGTCGGGGACGGTGCCGGTCCGTGCCTGGAGCTGCGCCTGGTGGCGGCGCTGCCACAGCGTGGCGGGCCGGTGGACGGTGGACGGTGGGGTGAGACCTGCGCGGTTTCACCCCACCGTGCGTCACCGGGGGTGGGCAGCCTCGTGCTACGGCGCGGCGTCGAGTTCTTTGATGCGGATGTTGCGGAAGGAGACGGTGTCGTCGGGGCCGTGGTTTTGGATGCCGATGTGGCCGGTGGTGAGGCTGCGGTCGGGGTCGGTGTTGGTGAAGTCGT
>NZ_JBQQCA010000031.1:0-85326 GCF_052246635.1 Streptomyces sp. 6N223 | reverse complement strand
GGCCGAAACCCCCGACGCCGGACGAGTGAAAGGAGCGGGACGCCCATGAGCGACGCGCCCAACACCCTCGTCGTGCGCCTCGACAGCGCCGGAGACGTGCTGCTCGCCGGCCCCGCCATCCGCGCCGTCGCCGGCGGATCCGCCGGCACCACCCTGCTGTGCGGCCCGCGCGGCGAGGCCGCCGGCCGCCTGCTGCCCGGCGTCGACCGGATCCTGGTCTACGACGCGCCGTGGGTGAGCCTCTCCCCGCCCGCCGTCCAGCCCGAGGGCGTGCACGGCTTGATAGAACGCATCGCCGCCGCCCGTTTCGACCGGGCCCTGATCTTCGCCTCCCACCACCAGAGCCCCCTCCCGGCAGCCCTGCTGCTCAAGCTCGCCGGCGTTCCGTGGGTCGCCGCCGACAGCGAGCACTACCCCGGGTCGCTGCTCCAGCTGCGCCACCAGCGCGCGCCGTACCGTCACGAGGCCGCCGCCGCCCTGGAGCTGGCCGAGGCGGCCGGGTTCGCGCTCCCGCCCGGCGACGGCGGCGCGCTGCGCATCGCCTCCTACCCCGACACCACCCACCTCACCGGCGACGACCCCTACCTCGTCGTCCACCCCGGCGCCGCCGTGCCCGCCCGCATGTGGACCCCCGCCCGCGCCGCGCAGGCCGTCGCGGCGCTGGCGAACGCCGGCCACCGGATCGTCGTCACCGGCGGGCCGGGCGAGGAGGGCCTGACGCGCCGGGTCGCGGGCGGCCACGCGCTGGACCTGGGCGGGCGCACCGGGCTGCCCGAACTCGCCGGCGTGCTGGCCCGCGCACGCGTCGTCATCGCCGGGAACACCGGCCCCGCGCACCTCGCGGCGGCCGTCCGTACGCCGATCATCAGCCTGTTCTCGCCCGTCGTCAGCGCCGACCGCTGGCTGCCCTACCGCGTTCCCCACCTGCGGCTCGGCCGGCAGGACACCGCCTGCGCCGGCACCCGCGCCCGCCTGTGCCCGGTGGCGGGCCACCCCTGCCTGGACTCCATCACCGACGACGAGGTCCTCGACGCGGTCGCCGCCCTGACGCCCGAGGGCCGGCGCGAACCCGCCCGGACCCGGGCCGGGACCCCGAGGAGGTCGGCCGCGTGAACATCCTCCTGTGGCACGTCCACGGCTCCTGGACCACGGCGTTCGTCCAGGGCGGCCACACCTACCTCGTGCCCGTCCTGCCCGACCGGGGCCCGGACGGCCGCGGCCGGGCCCGCACCTACGACTGGCCCGACTCCGTCGTCGAACTCCCGCCCGCCGCCCTCCGCGACGCCCCCGTGGACCTCGTCCTGCTCCAGCGCCCCCACGAGGCCGCGCTCGCCGAGCGGTGGCTCGGCGGCCGCCGCCCCGGCCGCGACGTGCCCGCCGTCTACGTCGAGCACAACGCCCCCGACGGCGGGGCCCACGGCGCCGGCCCCGTGCCCGACACCCGCCACCCCTGCGCCGACCGCGACGACCTGAAGGACGTGCTCCTGGTGCACGTCACCCACTTCAACCGGCTGTTCTGGGACAGCGGCACCACGCCCACGGCCGTCGTCGAGCACGGCGTCGTCGACCCCGGCCACCGCTACACCGGCGAGCTGGCGCGGGCCGCCGTCGTCGTCAACGACCCGCTGCGGCGCGGCCGCACCACCGGCACCGACCTGCTGCCGGGTCTGGCGGGCGCCGTGCCGCTGGACGTCTTCGGCATGGGCACGGCGGACCTGGCCGCGCGCCTCGGCCTGCCCCCGGAACGCCGCGACCGCTGCCGCGACCACGAGCTGCCGCAGCGGGAGCTGCACGCCGAGATGGCGCGGCGCCGCGTCTACCTGCACCCGGTGCGCTGGACGTCCCTCGGGCTGTCGCTGATCGAGGCCATGCACCTGGGGATGCCCGTCGTCGGCCTGGCCAGCACCGAGGCGGTGGCCGCCGTGCCGCCTCAGGCCGGCGTACTCACCACGCGGCCCGAGGAGATGGCCCGCGCCGCGGCCCGCTTCGTGCGCGACCCCGGGGCGGCCGAGGCCGCCGGGCGGGCCGCGCGCCAGGCCGCGCTGGAGCGCTACGGGCTGAAGCGATTCCTGCACGACTGGGACCTGTTGACGGAGGAGGTGACCCGCTGATGACGCGAACCAGCCAGAGCCCCGGCCCGAGTCCCGGCCCGAGCCCCGGCCCGAGCACGGGCCTCGCCATCGCCCTGGTCTCCGAGCACGCCAGCCCGCTCGCGGCGCTGGGCGGCGAGGACGCCGGAGGCCAGAACGTTCACGTGGCGCAGCTCGCCGGCGCCCTCGCCGACCGGGGCCACGCCGTCACCGTCTACACCCGCCGCGACTCCGCCGCGCTGCCCGCCACCGTCCGGCTGCGGCCCGGCGTCACGGTGCGCCAGGTGCCCGCCGGGCCGCCCGAGCCGGTGCCCAAGGACCGGCTCCTGCCCTTCATGCCCGCCTTCGGCGCCTGGCTGGAGCGGGAGTGGGCCGCGGCTCCGCCCGACGTCGTGCACTCGCACTTCTGGATGTCCGGCGTTGCCACCCTCCGGGCCGCCATGCCGCTCGGCATCCCCTTCGCGCACACCTACCACGCGCTCGGCACCGTCAAGCGCCGCCACCAGGGCGCGGCCGACACCAGCCCGCCCGGCAGGATCGCGTGGGAGAGGTACGTGGGGCTGAGCTGCGACCGCACCGTGGCGACCTGCCGCGACGAGGTGGCCGAGCTGACCGCCATGGGCCTGGCCGCCGAGCGCGTCAGCGTCGTGCCCTGCGGCGTCGACCCGGACCTCTTCACGCCCGCCGGGCCCGCCGCCACCGGCGCGCGGAGCCACCGGCTGCTGCAACTGGGCCGCCTCGTGCCCCGCAAGGGCGCCGAGACCTCCATCGCGGCGCTGGCCCGGCTCCCCGACGCCTACGCCGACACCGAGCTGGTGGTGGCGGGCGGCCCGCCGGCGGACCGGCCGGACCTGCTGGCGGCCGACCCGGAGATCCGCCGGCTGCGGTCGGTCGCCCGGCAGCTGGGCGTGTCCGACCGCGTCCGCTTCACCGGCGGCGTTCCGCGCGAGGAGGTGCCGCCGCTGCTGCGCGGCGCCGACGTGGTGCTGTGCCCGGCGGAGTACGAGCCGTTCGGCATCGTGCCGCTGGAGGCCATGGCGTGCGGCGTTCCGGTGGTGGCCAGCGCGGTCGGCGGGCACCGGGACACCGTGGCCGACCCCGGCACCGGGCGGCTGGTGCCGCCCGGCGACCCGGCCGCGCTGGCCGAGGCCGCCGCCGGGCTGCTGGCCGACCCGGCCGCGCGGGCCGCGTGCGGCGCGGCCGGGCGGCGCCGGGTCCTCAGCCGCTACCGCTGGGCCTCGGTCGCCGCCGCCACCGAGCGCGTCTACCACGCGATCCGCGCGGGCGCGTACGCCCCCGACGGCAGGAAGGAGAACGCCCATGTCTGAGGTCATGCCTGACGACACGGCGGCAGCATGCGCTGCATCCATCGGCCGCGAGCACTGCCAGTCGCTGCTCGACGCGCTGCGCCGCCTGCGCGACGGCGACGGACCCGGCGGCAGCAGCATGGGGGAGGCCGTGGCCTGGGGCCGCCACCTCGCCCAGGTGCTTCCCGCCGGCGGCCGGCTGCTGGCCGCGGGCAACGGCGGCAGCGCCGCGCAGGCCCAGCACCTCACCGCCGAACTCGTCGGCCGGTACGCCACCGACCGGCGCCCGTTCTCCGCGATCTCCCTCCACGCGGAGACCTCCTCCGTCACCGCCATCGGCAACGACTACGGCTTCGACGAGGTCTTCGCCCGCCAGGTCGCCGCCCACGGCCGCCCGGGCGACGTGCTCGTGCTGCTCTCCACCTCCGGCCGCAGCGACAACCTCCTCGGCGCCGCGACCGCCGGCCGCGCCGCGGGCGCGCGCGTGTGGGCGATGACCGGCCCGGCGCCGAACCCGCTGGCCGCGCAGGCGGACCGGGTCCTCAGCGTCCACGCCGACACCCCGGCCACCGTGCAGGAGGCCCACCTGGTCGCGCTCCACGTGGTGTGCGAGGCGTTCGACGCGGCGCTGGCCGCCGCCACCGTGAACCCCTACGCGCGGGCGGAGGCGACATGAGCCGCATGACGCGCCGTCAGAACGGGCCGATCGTGGTCGTCGGCGACGTGCTGCTCGACCAGGACGTGGAGGGGGACGCCACGCGCCTGGCCCCGGACGCGCCCGTCCCCGTCGTCGAGGTGAACGCCGAGCGCTGCCGCCCCGGCGGCGCCGGGCTCGCCGCCGCCCTCGCGGCCCGCGACGGCCGCGAGGTGGTGCTGGTCGCCGCGCTCGGCGGGGACCGGGCCAGCGAGATGGTGCGCGCGCTGCTGCCGTCCGGGGTGCGGCTGGCCGAGGTGCCGTGGGAGGGAACGCTGCCGGTCAAGTCGCGGGTGATGGTCGACGGCCGGCCCCTGCTGCGTTTCGACCGGGGCGGCGGCACCCCCGGGCCGGCGGGCGCGGGCGTACGCGAGGCGCTGGCCGAGGCGGGCGCGGTCCTCGTCGCCGACTACGGGCAGGGCACGGCGGCGGCGGTGCGGGCCCCGCTCGGCGAGGCGGCCCGGCGCGTCCCGATGGTGTGGGACCCGCACCCGCGCGGCGGCCGGCCGGTCGCCGGGGCGCGGCTGGTGACGCCCAACGAGCGGGAGGCGCGCGGCTTCGTGGGCCGCGCCGTGCCGGAGGGCGACGACACGCTGCGCGCCCACAGCCGCCGCGGTGCCCTGCTGGCGGAACGCTGGCAGGCGGCCTCGGTCGCCGTCACGCTCGGCGAGCGCGGCGCGGTGCTCACCCCCGCCCACTGCGACGACCCGCTCTACGTCCCGGTCACCACGCACAGCGACGGCGACCCATGCGGCGCGGGCGACTGCTTCGCCGCCACGGCGATGGCGGTGCTGGCCGACGGCGGCCTGCCGTCGGAGGCGGTGGGGCGGGCGACGGAGGCGGCGTCGGCGTTCGTCGCCGCGGGCGGCATCGCGGGCGCGGCCTGGCGCTCTCCGGAGGCCGTCGGCCCTCCGGAGCCGTGGCACGACCCCGCCGACTCCGGGGTGCCGCGCGGCCTCACCGAGATCCACGCCCTGATCGACCGGGTGCGGTCGCGCGGCGGCACGGTGGTGGCGGCCGGCGGCTGCTTCGACCTGCTGCACGCCGGGCACGTGCAGTTCCTGGAGAACGCCCGCCGGACGGGCGACTGCCTCATCGTCTGCCTCAACTCCGACGCCTCGGTACGCCGCCTGAAGGGCGCCGGCCGCCCGCTGAACCCGGCCGCCGACCGGATCCGCGTGCTGGCCGGGCTCGGCTGCGTGGACGCGGTGGCCGAGTTCGACGAGGACACGCCGGAGCGGCTGCTGCGCGAGCTGCGGCCGGAGGTGTGGGTCAAGGGCGGCGACTACAGCGTCCGCGACCTGCCGGAGGCGGCGGCGCTGCGGGAGTGGGGCGGCCAGACGCTGGTCCTGCCCTACCTCGACGGCCGCTCCACGACCGAGCTGGCGCGCCGCGCGGCGGGGCTGTGACCGTCGTCGTCCTGCGGGCCCTCGGGCTTGGCGACCTGCTGACGGGCGTCCCGGCCCTCCGCGCGCTGCGGCGCGCGCACCCCGGCGAACGCCTGCTGCTGGCCGCCCCCTCCTGGCTCGCCCCGGCGGCCGCGCTGACCGGCGCGGTCGACGGCGTACTCCCCGCCTCGGCCCCGGGCCGCGCCGTCCCCTCCCGCATCCCGTGGACCGACCCGCCCCCAGCCCTCGCCGTCGACCTCCACGGCCGCGGGCCCGAGAGCGTCGCCCCCCTCCGGGCCCTGACGCCTCGTCAGCTCTACGCCTACGCGCTCGAATCCGGGCCGCGCTGGGACCCGGAGGAGCACGAACGCCTCCGCTGGTGCCGCCTGCTGTCCCACCACGGCACCCCCGCCGACCCCTCCGACTTCCGGGTCGTGGCACCTCCCCTCGCCTCCCCCGCCCCCGGCGCGACCGTCCTCCACCCGGGCGCGGACGCGGGCGCCCGCCGCTGGCCCGCCGAACGCTTCGCCGCCGTGGCCCGCGCCCTCCACCGCTCGGGCCACCAGGTCATCGTCACCGCCAGCCCGTCCGAGGCGCCGCTCGCCCACCGCGTCACCACCCTCGCGGGCCTGCCGCCCGAGGCGGCCCTCGTGGCCCTTCCCTTCCCGCGCCTGGCCGCCCTGATCGCCGCCGCGAAGGCGGTGGTGGTCGGCGACACCGGCGTCTCCCACCTCGCCACGGCCCTCGGCACCCCCTCCGTCACCCTCTTCGGCCCCGTCCCCCCGACCCGGTGGGGCCCGCCCCCTTCCCCCCACCACCGCGTCCTCCACCACCCGTCCCCTCACCCGCATCCCGACCCCCACGCCTCCGACCCGGACCCCCGCCTCCTCCGCATCACCCCGGCCGAGGTGCTGCGCGCCCTCGCTGCCCTCCCGTAGGCCGGGAACGCGACCGCGGGCGTGCTCCCTCCTCGCCCATGGCCGCGGTGAGGTGGCGCGTCAGGGACCGGGCGAGACCGGTGGCTTGTTCCACGTGGAACCACGCCCGGGGAGTGGCCAGGTGCAGGCCGAGGGCCTGACGGGTGCGGGTGACGAAGACGGTGGGGACCGGGCCGGGCGGTGGGGCGTAGGCGAACAGCTCCGTGGCGCTCGTTCCCGGTGGCAGGGTCAGGCGGAGCGGGAACGCCGCGAGGTTGCTGAGCATCGCGGTGAACGGCAGAGCGACCGGCCCGTCGGGCAGCCGGCTCATGGCCACCACCTGCCGCTCGGCGTAGGCGTCGGCCCTCGCGGAGGCGAGTTGCCTGTCCACCGCGCGTCCGAGCGCGGCCGGGTCGTCGGCGGCGCTGACCTGGGCCGTGACGGGCACGAATGAGGACGCCTGCACCACGCGGTGCGCGGGGATGGGCGGGGCCGTCCGGGAACGCAGGTCGACCATCGAGCCCAGGGCCAGGGGCAGCGGCCCTTGGACCGGGCGGAGCTGGGTGCGGGCCGCCAGCAGGACGAGTGCGGAGAGCATGCCGGCCGGCGTGGTTCCCTTCCGCCGGGCGGCCCGGTAGAGGCGGACGACCTGCGCGCCGGGCAGCTCGACGGTGTGCAGGTGCGCCCCGTGGCCGGCTGCGGGTGCGCGGGCGGGCAGCAGCCGGGCGGGCGGTGGCTGACCGGCCGCCGCGGCGGCCTGGTCGGCGAGCCAGGCGGCGATGTCCTCGGGAGGGTGGCGTTCGGCCAGCAGCTCCTCGGCGGGGCGCGGCAGTCGCGGCTCGACCGGCGGGGCGGGCGGGCGTTTCCCGGCGACGAGCGCGGTGTACGTCTGCCACAGGCGGGACAGCAGCGCCAGGCCGGATACGCCGTCGGCGACGGCGTGGTGGACGGCGAGGGCCACCCGGTGGCAGGCGTCGGCCGGACGGCGGATCACGGCGGCGCGGAGCAGCGGCTCGCCGGGCGCGAAAGGGGAGTCGATGTCCTCGCACCGCTCCGTCTCGCGCAGGCGCGGCGGCGGCTCGTGGGGTGCCGCGGCCAGCCGGTAGCCGTCCGCCTCCGCGGTGATGCGGCATCTGAGGACCGGATGCCAGGCGCAGACCTGGTCCGCGGCCCGTGCCAGGGCATCGACGTCCAGCGGGCCGTGGACGGTGACTCCGCTGACCGCGGGGGTGCCCGTGCGGGCCATGGCCGCCTCGCCGGCGACGAGAGGGCGGCTCGATTCCATCGGCTTGCCTCTTTCCTATGTCCTTCTCAGATGTCCTTCTCGGATGTCCTTCTCAGAGATCGAGTGGGTCCCACCACCAGGCGATGGAGGAGACCGGCAGCGGTGAGGCGTCGGTGGGCGGGGTCGTCGTCCAGGAGGCCAGGGTGGTGACGGCGCCGGGGCTGCGGCCGTCGGGGTTGCGGTAGCGGTCGGCGCTCAGACCCCATTCGAGGTTGCCGCGCAGCAGGTGGGCGAGGTGGTCGAGGTAGGCGCGCAGGGGTCCGCTGGCGCGGGGTGAGACCCGCTCGCGCAGTTCGACGAAGCGGTGGGTGAGCCGGTTGCACAGCTCCACCGCCCGGTGCAGAGCCTCCTTCCGGGTGCACCGGTGCTCGCGGCGGAGGATCTCCACGAGGCTGAGGCCCGACGGCGGGGTCCCTTCGTGGCGGGCGACCCACAGCTCCTTGCCGTAGGAGAAGAGGTCGTCGTCGAAGGCGGCGGTGGTGAGGGCCAGTTCGGTCAGGGCACGCACGGCCGGCGAGGACAGTTCCCGGTCGGGGATCTCCTCACCGTCGATGATTTCCGCCCAGGCCAGGGTGGCGCCGCCCGCCGCGGTGTGCTGGCGCATGTGGGCGTAGTCGTTGAGCGTCGGCGTCGTGCGCGCGGTGCGGTGGCCGAACTCCCACAGCACGGCGAGGAACCACGCGCGGTGCGCCTCGGCGCAGCGCCGCACCTGGGTGGCGGCGGCCCACCGCCGCGCCCGCTGCGCCAGGTCCCGCACCGGCGGCAGCAGGCGCTCCCCGGGTGCGTCCAGCCGTGCGTCCGGCGCCTCAAGAACCCGCACGATCCTCGCGGCCAGGCTCGCGAACCGGCCGGCGCGCCTGGCGGCCGGGCCTTCGTCGCAGTACACGTCGTCGAAGTGGAACATCAGGGTGCACCAGTCCACCGCGAGCTGCACTCGGTCGGCGGGCGCGCGGGGCATGATCCTGCCGTAGAAGTGAGGGCAGTCGTTGCCGCGCATGCGGGCTCGCTGTTGTGCTGACAACGCCAGGTCGAAGCGGTCGATCCAGTCGGCGGTGCGCGTGGCCAGTACGGCCTCGTCGGGGTGCCGGGCGGTGGGCAGCGGGCAGTAGCGGGGCGGGAGTTCCACCGAGACCTCGCCGGTGACCTCGCCGGTGACCTCGCCGGTGACCTCGTCAGGGGTCTGCATGATCGTCTCGCGTCTGGGCGGCCTCACCTCGACTTCACCTCGGCCTCACCCGTTGGCGGCCGCGCCGGGCCCGTCGCGGGTGGACAGCTCGACCAGCAGGCGGCGCGGGCGCAGGGCGGTCGACAGGGCCACCGGGCGGAGGTCGCTGCCGGGGGCGCGGCGCAGCCGCCAGCGGCTGGTCATGGTGGCCAGCAGCAGGATGCTCTCGGTCAGCCCGTAGACGTCGCCCGCGCACTTGCGGGCGCCGCCGCCGAACGGCGCGAAGGCCCCCCGCGGCAGGGAGCGGGCGCGCTCCGGCAGCCACCGGTCGGGGTCGAACGCACGCGGGCGGTCGTACACCCCGGGCCGCCGGTGCACCGCGGGGGCGCAGAAGGCGACGGTGGTGCCGGGCGGCAGCCGGTGCCCGCCCAACTCGGTCTCCTCGGTGGTGACCCGGGTGAACAGCCAGCCCGGCGGGTAGAGGCGCAGCGCCTCGGCGAGCACGCGGCCGGTGTACGGCAGGCCCGGCAGGTCGGTGCCGCGGGCGGGCCTGCCGCCGAGCGCCGCGTCGACCTCCCGGTGCAGCGTCGCCAGCGCCTCGGGGTGGGCGTCCAGCAGGTGCAGCGCCCAGGACACCGTCGCGGCGACGCTGTCGGAACCGGCGGCCAGCAGGGTCAGGACCTGGTCGTGGATCTCCGTGTCGTCCAGGCCGTCCAGGTGCCCTCGCGCGCCGCCGACCGCGCTCTCGTCGTGCACGGCGCTCTCGTCGTGCGCGGCGATGAGGGAGGACAGCAGGTCCCCGCGGTCCGCACCGCCACGGCGGTAGTCGGCGACCAGGGCGTCGATGCGGCGCCGCAGGTCGGCGACGGCCCGTTCGAAGCAGCGGTTGACCGGCAGGGGCAGGCGCCGCAGCGGCCGGGGCAGGAACATCCGGGCGGTGAGCTGGTTGAGCACCGTCTCCACCGACTCCCCGAACCGGGCCACCGCCTCGTCACCGACCCGGGTGGCGAAGAGGCTGCGCAGCACCGTGCGCAGCGCGGCCCCGTACAGTGCGCGGTAGGCGTCGATCACCTGCCCGGCCTCCCAGCGCTCCGTCAGCGCCGCGGCTTCCTCCTCCATGACCGGCGCGTACCGCTCCAGCCGCGCGGGATGGAAGGCGGGCTGGATGAGCCGGCGCTGCCGGCGGTGCTCGGCGTGGGGGCAGCTGCCGACTCCGTTGCCGATCGTGGCCCGCACGCGGTCGTAGAAGGGGCCGCCCTTGTCGAAGACCCGGTCGTCGGTCAGCACCTGCCACAGCAGCTCGGGATGGCAGGGCACCAGGGCCCGCACCGGGCCGAGGCGCACCTCCACCAGATCGCCATGGGCGGACAGCGACTCGGCGAACCGCAGCGGGCGGCGCATCATCGGCCAGGCATGGCCGATCAACGGGAACGCCCCTGGTGCCGCCGCTGCCGTGTAGGTCACACCGGGCCTCCCCTCACGCGCCGCACGCCGCAGGAGACCGCGTCCACGGCCATCCCCACGGCCATCCCCACGGCCATCCCGTCGCTCTCCAGAGCTTGGCGAGAATCGTGGCATCCAAGTCAAAGATGGCAATTGACCCCGCGTGTGGGTGAACGCATTCATCCCTGTGGGGGACGCCGGTCAGCCGACGTAGCGGCGGGCCCGGGAGGCGCGTTGGGTGGCGTCCAGCAGGCGCAGGCGCTGCTCGACCTCCGGGGGGACCACGCGGCGTTCGCGGAGGATCCGGGGGAGGGCGGCCGTCGCGCGCAGCACCGCCCGCGCGGAGGCGGCGTCGCGGGGGACCGAGGCCAGGAGCGACGCCGTGCGGCGGGCCGCCGCGCCCGCCGGGCGGCGCAGCCAGGTGGTCCACAGGGTGTTGCGGATGCCGTCCGCGCGGCGGCGGGTCGGGTCGCGGGCGGCGGACGGGGCGTGGTGGACGGTCAGGCGGTCGTCGAAGACCAGCCACCAGCCCGCCGCCATCAGGTCGGCGGCCAGCAGCTCCTCCTCGCCGCCCAGCCACAGGCGGGGGGAGAAGCCGCCCGCGCCGCGGAAGGCGTCGGTGCGGAGCACGGTGGCCCCGGCCAGGAAGGAGCCGAGGGCCGGGCCGGGCAGTCCCGCGGGGCGGGGGAGGGGTGAGGCGCGCAGCTCGGCGACGATGGGGTCCTCGGTGCCGCCGGGCTCGACCACGATGCGGGCGGTGACGGTGGCCACGGCCGGCTGGTCGTCCAGCAGGTCGGCGGCGCGCGACAGGCTGCCCGGCTCCCACCAGGTGTCGTCGTCGCAGAACGCCGTGTAGGGCGTGGTGACGTGACGGACGGCGAGGTTGCGGCCGATGGCGCCGAGGTTGGTGCCCGGGCGCAGTACGCGGACCTCCGGATGGCCCCGCGCGACGGCCTCGGGCGTGCCGTCGGTGCTGGCGTTGTCCGTGACGATCACGGGCGGGCGCTCGGGCAACGCCGCCAGCCGGCCGAGGGTGCGGAGCAGCTCCTCGCGGCGGTTGTGGGTGATGATCACGACCGACACCCGGCTATCCACCGCTCGCCTCCAGCAGGCGGGCGGCGCGCTCCACCGCCGCGGGCAGGGGCCGACGGTGGCGCAGCGCCCCGGGCAGGCGGGACGCCACCTCGCCGAGGGCGCGCAGCGCGGCCGGGTCCGAGGGGGCGCGGCGCGCCAGGCGCCAGGTGTCGCGCAGCGCGACGGGCAGCGGGCGGCGCAGCCAGGCGGTGAGGAGCTGGTTGCGGCGCAGCAGCGCCGCGCGGCCTGGGCGGGAGCCGGGGGCGGGGTGGTGGACGGCCGTGACCTGCGGCGCGTAGCAGGCGAGCCAGCCGGCGGCGGTGAGGTCGTAGGCGAGGAGGGTTTCCTCGGCGCCGAAGAAGAGGAGGGGGTGATAGCCGCCGGCCGCGAGGAACGCGGAGCGGCGCGCGATGGCGGCGCAGCCGAGGAAGCCGAGGACCGGCGGCCCCGGCAGGCCCGGGAGGCGGGGGAGCGGCGAGCCGGCCAGCGCGGCGTTGACGGGGTCGGGGGTCCCGTCGGGGGCCACCAGCGTCCGGGCGGCCAGGAGGCCGAGGCGCGGGTCGGCGTCCAGCAGGCCGGCGGCGCGGGCCAGCGAGCCCGGTTGCCACCAGGAGTCGTCGTCGCTGAAGGCGACGTAGCGGACGCCCAGCGCCCGGACGCCGTCGTTGCGGGCCAGGGCGCCCCGGTTGGCGGGCAGGCGCAGGAGGCCGACGCCGGGGAAGCGGTCGGCGACCATGCGGGCGGTACCGTCGGCCGAGGCGTTGTCGACGACCAGGATCGGCGGGCGTTCGGGCAGCGCCGTCAGCCGCTCCAGCGTGACGGCCAGGCGGTCGGCGCGGTCGCGGGTGGCGATGACCACCCCCACGGATCCCGCGGACCCTGCGGCAGAGGGGTCGGACACGCCGCCGCGAGTGCCCCGGGTGGGGCGGGAGGAAACGTTTGGTGCCCCGGTGCCGGGTAACCCGCATGAGATGACGGCAGCGTCGCAAGGGCGGGCCCTGGTGTCCGGCTGGTTCAGCTTCCTGGAAGGGGAGGCCACGGCCGGGGACGTGCTGGCGCTGCGGCGGGTCGAGCAGGTGCTGAGCGAGCTGGGCGTCGCATACGACGTGGCGTTCAGTCCGCGTTTCCTCCCCGGCGGGCTGACGCTCGACGAGGCCGAGCCGGGTGATTACGCGCTGTTGCTCTTCGTCTGCGGCCCGCTTCACGGCGCGCAGCTGGCCCGCCTCCACCGGCGTTTCGCGCGCTGCCGCCGCATCGCCGTGGGAACCTCGGTGATCGACCCGGCCGACCCGGCGGTCACCGGCTTCCACGCGGTGCTGGCCCGCGACGGGCCGGACGGGCGCCCGCCGGGCAGGGACCTGGCGCTGCGCGGGCCCGGCGCGGGCCGCCGCCCGGTGGTCGGGTTGCTCCTCACCCACGGACAGCGGGAGTACGGCGAACGCCGCCTGCACGAGGCGGTCGCCGAGACCGTCACGGCGTGGCTGGCACGCGCCCCCTGCGCGCCGGTGGTGCTGGAGACGCGGCTGGACGAGCGGGACGGGCGGCTGTGCCGCACCGCCGACGAGCTGCTGTCGGCGCTGTCGCGGCTGGACGCGGTCGTCACCGACCGGCTGCACGGGCTGGTGCTGGCGCTGCGGGTCGGAGTGCCGCCGATCGCGGTGGATCCGGTGCGCGGCGGCGCCAAGGTCACGGCGCAGGCGCGCGCCTGCGGCTGGCCCGCGCTGGTGCCGGGCGAGCGGGCGGACGGGCGGGTGCTCGACGACTGGCTGGCGTGGTGCCTGGCGCACGGCCGCGGGGCGGCGCGGGAGCGGCTCGCCGCGCTGGCCGGGGCGCCGGACGCGGCCGACGGGCTGCCCGCGGCACTACGCGGAGAATAGGCGAAATAGGCTGTATGTTCCTACGCTGGACCACAGGAGGTGATTGAGGATGCCAGGACGCAAGGAACTGCCCTCAACACTGGAGCGCTCGCCCGCCGAGGCGCAGCGCACCTGGATCAAGGCGCACGACTCCGCCGTGAAGCAGTACGGCGAGGGCGAGCGGGCCCACCGGGTGGCGTACGGCGCGCTCAAGCACACCTACGAGAAGGTGGGCGACCGCTGGGAGCGCAAGGAGAAGGGCCGCAAGGCGCCCTCCGACCCGCAGTCCGCGCGGCCCCGCCAGCAGGGCGGGCGCAGCGGGCAGGGCGTTGACGAGAAGGCGTCCAAGCAGCACCTGTACGCGGTCGCCAAGGAGCTGGACATCGGAGGCCGTTCGCAGATGGACAAGGGCCAGCTGCTGGAGGCCATCCGAAAGGAGAACCGCGCACGGACGCGCAAGGCCCGGAGCCGCTGACGGGCCGTTGACGCCGCAGCCTCGGGACGCCCGTCGGCTACTGACTACAGCTTGCGGGTGTCCCGGGGCTCGGCGTAGGGCTCCTCGCCCGGCGGGTGGCCCGTCTCCAGCGCCCGGGAGCGCTCCAGTTCGGCGTCGAACTCCAGGCCCAGCAGGGCGGCGATGTTGGAGATCCACAGCCAGATCAGGAAGACGATGATCGCGGCGAAGCTGCCGTAGGTCTTGTTGTAGCTGCCGAAGTTGGCCACGTAGAACCCGAACGCCGCCGAGGCCGCCAGCCAGATGAGTACGGCCAGCAGGCTGCCGGGCGTCACCCAGCGGAAGGGGTGCCGGATGTTCGGGGCGCCCCAGTAGAGCACGGCGATGACCAGGCTGACCAGGATGATCAGCACCGGCCACTTGGCCCAGTTCCAGACGGTGACGGCGGTGTCGCTCAGCCCCAGCACCTCGCCCGCCCGGCGCGCGAGGGTGCCGGTGAAGACCACGCCGACGGCGACGGCCGCCGTCAGGATCAACACGGCGGCGGTGATCGCCAGCCGGGTCGGCAGCGTCTTCCACGCCGGGCGGCCCTCGCCGATGTCGTAGACGGCGTTGGACGCCCGCATGAAGGCGGCCACGTAGCCGGAGGCGGACCACAGGGCGAGGGCGACGCCGACGACCAGCGCGATCCCGGCCTGGCTCCGCTTGCCCTTCAGCTCCTCCAGCATGGTCGTGAGGATGTCCTGGGCCGCGCCGGGAGCCAGGGTCGCGACGTTGTCGATCAGCGAGTCGATGGCGGAGCCGCCGATCAGGCCGGCGATCGACACCAGCGCCAGCAGCCCGGGGAAGACCGCCAGGACGCCGTAGTAGGTCAGCGCCGCCGCCCAGTCGGAGAGGCCGTCGGCCTTGTACTCCTTGGGCGTGCGCTTGAGCACGGCCCACCAGGAGGCCGCGGGCAGATCGGTCGGCCCCTTGGCGGGCGGCTTCGCCTCGGCCCTCGGCTCCTCGGACGTCGGCTCCTCGGAGGTCGGCTCGCCGCCGCTCGGCCCGCCGGGCGGCCGCTCCTCGGGCGGCCGCCCCTCGGCGTTCTCACTCATTCCGTCGACCCGCCCTCCTGGCCGGGGCCCTGCTGGCCGGAACCCTGCCGCCTGGTCCGCTCCCGGACCTCGCGGGCGGCCTCCTTGGCGGTCTTCTTGGCGTCCTCGCCGAGCCGCTGCGCGGACTCGCGGGCCGTCTCCTTCACCGGCCCCGCGAACTCCCCGGCCCGGTCCGCCAGCCGGCCGGCGGCCCGCTCCTCGGCCGTGGACTTCGGGATCATCGAGGCGGCCAGCATGCCGGCGCCGAACGCCACCAGCCCGGCCGCCAGCGGATTGCCCTCGGCCCGCCGCGCGACCTGCTCCGGCGCCTGCCTGGCCATCTCGCCCGCCGATTCGGCGGACTCCCGCATCGACTCGCGCGCCGACTCGGCGGCCTGCTGGGTGCGTTCCCTGGCCTGCCCGGTGCCCTCGGCGGCGCTGCCCATCACCCGCTCGCGCACCCCCGTCGCGGCGCCGCGCACGCGCCGGCCCTGGCGGCCGGCCGCCCGGCGCGGGCTGACGTGGTCGGCCAGGCGGTCCAGATCGGCGGTCAACCTGGCGCGGGTGTCCTCGATCTCGGCCCTCAGCTTCTCCGGGGATGCCGTGCCCATTGTGCGTTCTCCTTCAGCGATGTCATGGTCTGGTCGGGTGTGGCCGACACGCTCCGCATCCGGGAGCGGGCCAGCAGGAAGAGGACGGCGCCGATCAGCGCCCACGCGCCGGTGACGATCAGCCCGGCCCAGGCGGCGTCCATCACGTTGGCCAGGGCGAGGAGGGCCGTCAGCGAGCCGAAGACGATCACCAGGACGCCGGCGAACCCGGCGCCGCCGAACATGCCGGCGGCTTTGCCCGCCTTCGTCGCCTCCTGACGCACCTCGGCCTTGGCCAGCTCCACCTCCTGGCGGAAGAGGGTCTGGGCGTCCGAGGTCACCGCCGACAGCAGCTCGCCCACCGAGCCGTCGGCGTCGGAGGGTTCGTGGGCCCGCGCCTCGGCGAGCCGCTCGGCCCGCCGCTCGGTGCCCTGCCGTTCGGTCGTCGTCATCTCACTCCTCCCCTCGCTGTCCTCGCTGTCCTCGCTGCCCTTCCTGTCCTCCCTGGCCAGGGCTCGGCTCCCCCGCCCGCGCCTGGAGGCGGCCGGCCTGGGAGCTGCCCGCCCTGGCCAGCCGTCCGACGGCGAAGCCGGCCAGCGCCGCTCCGCCGAGGAACGCCGCCGGCCGCTGGCGGGCGAATCCCTGCACGTCGTCGACGACCCCGCGGGGGCCGCGATCCTCCAGGTAGTCGGCGGCACGGCGTCCGCCGTCGGCGGCGCGGGCCACGATCTCGCGCGTCGGCGAGTCGTCCGGCGCCCGCTCCGCCATACGGGCCAGGTCGTCCGCCCACTGGCGCACGGTGCCGGCGGTCCGCTGCGTCTGGCGTTCGGCCTGCTGCTGCGCCTGCCGCTGCGCCTGATCCTTGGCCTGTACGGCCCGGCCCTGGATCTCGTCCGGGACCTTCTCCTGGACTTTCTCCTGGGCCGCGCGCCCGGCCTCGGTGGCGGCCGGTGTCCGCCGCTCGGGGTTCTCGGTCATGGGATGTGTGCCCCTCTGTCGACTTCCTCTGCTCGTCTGCTCGGGCTCGCGAGGGCGAGTAGCCACCGTTAGCCGGGAGCAAAACGGCATAGCGGATGTTTGTGTCGCATGCTTCGGGAAAACCGAACAATCCGTGCACTGTGCCAGCGGAAGGACCCGCCATGCCCGACCCCCACGACCCCCATCACCCCCACGACGCGAACGCAAAGCACGAGCAACTCGAACCGCTCCGCGACCGGGCCGAGGGCACCCGCCTGACGACGAACTCCGGCACCCGCCTGCACGACACCGGCAACTCCCTCAGCGCGGGCGAGCGCGGGCCGACCCTCCTGGAGGACTTCCACTTCCGCGAGAAGCTCACCCACTTCGACCACGAACGCATTCCCGAGCGCGTCGTCCACGCCCGGGGCGCGGGCGCGTACGGGCACTTCCGCCCCTACGCCTCGCTCGCCGAGTTCACGAAGGCCGACTTCCTCCAGGCCCCCGAGCGCAGCACGCCCGTCTTCGTCCGCTTCTCCACGGTCGCGGGCTCGCGCGGCTCCGCCGACACCGTGTGCGACGTGCGCGGCTTCGCGACGAAGTTCTACACCCGCGAGGGCAACTACGACCTCGTCGGCAACAACTTCCCGGTCTTCTTCATCCAGGACGCCATCAAGTTCCCCGACTTCGTGCACGCCGTGAAGCCCGAGCCGCCCAGCGAGATCCCGCAGGCCGCCTCCGCCCACGACACCTTCTGGGACTTCGTCTCCCTCCAGCCGGAGTCGATGCACATGGTGATGTGGCTGATGTCCGACCGGGCGCTGCCGCGCAGCTACCGCATGATGCAGGGCTTCGGCGTCCACACCTTCCGCTTCGTCAACGCCCACGGGCAGGGCACGTTCGTGAAGTTCCACTGGAAGCCGCTGCTGGGCACCCACTCCCTGGTGTGGGACGAGGCCCAGGCCATCGCCGGGAAGAACCCGGACTTCACCCGCCGCGACCTGTGGGAGGCGATCGAGCGCGGCGACTGCCCGGAGTACGAGCTGGGCGTCCAACTCGTGCCGCAGGAGGACGAGTTCCGCTTCGACTTCGACCTGCTGGACCCGACGAAGATCATCCCCGAGGAGGTCGTGCCGGTCCGCCCGGTCGGGCGGATGGTGCTGGACCGCAACCCGGACAACTTCTTCGCCGAGACCGAGCAGGTCGCCTTCCACACCGCCCACATCGTGCCCGGCATCGACTTCACCAACGACCCCTCCTCCAGGGCCGCAACTTCTCCTATCTCGACACCCAGCTCATACGCCTGGGCGGCCCCAACGTCGAGCAGCTGCCCGTCAACCGTCCCGTCGCCGAGGTCCGCAACAACCAGCGCGACGCCACGGCCAGCACCGCATCCAGCCCGGCCAGGCCTCCTATGCCCCCAACTCCCTCGGCGCGGGCTGCCCCATGATGGCCGACCCCGACGCCGCGGACGGCCCGGCGTACCGGCACTTCACCGAGCGGGTGGACGGCGCGAAGATCCGCAAGCGCAGCGCGAGCTTCGCCGACCACCACAGCCAGGCCACGCTGTTCTGGAACAGCATGGCCGACTGGGAGCGGCGGCACATCGTCGCGGCGTTCCGCTTCGAGCTGGGCAAGGTCGCCAGCCACCAGGTGCGCCGCCGCACCGCCGAGCAGCTGGGCCACGTCGACCACGAGCTGGCCACCGCCGTCGCCGAGGGCATCGGCGTGCCCCGGCCCGAGGGCGCGGCCGTCAGCAACCACGGCCGCAGCTCCCCGGCGTTGAGCCTCTCGCGCAGCCGCACCGACACCATCGCCACGCGGCGCGTCGCGCTGCTGGCGGCCGACGGCGTGTCGGAGGAGGACCTCATCGCGCTGCGGGCCGCGCTCGCCGAGGGCGACGCGACCGCCGAGGTGCTGGCGCCGCGCGACGGGGAGCTGATTTGCGACACCGGCAGGCGGCTGCGGGCGGACCGGGCCCTGAACACCATGGCGTCCGTCCTCTACGACGCGGTGATGGTGCCGGGCGGCGCGGAGGGCGTGAACGCCCTGATGGCGGACGGCCTGGCGCTGCACTACGTGGCGGAGGCGTTCAAGCATGGCAAGTGCGTGGCCGCGCTCGGCAGCGGCGTCGCCCTGCTGCGCGACGTGCGCCTGGCCGGGGTGCGGCTGGCGGAGCCGGGCGACGGCGTGGTCTCCGACCGGGGCGTGGTCACCAGCGCGGAGGTCGCCATCGCCTCCACGGGCTTCGTCACGGCCCTCACCGACGCCATCGCCGCCCACCGTCACTGGGGCCGCGACAGCGACCGCGTGCCGGCCTGAGGGAAGGGAACGGAGAAGAAGGCGGAGAAAGCGGTGACGGAGCGCAGGGTTTGGGCCACTTCTTCCGGGGCACCCGGGGCGAGTGCCTCTCGCCACGGGCGAAGGCACGGCAGCGGGAGCGCGGCCTCAACCGCCCCTCGCAGGCGGGGAGTCCGGCTCCTGTTGGTTCTCGCATGTTCGCTCATGGACACCGAGAAGGGAGCTTCAGTCCCATGCCCACCTCGACCGCACAGGTCACGACGCACGGCCGGCAGCGTCGCCGGCACCGCCACCACGACAGGCCCGACACCGCCGCCGCCTTCGAGCGAGCCGCCCGGCTTCCCGACGGGCCTGAGCGGGAGGAACTGCGCCAGGAGATCATCTGTGCCTGGATGCCCATGGCCGGACGCCTGGCCCGGCAGTTCCGCAACCGGGGCGAGAGCCTTGAGGACCTGGAGCAGGTGGCGCGGCTCGGCCTGGTGAAGGCGGTCAAGCGCTACGACCCGACCAAGAGCACGGCGTTCGAGAGCTACGCGGTGCCCACCATCGTCGGCGAGGTCAAGCGGCACTTCCGCGACCACCTGTGGGGGGTGCATGTGCCCCGGCACGTCCAGGAGTTGCGCAACCGGGTGCGGACAGCCCAGCACGAGCTGTCCCACGGACTCGACGAACCCCCCACCGACATCGAGAAGCTCGCCGAGCGGAGCAGCCTGACGCCCGACGAGGTGCGTACCGGGATGTCGGCCCTGGAGTGCTTCTCCGTGCTGTCGCTCGACGCCGAGCTGACCGGCACCGGCGGTGGTGGCGGCGGCGACGGCGGCCCCTCGCTCGCGGACACCCTCGGCAACAACGAGCCCGGCTTCGAGCGGGTCGTGGAGCGCGAGTCCGTCAAGGACCGGCTGCGCGAGCTGCCCGAGCGCGAGAAGCGCATCCTGTACCTGCGCTTCTTCCAGAATATGACGCAACGTCAGATAGCCGAACGCATAGGCATCTCCCAGATGCACGTCTCCCGGCTGCTGACCCGCACCTGCTCCCACCTGCGCCAGGAGATCGAGAAGCAGGTGGAGCACCCCCCGCGCCCCGAGCGGGCCGCTGAGACCCAGCAGACGGAGCAGACGGAGCAGACGGGGCAGACCGGGCACGCCAGGCACGCCGGTCAGGCCGGGCGGGCGGAACGCGCGGAGCCCGGTCCGTGACGGTTCCCCCCCGAGACGGGCCGCTGCGCGGGGAGCCCCTGCGCAGGGAGACGCCGCGTGAGCGCGACGACCGCAACTTCCAGGAGCTGCTCCAGGAGTTGCGGGTGACGCAGACCGGCGTGCAGATCCTGTTCGCCTTCCTGCTCACCCTCGCCTTCACGCCGCGGTTCGAGTCGCTCGACACGGTGCAGCGCGGCACGTACCTGGTGACGCTGCTGCTCGCGGTGACCTCCACCGTGTTGTTCACCGCCCCGGCCGCGCTGCACCGCGCACTCTTCCGGCGCGGCGCCAAGCGGGAGATCGTCAACGCCTCCTCCCGGCTGGCGAGCCTGGGTCTCGGCGTGCTCGCCCTGGCGTTCGCCGGCTCGCTGCTGCTCGTCGTCGACGTTGTCGTGGGCCGCGCGGCCGGGATCGCCGCCGCCGGCGGCGCGCTGCTGCTGTGCGGCGGGCTGTGGGGCGTACTGCCCCGCATCCTTCGCCGCCGCATCACCCCCTGAACCCGAGGGTCGCACGAGACCGATTGGAGGACCGGCATGCTCGACGCCCCGCCCCGCCCCCATCACGCGCTCGCCGACGAGGAGCTCGCCGCACTGGACGCCCACTGGCGGGCCGCCAACTACCTGGCCGCCGGCCAGATCTACCTCATGGGCAACCCGCTGCTGGCCGAGCCGCTGCGGCCCGAGCACGTCAAGCCCCGGCTGCTGGGCCACTGGGGCACCTCGCCGGGCCTCAACCTCGTCCACACCCACCTCAACCGGGTCATCGCCGAGCGCGACCTGGACTGCCTGTGCGTGTGGGGGCCGGGCCACGGCGCCCCGGCCGTGCTGGCCAACTCCTGGCTGGAGGGCACCTACACCGAGATCTACCCCGACGTCACGCGCGACGCCGACGGCATGGACCGGCTGTTCCGGCGGTTCTCCTTCCCCGGCGGCGTCCCCAGCCACGTCGCGCCCGAGACGCCCGGCTCCATCCACGAGGGCGGCGAGCTCGGCTACAGCCTCGCCCACGCCTACGGCGCGGCGTTCGACAACCCCGGCCTGCTGGTGGCCTGCGTCGTCGGCGACGGCGAGGCCGAGACCGGGCCGCTGGCCACGGCCTGGCACTCTGCGGCGTTCCTCGACCCGGTGCGCGACGGCGCCGTGCTGCCCATCCTCCACCTCAACGGCTACAAGATCTCCAACCCCACGCTGCTGGCCCGCCTCCCCCGGCAGGACCTCGACGACCTGCTGCGCGGCCACGGCCACCAGCCCATCCACGTCACCGGCCGCGACCCCATGGCGATGCACCGCGCCATGGCGGAGGCCCTGGACACCGCGCTCGACACGATCGCGGGCATCCGCCGCGCCCGCGCCGAGGGCGTCAACGGCAAACGCCCCCGCTGGCCGGTGATCGTGCTGCGCACCCCCAAGGGCTGGACCGGCCCGCGCGAGGTCGACGGCCTGCCGGTCGAGGACACCTGGCGCTCCCACCAGATCCCCATCCCCAACGCCCGCACCAACGCCGAGCACCTGCGCCTGCTGGAGGCGTGGCTGCGCTCCTACCGGCCCGAGGAACTCTTCGACGCCGCCGGCCGCCCCCGCCCCCGGGTGCTGGCCCACGTCCCGCCCGGGGCCAGGCGCCTGGGCGCCAGCCCGCACGCCAACGGCGGCCTGCGGCTGCGCGAGCTGCCGCTGCCGCCGCTGGAGCGCTACGCCGTGCCCGTGAACGCCGACACCCGCGGCGCCGCGCGGCACGAGCCCACCGCCGTCCTCGGGCACCTGCTGGCGAAGGTGATGGCCGACACCGCCGAACGCCGCGACTTCCGCGTCGTCGGCCCCGACGAGACCGAGTCCAACCGCCTCCACGCCATCTACGCCGCCACGGACAAGGCGTGGGAGGCGAAGCTGCTGCCGACGGACGAGCACCTGGCGCGCGGCGGCCGGGTGATGGAGATCCTCTCCGAACACACCTGCCAGGGCTGGCTGGAGGGCTACCTCCTCACCGGCCGTCACGGGCTGTTCTCCTGCTACGAGGCGTTCGTCCACATCGTCAGCTCCATGGCCAACCAGCACATCAAGTGGCTGCACACCGCCCGCCGCCTGCCCTGGCGCGCGCCGGTCGCCTCGCTGAACTACTTGCTGACCTCGCACGTGTGGCGCCAGGACCACAACGGCTTCTCCCACCAGGACCCCGGGTTCGTCGACCACGTCCTGAACAAGTCGCCCGAGGTCGTCCGCGTCTACCTGCCGCCCGACACCAACACGCTGCTGGCCGTCACCGATCACGTGCTGCGCACCCGCGACCTGGTGAACGTCGTGGTCGCGGGCAAGCACCCCTGCTTCGACTGGCTGGACATCGACGAGGCGCGGGCGCACTGCGCGCGCGGCGCCGGGATCTGGCGGTGGGCGGGCACGGAGGACGGCAGCCGCGAGCCCGATGTGGTGCTGGCGTGCGCCGGGGACGTGCCGACGCAGGAGGCGCTGGCGGCGGCGGGTCTGCTGCGGCGGCACCTGCCGGAGCTGGCGGTCAGGGTCGTGAACGTCGTCGACCTCGCGCGGCTGCTGCCGCGCGGGGAGCACCCGCACGGGATGACCGACCGCGACTTCGACTCCCTCTTCACCCGGGACCGGCCGGTGATCTTCGCCTACCACGGCTACCCGTGGCTCCTCCACCGGCTCGCCTACCGGCGGGCGGTCCATCCGCACCTGCACGTGCGGGGCTACAAGGAGCAGGGCACCACCACCACGCCGTTCGACATGGTCGTCCGCAACGACCTCGACCGCTACCGCCTGGTGATGGACGTCATCGACCGCGTGCCGGGACTGGCGGTGCCGGCCGCGCCGCTGCGTCAGGCGATGGCGGACGTGCGGCAGCGGCATCGGACGTGGATCCGCGAGCACGGGACGGATCTCCCGGAGGTGGCGGAGTGGACCTGGCTGGGCTGAGGGGCGCCTGCCCCGCCGCGTCAACCTCCTGGGCGCAGTCCCTCGACCCGGATGCGTGAGGCGACCGAGGTCGAGCGAGCGCACCCGGGCGCAGAAGGTGTGCGAGTCAGAGCGCCCGCGAGCCCACGAGGAGGCACTCAACCCCCGTGACGCTGGCGCGCGGTGGTGTTCATCCGCATGCTGCGCGAGCTGAGCCTATGGTCGGATGAGCCTGAATGATCACGGGCCTTCCCCCGTGAAGGTGGACATGGGTTCGCCGTGTCGTGCGGCCAGCGTTAGCTTGGTTGATCTCTGGTGGTGCTGGTGTTCGTAGGCGAGGGGGCTGGGCTGCCCGTTCGCTGAGTGTCGTCGTCGGGTGTTGTAGCGGGCCAGCCACCGGAAGATGGTGCGGCACGTCAGATGTACGGTCTACGCCATGGACACCGGGGAGCTTGAAGTCGAGGGCCGGTCAATTATCGACGGCAACCGTTTCATGACGCTGGCGACCGCGAACACGGACGGCGAGCCCTGGGCGTCGCCAGTCTTCTATGTGGCCGACGGGTACTCGACGTTCTACTGGATCTCCTCACCCGAGGCGACGCAGGTCCGCAACATCGCGGTGCGGCCCCGGATCGGCATCGTGGTGTTCAACTCGCAGCAGGAGCCGGGCTCGGACGAAGCGGTGTACATGGCCGCCACAGCGTGCGAGCTGACCGGAGCCGAACTGGACCAGGGCCTGGAGATCTACCTGGGCGCGGCGCCGTTCAGCCAGGGACCGGAGGCTTTCCGGCCTCCCGGCCGATACCGGGCGTACCGGGCAACGGTGACCGAGCACTTCATGCTCTGTCCGCAAGCGTCCAGTCAGCCGTGCCCCGTGCACGGCCGCACATCCGACCACCGCGTGGCAGTGCCCCTCTAACACAGCCGTTCAACCAGCGCCGCGATCAGCTGGGAGTGGGTCGTGGCGTCCCTTCGACGCCGGGGAGTCTTCCCTCGTGAAGGTGGACATGCGTTCGTTGTGTCGTGCGGCCAGTGTCAGCTTGGTTGATCTCTGGTGGTGCTGGTGTTCGTAGGCGAGGGGGCTGAGCTGCCCGTTCGCTGAGTGTCGTCGTCGGGTGTTGTAGCGGGTCAGCCTCCGGAAGACGGTGCGGCGGCAGGTGGCGGCGTCGACGTTGTAGCGGGTGCCGCGCAGGGTCTCGCGCTTGAGCGAGGCGTGGAAGCTTTCGCAGGCGGCGTTGCCGGCGGAGGTGCCCACGGCCCCGCGGGAGCGGGTCACGCCCAGCTCGTGGCACAGCTCGGCGAAGTCCTTCGAGCAGTACTGGGCCCCGTTGTCGGTGTGGAAGATCGCGCCGGTAAGGCCGCCGTGCACCCGTGGCGGTCTACCAGCGACGGTGGTCGCGCCGTTACGGCCAGCTCTGACGAGGGGGAGCGACATGGCAGGCCAGCATGGTGACGAAAGCGGCGGCAAGGGAGAGGATGGGCTGCCTGGCCAGCCGTGGCAGCCGCAGGCCCCGGGACCGGACAGCCCCTCACCCCCTGGAGATGGGGATCACCGTAAGGACGACAAGAAGTGACGGTTCCCGTCACCGCGACACCTGAGTGGGAGGCCGCGTTTCGTGGCCTCCCCCGTTCGCTGTTCCTGCCCGACCTGATCTGGCCGCACGATGTGCGCTCGGGTGTCTCGACCCCCGTGCACCGCGGAGACGACCCGGCGGCGTGGCAGCAGGCGGCGGAGTCGGACGCCCCGATCGTCACCCAGTGGGACGACGGGCGGCACACCGGCCGGGAGCCGGGCCGTATGGCCACCAGCTCCGGGTCAGCGCCCTCGCTGGTCGCCTCCATGCTCGCCGCGCTGGACGTCGAGCCGGGGAAGCGCGTGCTGGAGATCGGCACGGGCACCGGGTGGAACGCCGCGCTCCTCGCACACCGCCTCGGGGACGAGGCCGTGGTGACGGTGGAGGTGGACCCCTATGTCGCCGAGCAGGCGCGGACAGCGCTGAAGCGGGCCGGGCGCAGCCCAAGGGTCGTGACGGCGGATGGCGCCGGTGGCTGGCCCGAGGGCGCGCCGTATGACCGGATCATCGCCACGTGCGGGCTGCGCCGCATCCCCGTCGCGTGGCTGAAGCAGGCGCAGCTCGGCGGCGTCATCCTGGCCCCGTGGGGCACGAACTTCACGACCCGGGATGCCGTGGCACGGCTGGACGTTCATGGCGACGGCACCGCCTCCGGCTCGTTCATGCAGTTCGTCGAGTTCATGAAGCTGCGCTCGCAACGCTTCCAGACCCCACCTACCCCCCGGGCCTCCCGGTGGAGGACACCACGACAACGGAGTGGCCCTCCTGCGGCGATGGTGGCGACTGGCACCCGTTCCCCTTCCTGGCCGGGCTGCGGATGCGGCAGGCGTCCCACGCCCTTCAGGAGCACGACGACGGCCACACGCAGTGGCTCTACAGCCTGTCCGACGACTCATGGACGGCCGCTGTGCGGCGGGAGCGCACGGGCCCCGACATCGTGGTGCGGCGCGTCGGCCATCGGCGCCTGTGGGACGAGTACATGGCCGCCCACGCCTGGTGGCGCGCTCACGGAGAGCCCGGCGTGGACCGGTTCGGCCTGACCGTCACCCCGGAGGGCGAGCAGGTGTGGCTCGACCACCCGGGGCAGCCGGTCGGCGCCTGATGCAGGGTCTCGCGGCTGATGTCGTCATCTCACGGGCCGTGTCGTACCGATGTCGTACACGACATCACCGTGAGACTGGCGCGTGGGTGCTGCTGCTCAGTGCCTCGTCTCGTACCTGGTGAGGACCACGCCGCCGGGAAACGTCCGTGTCTCCACCAGGTTCAGGTTCACCCAGCTGTCCAGCGCGGTGAAGAACGGTGTGCCGCTACCCACCAGGACCGGATGGGTGACGATCGTGTACTCGTCGATCAGCCCCGCCCGCATCGCCGCCCCGGCGAGCGCTGCGCCACCGACCCTCATCGGCCCACCGTCCTCGGCCTTGAGCCGAGTGATCTCCGCGACCGCGTCGCCGGTGACCAGGCGAGTGTTCCAGTCGACCTTGTCGAGCGTCGAGGAGAACACCACCTTCGGCGTGTCCCGCCAGTTCCGCGCGAACTCGATCTGCGCTGGGGTGGCGCCCGGCTGCTGGTCGCCGGTCGGCCAGTAGGCGCTCATGGTCTCCCACAGCTTGCGCCCATACAGCAACAGGCTGATCGCCCGCTCCTCGTCGAGCCACCACTGGAACAGCTCGTCGCTCGGCCCGCTCCAGCTGAGGTCGTCGCCGGGCGCGGCGATATAGCCGTCCAGGGACAGGTTCATGCCGTAGATCAGTTTCCGCATGGCTCAGCCTTCCGTCCGTGGGTGTCCGGCGTGTAGACCAGCGCGGCGCGGGAAACTCATCGGTGCGCGATCTGGGCTCGCCGGTAGCCCTCGTGCTCGGGGCTCGGCGTGGCGTACTCGGCCGACTCGGACCAGCCGCCTGATCTCGCCCTCGCCCTCGCGAGGAAAGGCCACGGAGTTGAGACTGATCATGGGTGACAAGGCCGTGAGACAGCCAAGAACGCCCAGGTCACGCAAGATCGACATGTCACGAGCGGCGAGACCCTGCATCCTGACGAACTCCTGCGCGGCGGGCGCTCCCGGGCGCGTGCGGCGGTACGGTCGGGTCACCCCCACCGGCCCTCGTCCGCGCCAACCCCTCCCTCTTGCGGGCGGGGGCCGTCGGCTCGGATGGAGCTAGTCGCGTCGCGCTGCTCCATCAGGCCAGATGACATCCACCGGCAGACCGGCCTCGCGAGCCTCGATAACGACGTCGGCCGTACCGCCCCGAGGCAGGGGACGGATCTCCCCGAGGTGGCCGACTGGGCCTGGCCCGCCCGAGGGCGTGCGGCGTCCTCGGCCGCCCGTTGCTCGACCGTCGAGCAGCGGCAGGGGTCACGGCCGGGCCGATGCGATGAGCGTGCCGACGTTCCGAGGGTCGGGAGCGGGCTCGGTCCACACGCGAACGTCCCGGAATCCGTGACGGTTCAGGATCTCCGTCCAGCCTGCCGGCTCGAATGCCCATCGGTACACCCACACCGCCCGTCCGGCGAAGCCGTTGCCGTACATCCCCTGGCGGCCGTAGCTGCCTGGGACCGCGGCTGCGTGGGAGAACACCAGCCGGCCGCCGGGCGTCAGCCTGTCATGGACGAGGGGCAGGAGAACGTCGGGGTCGGTGAACCAGGCAGCCCCCCAGATGGAGTAGACGGCCTGCCACCGCTGCGGGCGGGACGCGAGCCAGTCCACGGTGTCCGCCTGGACGAAGCGCGCGTTCGGTAGGTGGCCCCACCGCTCGCGGGCGCGGGCGCACTGTTCGCCCGAGAGGTCGATCCCGGTCGCCTCGATGCCCTTGGATGCGAGCGCCGCGACCGCCGCGCCGGTGCCGCTGCCGAGTTCCAGCGCCGTGCTGGGATCGCCGAGCAGTTCCTCGCCGGGGCCGTGCCCGTCGTACTGCGTCCAGCCGAACGCCCGCTTGAGCGCGTCCTGCGCAGGCTGCAGGGTGACGCCGCAGGCGTAGTGGTCCCAGTATTCGGCCTCGTTCTCGATGATGTGCACGGCAACCCCGGTGAGTGGCGTGGGACGAGTGGCGCGCCACGCTACCGAGACTCACGGGTGATCGCTGCCGTTCTCGCGATTCCCCCCTCAGGTGCGCAAGGGGAACGGCCGTGCGGGGGTCCCACACGGCCGTTCAGTAGGGCCGATTCAGTGGCAGTTGCTGCCCGGGTGACACGGGGTGCACTTGGCGAAATCGTGCTCCCACAGGGACCAATCCACGGGGAAACCGTTCTCGGCGATCACCGTTGCAGTGCGTTCTACGGACCCGTCGTACTTGAATCCGATCTCGGGCACGTGCTCCAGGAACTTGCCACGGAAATGCATGTGGCAGAACTCCCGGTAGTTCACGGTGTCGAGAATGAACGCGTGGACGGCCATATCCACGAGGCGGCCACAGCCGATCTCCAGGCCCTGGCCCCACTTCTCCATGGCGGTGATCAGGTAGGTGACGGCCTGCCCGAACAGCCGCTCGGCCATCACGGTGTCGAACGGGTGGTCCCGGGTGAGCAGCTTGATCTGCCGCTCCCACACATCGGGGGTCACATACTCCCGGGGGTCCCGCCAGGGCGTTACCTCCCTGGGGGCGTGGATCTCTGGTGCTGTCGCCATGATGTCTCCCTTCAGGCCGGGGATGGGTGCCCTCCCATGGCACCGCCGATCCGGGATGGAGAGAAGCGCCAAGGGGGCGCACGCACACGCTATGCCGACTACGCACACCGTGTGCCAGTACGCCTTTCACGACCTACCAAAAGCGCTAGCGCCCTGTATACCGTCGAAAGGTTCCGCATGTGAGGAGGGGTCACAGTGCGATGCCACACTGATGACGTGGGAACCGTTTTACGGCTGGCGCGCCTCGCCGCTCGCCTGACGCAGGCCGAGGTGGGCGCCCACGTTGGCTATTCCGCCTCCGCGATAAGCCGACTGGAGACCGGGGCGCGTGCTCCGGATTGGCGAACAGTTCGGCGCCTCATGCACGTATTGGGTATCCCGCCTGACGCGCTCGGGATCGAATGGGTGGGTTCTGGCCACGGTCAGCCGCGCGGTGGAGGACTCGCCACTAGAGTGCCGGGGCATACGCCCGACGAGGCCACGGAGGACGCTGCTATGCGACGCAGGCACCTACTGACGCTGACCGGACAGGCAGCCACCGGACTCGCCCTCGCGCCCATGGCGGGCGCGGACCGAGGACTCCTCACGGAGTCGGACACCAGCCGGCTGGGCGACGCCCTCGTTCACGGGCTGCCAGTTGCCCGCGGCGACGTGGACCGTCCCACGCTGGGCCGGGCCGTGGCCGCCGCTCGCAGCGAGCTTGCCGCCGGGCGGTACTCCGAACTGGTGGACACGTTGCCCCATCGGCTCGCGCTCGCGGACCCCATCGGGGGGAAGGCCTCTCATCGGGCCCTCGCGGTGCTCTACGGCGTCGCCGCCCGCACAACCACCAAGCTCGGCGAGGACACGCTCGTGATGGTCACGGCCGACCGGGCACTGACGCACGCCCGTCAGGCAGGGGACGCCCTGACCATCGCCGACGCCCAGCGAATGGCTGCGCTGGCGTACCGCCGCAACGGGCAGCCGGGGCGGGCGCTGTCCATCGCCGTCCGGGCCGCCGACGAACTAGAGGCGACTCGCGGCGCCCCTGCTCAGCCACGCCTGTCAGCCCTGGAATCCTCTACGCGACCGCGGCCTACACCGCGGCCAAGGCCGGAGACGCGCAGGCGGCGCAGGAGCTGATGGCAGCGGCCCGCTCCCACGCCGCACAGGTCCGGGACCAGGATGGGTTCACCACGCGCCACGCCGCGCTGTACGAGGTGTCAGTGCATCAGCGGCTCGGCGATCCGGCCGCCGCCGTTGGCGCCGCGCGGGGGATCGATACCAAGGGGCTGGGCGGCGAGCGGACCGCGCGCCTGTACATCGACGTGGCTCGGTCGTATGCCGACTGGGGTCGTCCCCGGCAGTGCTACGCGGCGCTGCTCGCGGCGGAGCAGGCCGCGCCGCAGGAGGTGCAGCGCGGTGTTGTTCGTGAGCTCAAGCGGGACCTAGTCGGCCACCGCATCGCGGGAGTGACGGAGTTCGCCCGGCGTACAAGAGCCATCTAGTTCGACCTGACCTTCACTCCGGAGGGGGAGCAGGTGTGGCTCGACGACCCGGGGCAGCCGGTCGGCACCTGACGCACTCCTGCGCGGCGGGCGCTCGCGGGCATGTTCGGCGGTACGGTCGGGTCACCCCCACCGGCCCTCGTCCGCGCCAACCCCTCCCTCTTGCGGGCGGGGGCCGTCGCGCAACCGGCCAGCCTGCCACGACAGCGCGGAGCAGTAGGGGGCAAGTTCACCATTTTGAGCAGGGGTTGCCGGGCGCCTCACGGGAAAGGGCCCTGCCCCATACCCTGACAGTGTCCAGCTGTACAGGAAGGGGCAAGGCCATGTCCTCTGATGCGACCCCGGGGCCCGTCGCCTTCGGTCAGCGAGTCCAGATTCTCCGCAACCGGCGAGGCATGTCCCGCCCTGTGCTGGCTGGTCTGGTGGGGATGTCGGTGAGTTGGCTGAAGCAAGTCGAAACCGGCAAGATCCAGACGCCCAAGCTGTCGATTATCCTGCGCTTCGCCGAGGCCCTGCGCGTCCGGGACCTCTCCGAACTAACAGGCCAGGAGTCCATGCCTGTCGACCTCTTCATCGGCCCGGGGCACGCGCGGCTGCCCGCCGTGGCGGCCGTCATCAATGCCTTCCCGCTCTCTGCGACGTCGCGCCAGGCGCCGCCCGCCGCTCATCTTCGCGCGCGGCTCGCTCGAGCGTGGTCCGCTCGGCACTCGTCGCCGGACCACCGCGAGGTCATCGGGGCGCTTCTGCCGGACCTGATCCGGGACGCGCAGCTTGTGGTGCGACAGGCCGAGGGTGCGGCAGAGCGCCGCGCCGCGCAGGCCGCGCTCGCCGAGGTGTACAGCCTCAGCCAGTTCTTCCTTGCCTACCAGCCGGATTCGGCGCTGCTGTGGCGGGTGGCTGAGCGGGGCATGGTCGCCGCGCAGGAGTCCGAAGACCCGCACGCGATCGGCGTCGCGGCGTGGCTGCTGGCCAACGCTCACAGGGACGGCGGGCCGCCTCATCTGGACGCGGCCGACGCTGTGACGCGGGAGACGCTGAGCTATCTGGAACCGCTGTTGCCTGACGCCATTGACGATGTACGGGCCATCGCAGGCGCGTTGCAGTTCGAAGCCGGGTATACGGCCGCGCGTCGTGGCGATACCGGTGTTGCGTGGTGGCACTGGGATAAGGCCCGGAAGATCGCCAGGAAGCTCCGCGGCGACTACTACCATCCGATCACCTCGTTCTCGCAGGCGATCATGGGAGCCCACGCGGTCACCGTGGCGGTGGAGTTGCGGGCAGGCGGTGAGTCGGTGAGGCAGGCGGCGGCGGCGGATGCCATGACGATTCCGTCCCGGCCACGCCGGGCAAGGCACCGCATCGAGGAAGCGCGCGGCTACCAACTCGACGGGCAGGCGGATACCGCCCTGGCGATGTTGGACCGGGCGCACGAGGCGGCGCCGGAGACGATCCGCTACAACGGCTACGCGCGCAGGATCGTGCTCGAGGAGACCGAATCGAAGTCGCCGGAGCGGCGGCGGCGTGCGTCCGAACTGGCGGTCAAGATCGGCATCTTGGCGGCCTGAACGCTTGTGCGGGGGCAGGATTCCTGCCCCTTCTCCCGTCTGGCCAGTCCTACGGTCGGTCATCACCTGATCACGATGACCGTGAGGGCCGACCGATGGACCAGATCGCGAGAGAGGCGGACACCCCGCCACAGCCCGCCCCCGACCTGCCTGCGTGGCTGCCACCCGCTGACGTTGGCGTGCGCAGCACGCGGTGTGGCGAGGCGTTCGACGCGGTGCGCGTCGCGCAGTGGATCGGGGCCTACGCGCTGGAGTTACTGGCCGGGCGCTCCCGGGGCGTGATCGCCGACCGCCGCGACGGCGTTCTGTACTGGCTCATCCCGCCGGGCTCGGCCGTGGATTGGGAGCTGCCGGTCACGGTCTACGGGTCCGCGTGCTACGTGCCGGTGCCCTCCCTCGTCCCGCGCGGCGCTCGCGGCGTGCAGTGGCTCGTGCCCTTGGAGGGCGACGGCCTCACCGACCCCGCCGAACTGCACGACGCACTCGCGGCGGCGGTCGCCGCCCTGTGCGGCCCGCGTCCGGGGGCTGCGCGGTGAACGCCGTGGCGACGTGCTGTGGGTGGTGCGAGCGCGCCACGACCGAGCTGCCGCACGGTGTGGTCCCGGTCCTCGTCGGCGTCATCGAGGTGGCGTCGGGTCCAGGGTGGTCGGTGTACGCCTGCGGGCTGTGTGTGGACCGTCACGGAATCGTGCCGGCCGTCGAGCAACCGGACACCTGGCGCGGTGAGGTCACGTACCGGTCGGCGGCGGCATGATGACCGAGCCCGAGCCCCGGCACGACTACGCCACCCTCACAGCCAGTCAGGTTGCCCGGATCGCCGCCGAGATACGGCCGACCGTGGAGGCGCTGCTGAGGGTCCACGGCTACCTGCGCCGTGACGAGCCACTGTGCATCGTCGACGGGCGACTCGCCATGCCCGAGGGAACCCCGGAGGACCTCCTCGCGTGGCCGGTCGACTACCTCATCAAGGCCGCCGCCGACCGCCTGCTCGCCGAGAACGCATGCGAGGACCAGACCGCCGCCGACGCGGGAGGGGCCCGATGCTGACCCCGGCCGGGTACGACTCGCTGATGGTCACGCCGGCGACCGTGCGCGTCGGCGACGTGCTCACCATTGACGGCCAGCAGATCGCCGTCGTGGACATGCGGGCCGTGGGCGGTACTCGGGATGCGGTGGTGCTGGGCCTCGCCTCGGGCGCGCGGATGGTCATGCGGCAGGGCATGAGCTGCAACGCCCTCCGGGCCAGAGGACGGGCGCGGTGATGGCGATGGCGGTCGAGCAGGCCGACGACATCGAGGAGTCCGCACCTCCGCCGGCGTGGGACGACGAACTGCGCGGCCTGGTGTGCGCGTTGTGCCGCCGTCCCCTGCTGCCGACCTGGCGCGCCGTCCAGCTGCTCGATGTCGTCGAGCACAACGGCCGTGCCTACGGCCTGTACGCCTGCGCCCCGGAGTGCTCGACCTTCGACGACAGACCGGAGGTGATGAAGCGCATCCTCACCGCCCTCCGCGCCCCGGCCGACCCCCAGCCGCCGCCGTGACGGCCCCAAGCTGCCTGCCGCCCGGCGCCCGGCTCTCCCCAACTCCCCGCTCCGGCCCCGCGCGGGCCATGGGCGCGGCCCGCACCGGTGTGTCGGGGCCGGAGCGGTGGACGACGCCCGCCTGCGGCGTTCACCGGGCGGGCAAGGACCCCGGCCGCCAAGGGGGCGGCGGCCGGGGCACCGACGCCCGCGGCCGCCCGCGTCGCGCCCGCGCTCTGCGGCGCCGGTCGCCCCTCTACCGTGAGACCCGTATTCCTGGAAGGAAACTGACGACGTGACCAACTTCCCCGCCGGCCGCACGCTGCGGATCGGCAGCCGCAGCTCACCCATGGCTCTCGCCCAGGTCGATCAGGTCTCCGCGTTGCTGCGCAAGCACGTTCCCGACCTGGCCATCGAGGTCGTGCCGGTGACCACGGAGGCCGACCGGTGGCAGGGGGATCTCGCCCGCCTGGGCGGAAGGGCCTGTTCACCCGGCAGATCGACCAGATGCTTCAGCGCGGCGAGGTGGACGCGGCCGTGCACTGCGTCAAGGATGTGCCGGGCGATGTGCCCCTGCCCGAAGGGCTGATCTTCGCCGCGTACCTCGAACGCGACGACGTGCGGGACGTCCTCGTCTTCCCCGAAGGCTCCACAGCCCAGAGGCTCGATGACCTTCCGCCGGGGGCGACGGTCGCCACCTCCGCCGTGCGGCGTAAGGCCCAGATCCTGCGCGTGAGGCCCGACCTCAACGTGGTCAGGGTGCGTGGCCTGGTCGGCACCCGCCTGGCCAAGCTCGACGGCACGAAGGGGAACCTCGCGGCCGACGCCATGGTGCTGGCCGCCTCCGGCTTGGGCCGCCTCGACCTCGTCCACCGCGCTCGGCAGTGGTTCACCCCCCACGAGATGCTGCCCGCCGTCGGCGCCGGAGTCATCGGCGTCGAGTGCCGCCGCGACGACACTGACGTGGCCATGCTGCTGGACCGCATCAACCACGAGCAGACCATGACGGAGGTGACGGCCGAGCGCGTGATGCTGCACGGCCTGCGCGGCCACTGCAACAGCCCGATCGCCGGGCACTGCGTCACCGAACCGGACGGGCAGCTCTCCCTGCGCGGGATGGTGTTCTCACGCGACGGCAGCAAGTTCGTCCACGCCCACCTCTGGGGCGAGGAGTCCAACGACCCGGCCGTGCTCGGCGCCCGCGTCGCCGCCGAGCTGCTGCGCCAGGGCGCCCGCGACATCATCGACGGCATCCCGCACTGACGCGGCTCCATCAGCAGATCGGGGTCGAACAGGCCAGCGACATTGGTCCGTTCGACCCCACACTCACGTCACGGCGGGGGCACCGACTTGCGCGTCCGCAGATCCGGGCCCCTCACTCGTCCGGGGCGGTCTCATCTGGCCTCTGCTCGGCCACGTATGTTCCGCGCTGCGGCACCGTGAAGACGTAGCCCTGCTCGCGCAGGTACCGCACGGCGTTCCGCGCGGTATCACGGGCCACGCCGAAACGCTTCACGAGATCTGATTCCGAAGGAATCTTGCGATTCACCTCAAGGGCGCCGCGCTCGATGTCGGCGATGAGCAGCGCCGCGATCTGCCGGTAGACCGGCGTCGGCGACTCGTGATCGATCTCTCCCGCAGCCATGGCACAAACGTAGACGTGCGCAGGCGTAGGCCACCTGAGCCGTATGTAGGTAGACGAGGGCAGACAAGTTCGTTTATGGTCGAGCCAACAGGAAAGCCCCGACGACGGCGGGCAGGCCGTCGGCCGGGGCATAGCCCATCAGCCAACAGGGAGCTGACGAACGTGCCCGACCTTATCGCGCGCGCCCTCATGTGGCTGTTCTCGCTGCTGCCCGCAGGCCGCGGGACGCACCGCCGGGAGCGTCCCCTGCCGACCGGGGAGAGCCCCGTCATTCCCGCCTCGGAGCCTGAACCGACGGACGAGGCGGAGCACTCCGGCGTGATCCTGATGGACGACGAGTCGCTTCTCGTCCCCTGGTATGTCGTGCTGGCCGAGTCCGCCGTGTGGCTCGAACGACGGCAGGCTGAGCTGCGAGAACGCGACGACAAGCGCCGCGCGCAGCGTGCGCGGCGAGTTCAGGCGCTCATCGACGGGGCCGGGATCGAGGTTCATGGGCGCGTGTACCGCTGGCCGGAAGCGCTGGCGGCTGCCGGGTAGCCACCTGACCCGCCGCCGTGGCTGGGGTCCGCCGCCCACACCCCGGCACCCCACCCGGGGTTGAGCGGGGCGGGGGTGGGCGGGCAAGCGCGGGTGGTTGAGCGCCCACCGCAACCACCGACGGCCTGGGTGGGGTGCCGGGGTGTGGGCGGCGTCAGATGCGGGGTACTCGCCGCGCGTGGACGGACGCATCGACCCGTACGTCGCGGCGGAGCCCGACCCGGACGGGGACGGTCGGCTGCTGGTCACCCTCGCCTCCGGCCGCACCGTGCGCGTCAGATGCGAGGTGCCGGCGGAGGGCGTGCTGCGGCTGAGCGCCACCG
The DNA here is from genome assembly GCF_052246635.1 of Streptomyces sp. 6N223. Lineage (NCBI taxonomy): Bacteria > Bacillati > Actinomycetota > Actinomycetes > Kitasatosporales > Streptomycetaceae > Streptomyces > Streptomyces sp. 6N223. The sequence continues at coordinate 50,355 of NZ_JBQQCA010000031.1, read as the reverse complement.
GCCCGCCGGAGGTTCCCGCGCCGGAACGGCGCTCGCGCCTGCCGGACCCCATCCTCCTCGACCTGCCGCACCGCCCGGCGCGGCTGACCCGCGTCCCCGGCGGCACCCTCATCAGCGGGCCGGGCGTCGAGGCGGTCTGGGAGACCGGCGGCCACGACCAGCTCGACCACGCCGAGGGCGCGCCGCAGGACCTGTGCTTCGGCGCCTTCCAGCGCTTCTCCGAGCCGGAGGGCGACACCGTCCCCTTCCACGCCGGCTACCGCCCCGCCACCTCCGGCACCCCGGCCGGGTGGGTCGAGACGATCCACCTCGCCCCCGAGGCGGCGGTCTACGGCGGCGGCGAGAGCTACCAGGGCATCAACCTGCGGGGCCGCCGCCGCAGGCTCCGCAACGTCGAGGAGCACCGCGCGGCCGGGCGCGACTCGGCGTACCTCAACGTGCCGCTGCTGTGGTCCGACGCCGGCTGGGGCCTGTTCGTGCACGGCGGCGGCCCGGTGGACGCCGACCTCGGGGCCACCCACTCCGAGGCCGCCCTCGTCGAGTCCACCGGCGAGGAGATGGACCTCTTCCTCATCGCGGGCGACGCCCCCACCATCCTCCGCCGCTACCTCGCCCTCACCGGCCGCCCGCGCGAGCTGCCGGAGTGGGCGTTCGGCGTGTGGATGAGCCGCTGCTCGTACTTCACCGCCGAGGAGGTGCTGCGGACCGTCGACACCCTCAACGGCGCCGGCTGCCCGGTGGACGTCGTGCACGTCGACGAGTGGCTGGAGGAGAGCGTGCTGGAGGACGCCTCCTGGAGCGCGGGACCCGACCGCGCCCGCTTCCCCGCCGGCTGGGCCCGCCCGCTCGCCGAGACCGGCGTGCGGACCAGCCTGTGGATCAACCCCTACGTCAAGCGCGGCACCCCGCTCGCCGACGCGCTCGCCGCCCGCGGCTTCCTGCTGAAGGACGCCGACGGTGACCCGGCCGCCACCTCCGACAACCCCGACACCTACCTGGTGGACTTCCTCAACGCCCCGGCCCGCGAGTGGTGGTGCGAGCGGCTGGCCGCAACCCTCCGCGAGGAGGGCAATGCCGCCGTCATGTCGGACTTCGGCGAGGAGATCCCCGGCCACGCCGTCTTCGCCGACGGCAGCACGGGCGTCGATCGCCGCAACAGCTACGGCCTCTTCTACCAGGAGACGGTCCGCGAGGCGGGCGAGCGGGCCCGCGGCGAGGACGGCGAGGACTTCGTGCCGCTGTCCCGCTCCGGCACCGCCGGCTCGCAGCGCGACCCCGCCCACTGGGCCGGCGACCTGCCCTCCACCTGGAGCGGCCTGGTCTCCACGCTGCGCGCCGTGCTGTCGATGTCGCTCAGCGGCTTCTCCGTCGTCACCTTCGACGCCGGCGGCTACTGGACGCCCGCCTCCTACCGCCAGGCCGCCAAGCTGCGCGCCACCATGACGCCGGACGCCGTCACCGCCGACGTGGAGCCGGAGCTGTACGGGCGATGGGCCCAGTGGGCGGCGTTCTCGCCGATCACCCGCTTCCACGGCACCGGGCGGCGCGAGCCGACGGCGTACCCCGAGCCGGCCCGGAGCGCCGCCGTCGCCGCCTGCCGGCTGCGGCGCCGCCTCCGCCGTCACATCGCGGAGGCCGCCGCCGGGCCGCTGCCGCTGATGCGGGCGATGCCGCTGGCGTACCCCGGGGACCGGCAGGCCCGCGACGCCGAGCTGCAGTACCTCCTCGGGCCCGACATCCTCGTCGCGCCGATCCTCCAGCCCGGCGGCCACCGCGCCTTCTACGCTCCGCCCGGGGAGTGGACGCCGCTGCTGGGCTGCCCGCCCGTGACCGGGCCGGGCTGGCGGGAGGTGCGGTGCGCCCCCGACCAGTTCCCGGCGTACGTGCGCGCCGAGCGCGGTGTAGCGGGCGTACTGGACGAAGAGGAATGATTAGCCACCCGCGGGGGCGGTTACTCGTGGCGCCATGACGCAGACCCAGAACATCGCAGACTTCGTTCTCTCCCGGCTGCGCGAGTGGGGCGTGGAGCACGTCTTCGGGTACCCGGGCGACGGCATCAACGGGCTGCTCGCCGCCTGGGAGCGCGCCGGGAACCGGCCGCGCTTCGTGCAGGCGCGGCACGAGGAGATGTCCGCGTTCGCGGCGGTCGGGTACGCGAAGTTCTCCGGCCGGGTCGGGGTGTGCGCGGCCACCTCGGGGCCCGGCGCGATCCACCTGCTCAACGGCCTGTACGACGCGAAGCTCGACCACGTGCCCGTCGTGGCGCTGGTCGGGCAGACGGCGCGCAGCGCCATGGGCGGCTCCTACCAGCAGGAGGTGGACCTGCACGGCCTGTTCAAGGACGTGGCCTCCGACTTCCTGGAGACCGTCACCGTGCCGCAGCAGCTGCCCAACGTCCTGGACCGGGCGCTGCGCACCGCCTACGCCCGCCGCTGCCCCACCGCCGTGATCATCCCGGCCGACGTGCAGGAGCTGGACTACGAGCCGCCCGGCCACGAGTTCAAGATGGTGCCCTCCAGCCTCGACCGCAGCGACTACTCCGAGGTGCCCACGGACGACGCGCTGCGCCGCGCCGCCGAGGTCCTCAACGCCGGCGAGCGCGTCGCCATGCTGGTCGGCCAGGGCGCGGCCGGCGCGCGGGCGGAGGTGGAGCAGACCGCCGAGATGCTGGGCGCCGGCGTCGCCAAGGCGCTGCTGGGCCTGGACGTGCTGCCCGACGAGCTGCCGTACGTCACCGGCGCGATCGGGCTGCTGGGCACCCGCCCCTCCTACGAGATGATGCGGGACTGCGACACGCTGCTGACGATCGGCTCCAACTTCCCCTACAGCCAGTACCTGCCGGACTTCGACCACGCGCGCGGCGTGCAGATCGACATCGACCCGCACATGGTGGGGCTGCGCTACCCCTACGAGGTCAACCTCGTCGGGGACGCCGCCGAGACGCTGCGCCGGCTGATGCCGCTGCTCAGCCGCAAGGTGCGGCGGGATTGGCAGGAGGACATCACCGCGTCGATGCGGCACTGGCGCGAGGTGCTGGAGCGCCGCGCGGAGGTGGACGCCGACCCGGTCAATCCGGAGTACGTGGCGCGGGCGCTGGACCCGCTGCTGCCCGGCGACGCGATGCTGACCGCCGACTCGGGGTCGGTCGCCAACTGGTACGCCCGCCACCTGCGGATGCGCGGCTCCATGCGCGCCTCGATCTCCGGCACCCTGGCGACGATGGGCTGCGGCGTGCCGTACGCCATCGGCGCGAAGTTCGCCCACCCCGACCGGCCGGCGATCGCCCTCGTCGGCGACGGTGCCATGCAGATGAACGGCCTGGCCGAGCTGATCACGGTCGCCAAGTACGCCGGCGAGTGGTCCGATCCCCGGTTCGTGGTCGCGGTGTGGAACAACCAGGACCTGAACCAGGTGACCTGGGAGATGCGGGCCATGAGCGGCTCCCCGCAGTTCCTGCCCTCGCAGCGCATCCCCGACGTGCGGTACGCCGACTTCGCCCGCACGCTGGGCATGACCGGCATCCGGGTGGAGAAGCCCGAGCAGGTGGAGCCGGCCTGGCGGGAGGCGATGGCGGCCGAGGAGCCGGTGGTGGTGGAGTTCCTCACCGACCCGTCGGTGCCGCCGATTCCGCCGCACGCGACCTGGCAGCAGATGGAGTCCACGGCCGCCGCGATCCTCAAGGGCGACGCCGAGGCGGGCGCGGTGGTGAAGCAGGGGTTCAGGGCCAAGGTGCAGGACATCCTGCCCGGCCGGAAGCACAAGCCGACGAGGCATGAGAAGGATGAGAGGTGACATCGCGATGCGCGTCGCGTTTCTCGTCGCGCCCGAGGGCGTCGAGCAGATCGAGATGACCGACCCCTGGGAGGCCCTGACCGCCACCGGGGAGACCCCGCAGCTCATCAGCACCCGCCCCGGGAGCGTCCAGGCGTTCCACCACCTGGACAAGGCCGACACCTTCCCGGTCGACCAGACCGTCGCCGAGGCGTCCGTGGACGAGTTCGACGCCCTCGTGCTGCCCGGCGGCGTCGCCAACCCCGACTTCCTGCGCCTGAACCGCGACGCCGTCGCCTTCGCCAGGGCGTTCTTCGACGCGGGCAAGCCGGTCGCGGCCATCTGCCACGCGCTGTGGACCCTGGTCGAGGCCGACGTCGTGCGCGGCAGGCGGCTGACGTCGTGGCCCAGCCTGCGCACGGACATCCGCAACGCCGGCGGGGAGTGGGTCGACGAGCCGGTCGTGGTCGACCAGGGCCGGGACCGGCCCAACAGCCTCGTCACCAGCCGCAAGCCGGACGACCTGAAGTTCTTCGACGAGGCGATGCTTGAGGCGTTCGCCGGGGCACCGGGGACGTCATGATCGAGCTGGCGTTTCTCAGTCCGCTGTTCAGCCGTCCGGGCCCGTGGGCCTCGGCGTACTTCGACACCACGCGCGCCACGGAGGACGCCGCCCGCCAGCAGGAGCTGCGGGCGCGCGGCATCCGCGACCGGCTGGCGGCGCAGGGCGCTGACGAGGCGACCTGCGACGCGCTGTACCTGGCGCTGGCCGCGCTGCCGCCCGAGCCGGGGCATCCGGGGCGGGCGCTGTTCGCGACGGAGGGCGAGGTCGTGCTCGACGTGCCGCTGGCCGCGCCCCCGCCGCCGTCGCCGTCGCTGAGCTGCTGGGCCGCCCTGCCGCGCATCGCCCCGATGGTCGAGTTCGGCAGGCAGGAGCCGACGTGCCTCGTGGCGTACGTCGACCGCAAGGGCGCCGACCTCCAGCTCCGCCGCGAACGCGCCACGACCGCCGCCGGGCAGGTGACGGGCCGGGACTGGCCGACGCACCGCACCGCCTCGTCCGACTGGTCGGAACGCCACTTCCAGCTCGCCGTCGAGAACACCTGGGAGGAGAACGCCGCCCGCATCGCCGACACGCTCGCCAGCGACATGGCGCGCACCGGCGCCGAGGTGCTGGTGCTGGCGGGCGACGCGCGGGAGCGGCGTTCGGTGCACGACCGGCTGCCCTCGCCGCTGCGGGAGGCCGCGACCGAGACCGGGCACGGCGGGCGGGCGGAGGGCGCGAAGAGCCAGCCGCTGGAGGAGGACATCGCCGCGGCGCGGGAGGAGTACCTGCACTCGCGGGAGTCCGAGACGCTCGACCGCTTCCGCGCCGGGCTGGCCCCGGCGGGCGGGGCGATCGAGTCGGTGCAGGGGCTGCCGGCGCTGGTGGGCGCGGCGCAGGAGCACCGCATCGCCGAGCTGCTGTTCCGGCCCGGCGGCGAGGGCCTGGAGCGCGAGGTGTGGGTGGGGCGGGAGCCGGACCAGCTCGCCCTGCGGCGTGCGGACGCCGAGGCCCTGGGCGGCCGGGACGCCGAGCCCGAGCCCGTCAAGGCGCGGGCGGACGACGCGCTGCTGCGCGCGGCGGTCGCCACCGGCGCCGAGGTGGTGCCGGTGCCGCCCGGCGAGGACATCCCGGCGGGGGGTCTGGGCGCGCTGCTGCGCTGGGGATACGAGCCGCGGGAGCGGGAGCGGAACGAGGGATCGGGCGGTGGCTGATGACGGCATGGCCGACGACGTGACCGCGGACGAGGAGGACACCGACGCGCTGTGGCGGAGTTCCACGACGCGGTGAACATGTCGAGTCCGGAGCTGTCGGAGTGGCTGGCGATGGAGGGCGTCGTTCGTGGGGCGAAACCTGAAGGTTCTTCCACCGCCGACAACGCCAACCCCACGTCATCCGCTACACCCTCGACGAGTGAACTCAAGACGCTTCTGATCAGTATGACCGACCAGACGGCGCTCGATGTCAAGCAAACTTGACATCGAGGCGCGGCGCCTCGTAGCGTGTCAAGTGTCCTTGACGCCGCACCGGAGGATGGCACCCGTGCAACCGCATAACGAGATCAAGGCGAGCGCTCGGCTCGTGCGAGGTCGGTGACGGCTCGGCCCTTCCCGCCGTCGATCACCTGGCCGCCTACGCCGGTCTGGCACCCACCACCCGGACCTGCGGCTCCTCCTTCCTCCATCCGCGGTGAACACCGCCATGCTCCACGACGGCGCCCTCTGCCAGCCCTCCAAACCAGCAGCTTGACGAAGAACATGGAGCGCTTTTAGCGCTCGGATGTGGGAGTCGTCTACCGCCGCGGTGATGGAGCGGGTACCAGGAGGCGTTACTTCGAAAGGGGCGGTGATGCCTGCTTCGCCGGAGGAAGGGCGAGCCGACGCCGGTCTTCCGCCGGTCGACCGGCGGCGATCACGCCGCCTGGCGTGCGGCCTCGGTGCTGTTCGAGGTTGAGTTGGTCCTTAAATGTCTCGTTGACCGACTCGATGACCTGCCGCAATGGTTTGAACAGCGGGGCGCCGGGCCGTTCCGGCTCGCCCTTGCGGGCTGGCCGCAGCAGCCGGATGTCCCGTTCGGCAAGCTGGTCTTCGAAGGTGCGGCCGAAGTAGTTGTTGTCGCCGATCAGCGTCTGTCCAGGGCGGGCGGAGGTCAGGCCCGGTTCGGCGGCGAGCAGGTCCAGCAGGGTTTCGCGTTCGTCGGCCTTGGCTCCGGTCAGGGCAAACGCGACGGGTAGGCCCTGGAGGGTACACACCAGGTGCAGGCGCATGCCCCAAAAGAAGCGGTTGTGACTGGCGCAGTACCCGTACTCGGCCATCCGGCCAGGTCCGAGGGTTTGACGGTCTCGCGGGAGCGGCCGCATTAAAACGGGGTGGAGTCCACGATCCACACGTCGTCGCTCCACACCGAGGTGTCGGCGGCCAGCAGCCGGGTGACCCGCCGCAGCAGCGCGGCGGCCTTGCGCGGGCGCTTGTTGTAGCCGGGCTGTTGGGGCAGGTACGGGAAGAGGTGCCGCAGGTGAACGCGGGCGTGGCGCAGCCACCTGGCCTCGGAGGTGAAGCCGGGCATGGCCTGCATCATCGCCAGCGTGACGAGTTCGGCGTCGGTGAGCTGTGGTGTGATCCCCACGGTCGGACGCCACGGCGCCAGATGCGGAGCCGCCTTCAGCAGGCTGTCGGTCTTCACATAGAGTGCCGTCGCGAGGTGTCCTGGTTGTTTGTCACAAAACGATCTTGAAATTGATCATCCGGTGAGTCTTATCCAGTCACCGATGCACCAGAAAGGATCGTGGCATGTCCAGCGGCCGTCTCATGCGCATCCACAGCGCCGCATTCCAGGCCATGGCCGAGAGGGTCCTGAGGGTCACCGAGCTCACCTCCCGCCTGAACGTCCTGCCTTTTGAGGATGAAGCGGGCAAGGCGGAACTGTTCGAACAGATCCTCGGCAAGCCGCTGCCGCCGAAAGTCACGGTCTATCCGCCCTTCTACACGGACCACGGCCTGAACCTCGACCTCGCCGAGCGTGTCTTCATCAACCAGAACTGCACGTTCCTGGACTATGCCGGCATCCGGCTCGGCGAGCGCGTGATGATCGGACCGAAGGTCACGTTCATCACCAGCGGCCACCCGGTTGATCCCGAGGAGCGGCGGCTGTACCTCACCGGCGCACCCATCGACGTGGCGGAGAATGTGTGGATCGGTGCCGGTGCCACGATCCTGCCCGGCGTCAGCATCGGCCGAGACGCCGTGGTCGCCGCTGGCGCGGTCGTGGCCGATGACGTTCCGCCGGCAAGCCTGGTGACCGGTAGTAAGGCAACCGTGCACCGAAAGTGGTGACGACCTCTTCGGAGCCACGGCGAGCCCCGGCTACGGGCAGTCATAACCACATCGGAAGCCTGGCGCCTCTCCCCGAAGCAAGCTGGCTCCAGTCCAGGGGGCAAGAGACCCTGCGCTCGCTCACCGACCCTTGGAATTGATCGTCTAGCAGCAAAACACCACCTGATCTGCGACGGGCGCGGCACCCCCCGTCGCCGGGCGTCTCTGCCGGCCACGCCGCCGTCCCGAGGCCCTGCTCGGCGACAAGGGCCACGACTCCAACCCCACGATGAGAAGGCGGTCTTCAGACGGCGAGTGGCAGTATGGCGCTATTTCTCACCTTGCTGGGTTCGTTGGCGTTTCGACGAAAGTGAACCTGCGCGTAGATCTCCTCACCACCCAACTCTGTATCGAGTTTGCTTCGCTCGACCTTGAAGATGAAGGTGCGAGTCTGGATGGCTGCCGATGGCCTGTAGGTTCTGATCGGCTGATTGATGATGTGGTCGTCGGAGAAACCGCCGCCGACGCTGCCCTTATCCGATTCAAACAGGGCCACACTCTCCGCGAAACCATCCTGAAAGGCCAAATCATCTGGGGTGAAACTTGCCGTATATTTGACGGTGAACACAAAGTCATTTCCTTCTGGTTCGACGCTGATCGTCGGAGCGTCTGTATAATCCGCCATCTCTATTCTCCTCTCGCGGCCGGGCTTACTGCCCTTTGATCGGCAGTACGAACCTCGCCTTCTCACGATCACGCGCGACTACCATCACTGCAACCCCAAAACCGTGTCGTTGGCGATGCCGGTTTCACGAGGACAGTCTCTGGCTCCCACAGCGGCTGCAAGCACCCCCAGCGCGATCTGGGCCGAGGGACACCACGGAGGGGCAGGAGTTACCGTCAGGGGCATGACGGAGCAGGCCGACGACCCGCCGACCCCGACACGGCCATCGACGTTGTGGGCGGCCTGCCTCATCGGTGGCGGTCTGGTGGTCGATATCGGCGCACGTGAGGCCCCGGGGGAGATGGTGCCGCTGCCGCGAGAGGAAGTGGCGGTGGTTGGACAGCCAAGGCCTAATCCAGCCCCGGTTGCCACAACAGGCAGGCATGAACCAGCCGTGCCACGCTTGATCCGTGACCCTGTTCGACAAGTGGGGTGGCGCGACGCCCCAGAACGTGGTCTGCTGGTGGAACAAGGGCCAGCAGGCCGCCGCCATGCTCGGAGAGAAAGAGATCGGCATCGATCTCCGCGTCATGGACTACATGAAGCGCTACGACATCCCGGGGCTGTCCCTGGGCATAACGCGGGACGAGCGCCTCATTCTGGCCAAGGGGTACGGTTGCAAGGAAGAACAGCTGCTTCCCGGCCGCCCGAATCCAAGCTTTTTCCGCCTGCCGGTGCAGCCCGAGACCCCGTTCCGCATCGCCAGCATCTCCAAACCCATCACCGCCGTAGCCGTCATGACCCTGATTGCAGCGGGCCGGCTGGGACTGAACGACAGGGTATTCGGCCCCGGCCGGGTGCTTAACCGGTTCCATACCCCCGACCCGCCTGCGCCACCGCCACCGCCCCACGTGCGGGACATCACCGTCCGCCACTTGCTTGAGCACACCAGCGGCTTGGGCTTCATCGGCAATGACGACGTCATGTTCCTCGACTCTGGCGGTCCCCAGCTCAGTATGACCCGGGACCAGCTGATCCAATGGGTGGTGAGCAACACGGAACCTGCGACCCAGCCTGGCAGCACGTACAGGTACTCCAACTTCGGGTATTGCGTGCTGGGAAGAATCATCGAAGAGGTTAACCAGGACAGGCAGTCCTACGAGGAGTACGTCCTGAACAACGTGCTCCGTCCCTGCGGAATTACCGATATGCGCATCGGATCCAGCACCCCGGCCGGACGGGTACCCGGCGAGGCGAAATACTTCCCCACCGAGACTGGCACGCAACAGCCATGCACCCCGCTCATGCTGAACGATCCTTATCGCCTGAACATGCTCCGCATGGACGCACACGGCGGCTGGGTGGCTTCCGTCATCGATCTGCTGCGCTTCGCCGTCAAAACCGACGGTCTGACCGCGGTCGCCGATCTGCTCACTCGCACTGACCTGGACACCATGACTACCCCATCGAGCACCGCTCCGGACTACGGTCTCGGCTGGGCAATTCGGCGGGAGTACGAGGTCGGGTTGAAGCCATTCCTGAAAATGCGCATCCGGTGGTCCTGGGGACACCTCGGGACGCTCCCCGGTACCATCGGCTACCTTCTGATCCAGGATGACGGCGTCTCCGTAGCCGCATTGGCGAACAAACGCCCGGGAAGCAATGTGTCCGATCTCGAGTGCTACGGCGGGGAATTCGCCTCCATGCTGCGAGGGATCGCCCAAGCCGTATCGAAATGGAAGAAGTGGCCGGCCTACGACTTGTTCGCCTGCTACTGACGAGCACCGGGATGGCAAGGGTTGCCAGGCGAGGTACGGCGTTTTCGGGCAGGGCCCCGTGCAGGCATCGGACCCCGACCGCCGCGACCGGAATCTGCGGTGTCGGTCGGGGAGCGGAATCTCCTTAGATCCCGCCTTGAGATCCTGCCGATCTGGTCTGCCGCGATCTCGACGATATTGATCAGAAACGCATTGGGTTCATTCGTAGAGGAAGAGCTCTTCGATCCTCAGGTCGAAGAGCTTGGCGAGACGGAAGGCGAGGGGAAGGCTTGGGTCGAACTTCCCTGTCTCGATGGCGTTGATCGTCTGCCTGGACACGCCCGTACGCTGAGCCAGTTCGGCCTGCGTCCAGCCCCGTTCGGCGCGAAGGTCCGTGATGCGGTTCCTCATCAGTATCGGATCTTGCCGACGACGAAGGCGACCATAAAGACGACTCCCATGAGCGCGGGGAGGACGGCGATATCGACGTCGGGGGCGACGAGGCTGGCGGCGTCGGCAACGACATAGGAGAATCCGAGGATCCATCCCACGCCGAGGGTGACCGCCAGCGCATCCTGCATGATTTTCCGTTGCAGCTCATCGAGCGCGCGGAGAAAACCCGTGAAGGCGACGATCCAGCCGATGCCGACGGCGAGATTGACGGCAACGGCGGCCCAGCTCGCCGCCCGCTGTGGCGTATCCCATAGAAGTTGCGGGCCGAACTTGGCCAGGGCAAGGGTCGCCGCCCAGCCGAGTGTCCAGAGCACGAGCCGAGCGCTCGCCTTGATCTCGTTATGCGGTTGCACGGGCGCCATCCATCGATGCGGTGTCAAGGACACTTGACACGCTACGAGGCGCCACGCCTCGATGTCAAGTTTGCTTGACATCAGCGCCGTCTCGTCAGTCACACTGATCAGAAGCGTCCTGAGTTCACTCGTCGAGGGTGTAGCGGACGTGCAGGGCTTTGAAGTAGCCGGTGATGACGTGGGGTTGGCGTTGTCGGCGGTGGAAGAACCTTCGGGTTTCGGCGGCGAGTTCGGCCTGGTTTCTGGCCCGGTGAGCGTGGGGCAGGCTCCGCTTGAGGTCGGAGTTGACCAGCTCGTCCGGGTTCAGTTCGGGCGAGTACGAAGGCAGGAAGTGCAGCTCGATCTCGTCCTCGTGGTCGGCAAGCAGGCCCGGACGGTCTTGGAGCGGTGGGCCGAGTGCCGGTCGACGATCAGGTGGACCTTCCGGTCGACGTGCCCGACGAGCCGGGCGAGGAACCGGCACACGACCTTCGCGTCGAACGACTCGGTGAAGACCATGAAGTGCATCCGGCCGCGCGTGCTGATCGCGGACATCGCGTTCACCCAGAACCGGTTCCCGCTGCGACGGACGACCGGAGACTTTCCCTGCTCACCCCAGGTGCGGCCGGTGACCTGGTCCGAGCCGACCCCGACCTGGTCGGCGAACAGGACTTCGCCGTTCAACGAGCCTGAACCCAAAGCGTTTGGGGATCAATAGCTCTGGCAGTTGCCCCACCGGTCCCTGGGCGATGTCTCGCTGGATTCGGTTGCGGTCGAAAGAGTTCCGGAATAGCTGCCTGGCACCAGATCGGTGCCGACCGGTTCGAAGAACTCGGCCGACCGGATGAGGCGGCGATGGGGGGCCCGGCGATCCGGGCCCCCCATGAAAGCGGATCAGGATAGGTGGGCTGTCTGAGCGTCCATTGCTGGTTGGCGCCGCCGTGGCGGTCCCACAGCTGCACCTGCGTGCCCGCCGTCGTGGAGGCGTTCGGACCCTCGGGACACCGGCCCGAGCAGCTAGCCGATGCTCGACCCGCCGCCGGACGTGTTGCTCCACTCGGCGCTGTAGTTGTTCAACGAGTACCGCTTCCACTCATTGCTGGTCGAGGTGATCTCGATGCCGAACTGCATCGTGTCGAAGTCGGTGTTGCGCAGGAGGCCCTGCTCCGCGGCCCATCGCCAGACCGCCAGGGCATCCACGGTGCCGGTATCGCTTTCCGTGGCAGGGATGAACTGCAAGACGTTCCAGCCCGGGTCGGCCTGCCAGACACTCTCGTAGAGGATGCCGCCGATCGTCACGTTGGACGCGATCTGCGTTCCCCAGCCGCCTGCCGGTCCCGGGTGCCAGCTGGTGAAGATCATGACCTCGTCCTGGCTGTCGGTGGACCAGAGGTCGGCCGTCCAGTTCCACCAGTCTTCGCCGGAGGCAGGGGCCGACGAAGTCTCGTACGTGAACGTCGCCGATTGCATCTGGTCCAAGGGGGTCTGCGGCCTGACCCCGATATTCGGGTAAGACTTGATGCCGCCGCCGGACTGGATCGAATCGACGTACCACGAGTTCATGCTGTTGACGGTGATGCACTGCGTGTCGGTAGCCTCGTTGCCCCAGACGTTGTTGTAGATCGTCCAGTCGCCTTCGGTGTACTCCCCCCACCTATCGCACGAGGTGTAGACCTGGGCTTGCGCCGGAGACGCGAGAACACCCAGGAGCCCGGCGATCGCGAGGACGATCAGGGCCAGCCGGCGGAGAACAGCCGACTTGCCGCTGACGGAATTCGTCTGACCTTGCCTTCCTGCGCGGGGGGCGATCAGAAGTTTGTGCTTACGAGGTTTCACAAGCCGTCCCTTTCGTGGGGGGTGGGGGTGGCTCCCGCGGGCGGAGCCGATCGGGCTGCTCTCACCGTGGTTGGCTGGGTCAGCGCGAAGCGGCATCAGGAAGCGCGGACCGCGAGGGTGGGGGCGGAGTCGCCGTCCACCATCACGTGTGTCTCACGACGGAACTGGCGGACGATCCGGTCCGAGAAGGCGGCTCATCGTTTGGTGGTGAACTGTCCGGTGAACCCCATGAATTCCGTGCGCTTTTTATGATGTGTGACCCGATACGTGATCGGGCCCGGCGAGCTGACCCGGCCCGCGCTGTTGCGATGGTCGCGCGCGGTACGGAGGTCCGCGAATCCTGCTCCGTGACATGGAGCGCTCCTTGCTGTCCGTGACAGCTCCGGTTCGGGCGGGGGAAGGGCGGCCCGGACGGAGCGCCGCGTGTGGGGGTGGGGGAGTGCGGCGGGGCAGGCGGCGTTCGGGTTGTCCTCGGCGGCCAACAACCCTTCTCTTCCGCCCGCCTTGTTCCTTTGCGTCATACGTAAGACGAGTGGTCGAAGCGCTTCGATGTTCGGTGAGGCTAGGACCCAACAGCGGGTCGCACAAGCCCTGCGGCAGAAGTTCGATGAACGAGTCTGAGTGCTCCTTGGGCAGGGGATGCAAGGCATTCCCGGTTGTTGACGCACAGTCTCACGGAAGAAGCGGGTTTCAAGCCAGTGTCGAAGCGCTTCGAATAGTGGTGATCAACTAGTGGGTCGCCACCTCTTCCTACTCGTAGCGCTCAGCCTTCGACGCCGGTCGCGGTGTGCGCGGCGCCCACCGGCTTGGACTCGGGTGAGCCGCGCTGGCGCAGGTAGACGGAGAGGATGGCCATGGAGGCCATCGCCAGCAGCTCGGACTGCCAGTTCTGGAGCGTGCGGCTCCAGAAGTCGGCCGTGGTCAGGTAGTCGCCCCAGCCGATGGGGTCCTGGTAGTCCCGCAGGCGCCGCTCGTTGAACGCCGCCACGCCGCTGACCGACTGCGCGAGCCACGTCAGCACGAACAGCCCGCCCATGACCAGGCCGAGGGAGTTGGAGTACAGCGTCCGGCGCCAGCCGGAGGCGCGGGCCCAGGCGGGGGAGCTCCGCCGCGCGTGGGGCCCGATCATCTGGTACTCCTCGGACTCGCGGCCCGGCCGGTCCAGCGGCTTGGACTCCGGCGAGCCGCGTTGCAGCAGCCAGACGGTGCCCATGACGTAGAGGAAGAACTGCAGGTACTCCGACTGCCAGTTCTCGGTGACGTCCACGGCGAAGTCCGAGGAGGTCAGGTACGCGCCGAAGGAGAGGGACGCCAGCCCGTCGGCCTCGAGTTCGTTGTTCATTTCGGCGTGTCCGGCCACGCCCTGGGCGAAGAGCGTCAGCAGGAAGGCCCCGCCGAACGCCAGGGTCAGCCCGTTGTCACGCACCCAGCGCACCCAGCGCTTCATGCCCGCTCCTCACCCCTGGATCTCGCAGTCGTAGGGCTGCCCCTCGCCGGGCCGTGGCCGGCAGAGCGCGGCGGTCACCCGCCATCCGGCCGCGAAGTGGGCCAGGAAGAGCGTGTCGCCCGGGAACGCCACGCGGGCCTGCTGGCCGTACACGTCCGTGTGCCGCTCGTCCGGCGTTCCGCCCGTCGGAGGGAGCGGCAGCCCGGCCACGGCCTCGGGACAGGGCGCTTTGGCGGAGCTCGTCAGCTCCTGGCGCGCACGCGGCGCCAGCAGCTCGCAGGCGCGCGCGCCGTCCCCGGCGTGGAGGGCGCGCAGGAACGCCGTGCCCGCCCGCGAGGCGTCCGAGGCGCGCGCACCCGGCGTCGCGCACCCGGCCGTCACCAGCGCCGCCAGGGCCGCGAGGACGGTCACCGCCGCCAGCGCGGCGCGGGGGCATCGTTGCCTGCTCACGGCCACCACATTACGGATCTAAGGGGTGAAAAGGGTGAAAGGGTGAAGGGGCGTATGACTGCGCGGTCAGGGCATGGTGTCCCACCGGGAGGCGGTGAACCGGACCCGGTCCACCATGCCCTTGCCGGGGCTGAGCTGGCGCCGGTCGTGGGGATACGGGTGCGCGGGCGCCAGCGTCTTCACCCGCCGGGCCTTGGCGCCCAGCTCCGTCAGGGTCCGCTTCGGCACGCCCTCCCGGACGCGGAAGAACAGGTCGTCGTTCTCCCGCTTGATGAGCGTGCGAACTCTGCGCAGCAGCCGCCCGGTGAGCCGGTCGAAACGGGCGCTGCCGGGCTCGGCCTCCTCCAGCTTCCGCAGCAGGTGCTCGGTGCGCGCGTGGTCCCGGGCCGACTGATCGGCCAGATCGTGCCCGTCGTCCATGCACTTACGCATCGCCGGGTGGAGGAGCTCCTCCTTCGTGACGAAGTGGCGCACCAGCTCGATCGTGGCCTGGTTGGCGTGGATCTTCCGCTGCCCGTCCCCCGTGGGCAGCATCTCCAGCTCGTCGAGGATCTCCTCGACCTCCCACTGATCCTCGATCAGCTCCACGATGATGTCGTCCCCGTATCCCATCGCGATATCCCCTCACACATGCCGCCCCGTGCCTACCAGCGATACCAGCGGGACCTCGTTCCTGCGGCGGTCGTGCTGCGCACGAGGAAGCCGAGCAGCCAGATGATCAGTACGGCGACGGCGAACACCCACAGGATCTTCAGCGCGAAGCCCGCGCCGAACAGGATCAGGGCGAGCAGCAGCACGAGCAGGACGGCGGCCATCACCGGCCTCCGCCGGCCCTGTTGATCGCGTCCCTCGTGCGGTCCACCAGGGAGACGAAGGGCCCCACGGTCCACTGGGCGGCCGGCTTGCCCGCCGCCGTGGGATGCGGGTGGGTGGGCGCGATCTTCTCGGCGGCGCGCAGCCTGGTGCCCATGCGCCGGAGCTGGTCC
The DNA here is from genome assembly GCF_052246635.1 of Streptomyces sp. 6N223. Classification (NCBI taxonomy): domain Bacteria; kingdom Bacillati; phylum Actinomycetota; class Actinomycetes; order Kitasatosporales; family Streptomycetaceae; genus Streptomyces; species Streptomyces sp. 6N223. Next base: position 34,804 of record NZ_JBQQCA010000031.1, on the reverse strand, counting down.
TCGCTGCGCCCGGCGCGCACGTACGGGAACTCCTCCCGCTCCTCGCGCTCGGCGTGGGCGATCACGGCCGCCTCGAACTCCACGAACCGCGCGTCGAACTCGGCGCTCTCGGTGGTCAGCTTCTCCAGCTCCAGCAGGACCTCGTTGGCCCGCTGCTCCTCGTGGTTGCGGGCGTCGGCCTCCTCGCCGCCGGCGGTGTCCTTCGCCACCGGGCGCAGGATCATCTCCTCGGCGGTCTCGTGCACCGCGAGGAGCGCGCGGAGTTCGTCGAACGCCTGCTTCTTGTGTTCGCCCTCCGCGCTACGCACGTCCGCGAAGAGCTCCCGTATGCGGGCGTGCTGCTCCATGAGGATGCGGATGACGTCCCCTTCGGGAAGCTGCGCCGCTCGCCGCCGCTCATCGTTGGCCTCGTCGCTCATCGGGTGATCCCTTCCGCTCGGCTCGATCGAACCTGAGCCCCGAGTCCCCCGGACCAATCCCCCGAAACACGAACATCTCCCCACCCAACCCCGCCCCCTCAATCCGGGCGAGGGCGTGGCGCCGGCGTCGAGCTCCGTCAGGCTCACCCGCCGGACCGCCGCCACGACCGGCGCCTCGCCGGCGTGCGCCCCACCTGCGCGCATTGGTCTGCTCTGTTCTGATTTCTCCGGGGTGTCGTCGGGTACGCGGCACGAGACGGGAGAGACAGACGAGAGATGCGAGATCAAGGGAGGCATCATGGCTCACACCAACCCCATCGAGGTCCAGAAGGCGCTCAAGGGCGCTGACTATCCGGCGAGCAAGGACGACCTGATCAAGCTGGCGCAGCGGAACCACGCCAAGAAGGACGTCGTGGAGGACCTCTCCCACATGCGGCGGGACCGCTTCGACGGACCGAACGAGGTCGAGAAGGAGATGTTCGGCTCCTGACCGTCCTGACCGTCCTGACCGTTCGCCCAGGCCCTGAGGCCCTCATTCAGGGGGCCCTCAGGGCCGCATGACGACCTTCGCCGCCTCCTTGTGCTGGAACATCCGGTACGCCTCCGGCGCCTCGGCCAACGGCACATGGTGGGTGGCGAAGTCGTCCACGCCAAGGGGATCGTCCGCCGACAGCAGCGGCAGGATCTCCGGGATCCAGCGCTTCACGTTGGCCTGCCCCATCCGCACCTGGATCTGCTTGTCGAAGAGCGTGACCATCGGCAACGGGTCCGCCGCGCCGCCGTAGACGCCGCTCAGCGAGAGCGTGCCGCCCCGCCGCACCATGTCGATGGCCAGGTAGAGGGCGGCCAGCCGGTCCACCCCGGCCTTCGAGGCGATCTTCTCTCCCACCCGGCCCGGCAGCCTCCCGCCCAGGCTCTGCATCAGCTTGCCAGCCGCGCTGCCGTGCGCCTCCATGCCGACCGAGTCGATCACGGCGTCCGGCCCGCGCCCCCCGGTGCGCTCGCGCACCTCCCCGACGATGTCCTTGTACGCCGTGAGGTCCAGCGCCGTCACCCCGCGCTCACGGGCCCGCTCCAGCCGCTCCGGGACCAGGTCGATCCCGAAGACCTGCCCGACGCCCCGGTGCAGCGCGATGCGGCAGGCCATGTCGCCGATCGGCCCCAGGCCCAGCACCGCGAGGCTGCCGCCCTCCGGCACGTCGGCGTACACCACCGCCTGCCAGGCCGTGGGCAGCACGTCCGAGAGGTACAGGTAGCGGTCGTCGGGCACGTCAGGCGGCACCGGCACCGGGCCGTACTGCGCCTGCGGCACCCGCAGGTACTCGGCCTGCGCGCCCGGCACCCGCCCGTACAGCTTGGTGTAGCCGAACAGCGCCGCGCCCGTGCCCTGCCCGCGCACCTGCGTCGTCTCGCACTGGGTCTGCAGGCCCTGCTCGCACATGAAGCAGTTGCCGCAGGCGATCTGGAAGGGCACGACCACGCGGTCGCCGGGCTTCAGCGTCGTGACCTCGGCGCCGACCTCCTCCACCACGCCCATCGGCTCGTGGCCCAGGATGTCGCCGGGGGTCATGAACGGCGTCAGCACCTCGTACAGGTGCAGGTCGGAGCCGCACAGCCCGCTGGAGGTGATCCGCACCACCGCGTCGGTGGGCTCCTGGATCGTGGGTTCTGGCACCTCGTCGATGCGCACATCGCGCTTGCCGTGCCACACGGCGGCCTTCATGCGCCCCACCCGCCCATCCGGCGGCGGTACCCGGCCCGGTGGGCCGCGTGCCGGGCGAGCCGTCGGGCGTCGCGCCGCAGGCGCCTGAGCCGACTCGGCCGGCGCAGCGGGCGAAGGCCGTGCATGCCGTGCGCCCTGTGCATTCCGTGCATGCCGTTCGCCCTGTGCATGCCGGGCACGCCATGCATGCCGCGTATGCCGTGCCGCCCGCCCAGCCCAGGCCGCCGGCGCATCCGGCGCATCCGGCGCATCGCGCGTACGCCGCGCATCCCGCGCATCCCGCGCAGGACACGCAGGCCGCGCATCCCAGGCATCGCGTACGCGGACACGCGCATCGCGCGCCCCATCGGCCCGGCGTGCCGCCTGCCGGCGTAGTGCCCGGCCTGGCCCGCGAGGCGGGCGGCGGCCCGCTGCTCGGTCGGGGACTCCGGGATCATCGAGGCCGCCAGCAGGCCCGCGCCGAAGGCGACCAGGCCGACGGCCTTCGGGCCGTTCTCCTCCGCCACCCGGCGCGGGCTGACCCGCTCGGCCAGGCGGTCGAGGTCCTCAGTGAGTTGCTCTCGCGTCTTCTCGATCTCGGCCCTCAGCTGCCGCGGTGACGTGCCGCCCATCGTGTGTCCTCCTTCAGCGACTGCAGCGACTGCATGGTCTGGTTCGGCCTCGGCGACACGCTCTGCATCCGGTAGCGGGCCAGCGGAAACAGGATGAGGCCGATGAACGCCCACCCGCCGGTGACGATCAGCGCGGCCCAGGCGGCGTTCATCACGTTGGCCAGGCCGAAGACACCGGCCAGGGAGCCGAAGACGGCGACCATGTACCCGGCGAACCCGGCCGCGCCGAACATGCCGGCCGCCTGGCCCGCCTTCGCCGCCTCCTGCCGGATCTCCACCTTGGCCAGCTCCACCTCCTGGCGGAACAGCGTCTGCGCGTCCGCGGTGACCGCCGACACCAGCTCGCCGACCGAGCCGTCCCGGTGCCGCTGCTCGGCCCGCCGCTCGGTACGGGGCTCGGTACGGGGCTCGGCCCGCTGCGCGGGCCGCCGTGCGACCCGATGTTCGGTCGAGGTCATCTCACCTCACCGCCTCTCCGCCCACTGCCTCCGGCCCGCCTTGGCGAGCCGCCCGACGGCGAAGCCCGCCAGCGCCGCCCCGCCGACGAGCGCCACCGGCCGCTGCCGCATCGCTCTCGCCGGGCCCGGCGTGCGCCGCTCCGCCCCTTCTCGCTGTTCGAGCTGTTCGAGCTGTTCTCGCTCTTCGAGCTGTTCTCGCTCTTCGAGCTGTTCTCGCTCTTCTCTTTCGAGGGTTTCGCTCATGCCCCTCCGAGTAACCCACGCCGCGCGGTCAAAACAGACAAAGCGCTCGGGTTGCCTCGGTGTGGCGCTCGCGCGGCGTCAGCTCCACCGTCACCACCTCCGTGAGCCTGCGCGCCGGATACAACACATGCGGCTGGCCAAGGGCGCGCCCTCTTTCCAGGGAGCGACCGGCCAGGTGGAGCTGTGCCGCATCGAGCTAACCTGACGCCTCATGAGAGGGGCAAGGTCGTCCGGCGACTCGCGGCGACGGCGAACGCGCGCACGCGCGCACGGCCCGGAGAGCAGCGAAGGAGTCAACGTGACGGACGCCGCCGCCCCGGTGATCGTGAGCAGTGATCCGGGCAGCTTCGCGTGGAGCGTCCTGGCCAAGCGCCACCCGGCCCTGATCGAGCGGGTCCGCGACGCCCACCCGTACGCCCCCGCGCAGCGCCGCGCGCTCGACGCGCTGCTGGCGGAGACCGGCGACGGCACGATCCGGCCGCTGTCGCCGGACGCGGACGCCCGCGACCGGGCCGCCTGGGCGCGGTGGGGCCTGGCCGACCACGTCGGCCGCTCCTGGTTCGACGTGCCCTTCCTGTGGGCGGAGAGCTACTTCTACCGCCGCCTCCTGGACGCCGTGGACTTCTTCACGCCCGGCAGCCCCTGGCAGGGCATCGACCCCTTCGGCCCCGCCAAGGGGGCCGAGCTCGACGGCCCGGCGGTCGACGACGAGCTCCGCGCCCTCGACGCCCTGGCCGCCCGCCCCGCCCACGACCAGGCGGCGGCGCTGCTGCACGCCGCCCTGTGGGGCAACCGCGCCGACCTCGGCTTCCGCACCACCCACCCCGAGGCGGCCGACCCCGCCCACGACCTGGTCGCCGACGACACCGCCACGCTCTGGTCCCTCCTGTCGGCCGGCACCCCCGGCACCCCCGGCGTCCCCGGCACCGTCGCCCTGATCGCCGACAACGCCGGGCCCGAGCTGATTCCCGACCTGCTCCTCGTCGACCACCTGCTGCGCCACGGCCACGCCCGCGCGGTCGACCTCCACCTCAAGCCCCACCCGTACTACGTCTCCGACGCCACCATGGCCGACCTCATCGCGGCGCTGGACCGCCTCACCCGCGCCCGGGGCCGCGCGGCCGGGGCCGGCGCCCGCCTGCGCGATGCCCTGCGCACCGGCCGCCTCCGGGTCCGCGCCCACCCCTTCTTCTGCGCGCCGCTGCCCTACGCCGACATGCCCGCCGACCTGCGCCGCGACCTCGGCGCGGCCACGCTGACCGTGCTGAAGGGCGACCTGAACTACCGCCGCCTCGTCGGCGACCGGCTGTGGCCGCCCACCACCCCCTTCGCGGAGCGGACGGCGTACTTCCCCACGCCCGTGGTGGCCCTGCGCACTCTCAAGTCCGACGTCATCACCGGCCTGACCCCGGACCGCGCCGCCGCGCTCGACGCCACCGGCGAGCCCTGGCGTACCAGCGGCACCCACGCCCTCGTCCAGGCCCGGCCGTAAAGGGCTTCGCAGAGGCGGAGCCCGCCCGCGTCCACGGACGGCCCGGGCGAGGGCGTCAGGGGTGCGGGAGGGGCAGCGGGTCGAGGGGGCGGTAGGCGACGTCGAGGGCGTCGAGGTGGGGGAGGTGGCCGGTGAGGCGGCCGTGGAAGCCGGGGAAGTCGCGCTCCTCGGAGGACCAGCCGACCTCGGCCAGGGCAGCCAGGCGGGGGAACGCCCGCCGCTCGACCAGGCGGGTCGTGGGCAGGTACTCGCTCCACAGCTGCCCCTGGACGCCGAGGGCGGTGACCGGCGGCCGGTAGCCGTAGACCTGGGACAGCGGCAGCAGGCCGCGGATGGCGAGCGGCTCGTCGGGGGCCTCGCTCTCCGCCCAGTCCAGGTAGGTGTACTCCTGCGGCGCCGCGACCGTGTCGAGACCGGCGCGCACGGCGCGTTGGACGTGGTGCTCGGCGCGCCAGGCGAAGACCGCGGCGCCGTCCGGCACGCCCGCGTCGATCAGCTCGTCCCAGACCGCGGCCCGCCGTCCCAGCCCGGCCAGGTGGTCGGTCAGCTGCCGGGCCCACCAGCCCAGCAGGCCCGTCGGGCCCGGCAGGCCCTCGTCGGCGACCCGCCGCAGCGCGTCGGGGCTGGCCGCCCACTCGTGCGCCGGCACCTCGTCGCCGCCGATGTGCACGTAGTCGGACGGAAAGACGTCGGCCACCTCGTCCAGCACGTCGCGGACGAACGCCACCGCCCGGTCCGAGGTGTTGAGCACGTGCCGGGAGATGCCCCAGGCGACGCGGACCGGCAGCTGCCGGGTCGGGTCGTTGCCGAGCCAGGGGTAGGCCGCGATCGCCGCCTGCATGTGCCCCGGCGCGTCGATCTCCGGCATGATCCTCACGCCCCGGCGGGCGGCGTAGGCGACCAGGTCGCGCAGCTCGCGCTGGGTGTAGAAGCCGCCGTGCGCCACGGTGTCGGTCCGGTTGTCGTCGAGGTGGCCGACGCTGGAGCCGGTGCGGTGGGCGCCGACCTCGGTGAGCCGCGGGTACCGGCTCACCTCGAACCGCCAGCCCTGGTCGTCGGTGAGGTGCAGGTGCAGCGTGTTCAGCTTGTACAGGGCCAGCAGGTCGACGTACCGGTAGAGGAACGGCAGCGGGTGGCACCAGCGGGCGACGTCGAGCAGGGAGCCGCGCCAGCCGTACCGCGGCCGGTCGGTGATCTCCACGCACGGCACCCGGCCGTCCGGGCCGCGCAGCTGCCTGAGGGTCTGCACCGCCCACCGCAGGCCGGCGGTGGTGGCGGCGGTGCCGCGTATCCCGTCCTCGGTGACCAGCAGCCGGTAGCCCTCGTCGCCCAGGGCCGGGTCGTCGACGACGGACAGCCACAGCGTCCGCGCCTCCCCCTCCGCCTCCGCCACCGGGCCGGTGGGGCCCAGCGTGCCCAGCACTTCTCGGGCCAACTCCGCGACGTCGGGCGGGGCCTGCACCCCGGTGCCGGGGCCGAGGCTGACGTGGCCCTCCCGGACCCGCATCGTGTGCGGCCGGGGTATGAGGGGCGGCACGGAGGCGGAGGGCCGGCTCGGGTGGTCGTGCATGGCGGTGCGTACTCCGGGATCGGGCGGCGCGGTGAGGTGGGCGAACGCAAGGCATCCTAGGCACGAGGATCGGCCGCGTACCCCTTGTTGACGCGTTCCGGAAGGGATGACATCGTTCCCAGCTGGGATCGATCCCATACATCTTGGAGGGGGGCGGCCGTGCGCTTCGGTGACGATGTCTTCCTGTTCCGTGACACATGTCACGTGTACGTCATCAGGTACGGCCGCCAGGCGGTGCTCGTCGACTTCGGCAGCGGCGACGTGCTGGACCACCTCGCGGACTTCGACGTGGACGAGGTCACCGACGTGCTGGTCACCCACCACCACCGCGACCAGGTGCAGGGCCTGGCACGCGCCGGGGCGGCCGGGATACGCATCTGGGTGCCGCCCGTCGAACGCGATCTGATCGACCGGGTGGACGAGCACTGGCGCACCCGGCCGCTGGACAACGACTACTCCGTGCGCGAGGACCGGTTCTCGCTGCTGCGCCAGGTGGCGGTGACCGGGACGGTCGCCGAGTACCGCACCGCCCGGTACGGCCCGGCCCTGGTCCACACCCTGCCGCTGCCCGGGCACACCACCGGCTCGGTCGGGTACCTGGTGGAGTCCGGCGGCCGGCGCCTGGCGTTCACCGGCGACCTGATCCACGGCGAGGGCCGGGTCTGGTCGATGGCCGCCACGCAGTGGGCGTACACCGGCCACCACGAGCACGCCGGTCTCGAGGGCGCCGCGGCCACGGTGCTGTCGTGCATGCAGCTCCTCGACCACCGCCCCGACGTGCTGCTGCCCTCGCACGGCGAGCCGGTCACCGACCCGCCCCGGGCGGTGGCGCGGCTGAGCGCCCGCCTGAAGGAGCTGATGGACAGCCGGAGCCGCACGCCGTGGGACCCGGAGTCGATGCTGCGCCGGCCCTGGCGGGAGGTCACCCCGCACCTGCTGCGCAACACCACCAGCATGGCGTACTCCTACGCCCTGCTGTCCGACCACGGCACCGCGCTGCTGCTCGACTTCGGCTACGACCTGTGCACCGGGCTGGCCAGCGGGCAGGACCGCGCCTCCCGCCGGCCGCTGCTCGCCTCCATCGAGGCGTTGCGCCGCGACCACGGCATCGAACGGGTCGAGGTCGCGGTCCCGACCCACTACCACGACGACCACGTCGCGGGCTTCAACCTGCTCCGCGAGGTGCACGGCACGGATGTCTGGGCGCCGTCCCACATCGCTCCGGTGCTGCGCGAGCCGGAGCGCTGGGACCTGCCGTGCCTGTGGTACGACCCGATCCCGGTGCAGCGGGAACTCCCTCTCAACGCGCCGGTGCGCTGGCGCGAGTACGAGATCGGGGTGCACGACCTGCCGGGCCACACCCTCTACGCCGCGGCGTACTCCTTCGTCGCCGACGGCCGCCGGGTGATCGCCACCGGCGACCAGCAGAGCACGGCGTGGGAGCCGGGGATCCAGCCCGACCTGCTGAACTTCCAGTACCGCAACCGCTTCCGCATCGACGACTTCACCCGCAGCGCGGAGCTGTACCGGGAGCTGCGGCCTGAGCTGATGATCAGCGGGCACTGGCGGCCGCGCGAGGTCACCGACGCCTACCTCGACATGCTGCTGGAGGAGGGGCAGCGGCTGGCCCGGCTGCACCGCGAACTGCTGCCGCGCGACGTCGACTTCGGAGCGGAGGGCGTGGGCGCGCGGATCGCGCCCTACCGGGCCGTGGTCGCGGCCGGCGGCAAGCTGCGCCTGGAGGTCGAGATACGCAACCCGTTCCCCCGGAGGGAGGCCGCCGAGGTGCGGCTGGCGCTGCCGGAGGGCTGGATCGCCGAGCCGGACGTCGTCCGCACGGAGGTGGGCGGGCACCGGGAGGCGGTGGTCGGGTTCGTGGTGCGGGTGCCCGGCGGGGTGGCGCGGGCGGAGCGGCAGCGGGTGGCGGCCGATCTGACGGTGGGGCCGATGCGGTTCGGGCAGCAGGCCGAGGCGCTGGTCAGCGTGCGATGACGCGGCGCCACGGCCCGGAGACGCCGACGGCGGGAAGCGGGGCGTTCGAGGGCGCCGACCGCGCCGCCTCCGGCGCCGTCCGCGCCGTCCGCGCCGTCCGGGCCGTCCGGGCCGTCCGGGCCGTCCGCACCGCCTCCGGCGCCGTCGAGGTCACGGCCGACGCGTACCGGATGACCGTGGCGGCGGACGGCACCACCGCCCGGATCACCGCCCGGATCCCCGCCGGCGGCCACCCCGTTCTCCTCCAGCTGCCCGGAGCCCTGGACCGGGTCGGCGCCCGCGACGAGACGCTGGCCGCGTCGCCCCCCGAACTGGACGCCGGCGGACCGCACCCGGTCGTGACGGTGGCGCGCCGCAGCACGGCGTGGCGCCGGGCCGGCACCCGGCTGCGGTGCACCCCGCAGGGCCCCGAGATCAGCTGGTGGGTCGAGGGCGACGGACGGCTCGACGAGGTCACGCTGCTGGGCACCCGGGCGGCGTTCGGCGGCCGGGGCGGCGGCACCCGGCCCAGCGGCCACGCCTGGCGCACCCTGTTCTCGCCCAACCCCGGGGCCCCGCGACGGCTGCTGCGGGGCGCGGGCGAGAGCGCCGTCGTCGGGGTCTGCGGGGACGCCGGTCCCGGCCGGGGGCACTGGTTCTTCACCCCCGCCCCGCTGTGCCTCGCGCTGACCGAGGCGGCGCTCGCGGACGACACCGACCCCGGGGACGCCGCGGTGCCCGCCGGGTGGTGGACGCTGGGCGTCGGCGGGCCCGTGGACGAACTGACGTTCACGCAGGTCGAGTACGTGCCGGGCGACCACGGCTGCCAGCTGCGGCTGGCCTACGAGGGGCACACCCGCGTCGCGGGCCGTTTCCGCACCCCTGCGGTGCTGCTCTCCCCGGGCCACCGCGACCCCTACCGAGGGCTCGCCGCCCACCGCGCGTGGCTCGCGGACCGGGGCTGGGCCGCCCCCGCGCGCACCCGACGCGCCGCCCCCGCGTGGTGGTCGGAGCCGATGTTCTGCGGCTGGGGGGCGCAGATGGCCCGCGCCCGTGACCTCGGCCGGCCCGCCCCCGACCTCTGCACCCGCGAGGAGTACGACGCGCACCTGGCCCACCTGGAGCGCCACGGCCTGGTGCCGGGCACGGTCGTCATCGACGACAAGTGGCAGCGCTCCTACGGCTCCTGGGAACCCGACCCGGCCAAGTGGCCCGACCTGCGCGGCTGGATCGCCGAGCGGCATGCCCGGGGCCAGCGCGTCCTGCTGTGGTGGCGCGCGTGGGCCACCGAGTCGGTGCCGCCGGAGCTGTGCGTGCGCACCCCCGACGGCACCCCCGTCGCCCTGGACCCCAGCCATCCGGCGGCGCGCGCGCTGCTGACCCGCACCGTCCACCGGATGCTCTCCCGCGAGGGGTTGAACGCGGACGGCCTCAAGATCGACTTCACGGCCGACACCCCGTCCGGCCACTCCCTCACCTGGCACGGCCCGGGCTGGGGAATCGCGCTGCTGTACCATCAGCTCGCCGCGATCTACCAGGCGGCGAAGGGGGCGAACCGGGAGGCGCTGGTGGTCACGCACACGCCGCATCCGGCGTTCGCCGACGTGACCGACATGATCCGGCTCAACGACATGCTCCGTCTCGACGACCCCGAGCCCGACGCTCCCGTCGTGCCGCAGATGCGCTACCGCGCCGCCGTGGTCCGGACCGCCTGCCCGGGGCTGCCCGTCGACACCGACGACTGGTGCGCCCCGGACCTCCGGCAGTGGCGCGCCTACGCCGCCGCCAAGGCCGCGTTGGGCGTCCCGGCCCTCTACGTCTCCTCGCACCTGGACCGCACCGGCGAGCCCCTGCTGGAGCGCGACTACGCCGCGCTGCGCGCCCAGTGGGCCGCGTGGCGGGCGGTACGCCGGCCGGCCACCGGTCCGGACCGGGACGCCGGCGGTGGCGTCAGCACGTGAGGACGTCCCGATGAGCAGCGACGCCGCGAGGGAACGTGGCAAGGGCAAGGGCAAGGGCAACGGCCGGGGCAACGGCAACGGCAACGGCAACGGCAACGGCCGGGGCAATGGCAACGGCAACGGGCGCGGGAAGCGGCCCCGCGTCACGCTGCGGGAGGTCGCGGAGGCGGCCGGCACCTCGCAGTCCACGGCCTCGCGGGCCCTGGCGGAACGCGGATACGTCGCCGAGGAGATCAAGGCCAAGGTCAGAGCCGCGGCGGACCGCCTGGGATACGTCCCCGACATCACCGCCCGCACGCTGAAGGGGCGCTCAAGCGGCCTGGTGGGCCTGCTGGTGTCCGATCTGCGCAACCAGTTCTACGCCCAGCTCGCCGCCGGCGTGGGACAGACCCTCACCGCGGCGGGCCACCAGGTGGTCCTCGTGGACGACCACGGCGACGAGGAGCGGGCCGCGAACGGGGCCCGCGCGTTCCTGTCGATGCGCGCGGACGGGGTGCTGCTCGCCCCCGTCGGCCGGGCGGCCACCGCGCTGCTGGTGGAGCACGGCACGCCGGTGGTGGAGGTGGACCGCCGGTCGGGGGTGCGCGGCTGCGACGCGGTGATCATAGACAGCGAGCGCGGCGCCCATGACGCCGTGGCCCACCTGCTCGCCCTGGGCCACCGCCGGATCGCCGTGGTGGTCGACGAGACGATGTGGGACACCGGCCGGGGACGGCTCAAGGGGTACCGGGCCGCCCACCGCGCCGCCGGCGTTCCGCTCAGCCGGCGGCTCGTGCTGGACCTGGGGCTGCGGCTCGCCGACCCGCAGCGCGAGGTGGGAGAGTTCCTGGCGGCCCACCCGGACGCCACGGCGGTCTTCGCCGCGAACAACGTGGTCGCCGAGGCGGTGTGGCAGGAGCTCAAGCGGCTCGGGAGGGCCGTGCCGGGGGACTGCTCCGTGGTGTCGTTCGACGACCTGACCTGGATGCGGATGGTCGAGCCCGGCCTGACGGCCGTGCGCCAGCCGGTGTACGAGATGGGGGCGCGGGCGGCGTCGCTGCTGCTGGAGCGGGCCGGCGGCGGCCAGGGCCGCAGCCGCACGCACACCCTCGACCCCGAACTCCTCGCGCGCGGGTCCACCGCCGCGCCCCCGCCGGGGTCCTGAGGCCCCGGGTCCTGATTCCGGTCGCCAGCGCGTATTGACCGCCCTTCACCGATGTGACTACGTTGCCATGTGGCAACGATGTCACATGAGAGAGTGACCATGACCCTCCCACCCCGTCGCCGGCCACGCCGCCGCGCGACCCCGGCCCCTTCGCCGTGCCCCGCTGCCTGAGGGCCGTGCTCACGACAGGCACGACAGGCACGACAGGACGGAAGGGCTGATGACGCACCACGACCAGCACGGCCACCGCCACCGCGACCGCACGGAGCCGGCACCGGTGCTCGCCCTGGACATCGGCGGCACGAAGCTGGCCGCCGGAGTGGTCCGGGCGGACGGCGAGGCGCTGGCCTTCGCGGTCGCCCCCACCCTCGTCCAGGACGGCCCGGACGCCGCGCTGAAGCGGCTCCTCGACCTCGGCCGGGTGGTGCTGTCCCGGACCGGGACCGCGCCCGGGGAGCTGCTCGGCGTCGGCGTCGGCTGCGGCGGGCCGCTGAACGCCCAGTCCGGCGTGCTCATCGCCCCGCCGCACCTTCCGGGCTGGGTGAACGTGCCCATCGTCGAGCTGGTCCGGGACACCTTCGGCCGCCCCGCCGTGCTGGACAACGACGGCACCGCGGGCGCGGCCGGGGAGTGGCGTTTCGGCGCGGGCCACGGCAGCCGCTCCCTGCTGTACCTGACGGTCTCCACCGGCATCGGCGGCGGCGCCGTGCTGGACGGCCGCACCTTCCGGGGCGCGGCCGGCAACGGCGGCGAGCCGGGGCACGTCCTGGTCCGCTCCGGCGGCCGGCCGTGCGTCAGCTGCGGGCGGCGCGGCTGCCTGGAGGCGTACGCCTCGGGCACCTCGATCGCCGAACGCGCCCGGGAGGCGGTCGCGGACGCCCGGGCCGCGGGCAGGGACACCGTGCTGGGCGGATGCGACCCGCTGACCGCCGCCGACGTGTCGGCCGCCGCGCGGCGCGGCGACCCGGTCGCGGTGGCCGTGTGGGAGGAGACGGTGGCGGCCCTCGGCAGCGGCCTGACCACGCTCGTCAACGTCTTCGAGCCCGAGGTGGTGGTCCTCGGCGGCGGCGTCACCCGGGCCGGCGAGCAGCTGCTCGGGCCGGTCCGCCGGATGGTTGCCGAGCAGGCCATGGGCCCGGCCGCCGCCGCGGCGCGGCTGACCCTGGCCTCCGGCGGGGACCGGGCCGGGGTGCTGGGCGCCGCGGCCGTGGCCTTCGAACGCCTGGGTCCGACCACCGGGCTCGCCCCATGACCCGCCCCATGACCCGCCCGATGCCCCGTCCGATGCCCCGTCCGATCACCCGGCCCATGTCCCGCCCGACGCCCGACCACGCGGACCGACCAGCGCCACCTGACCCGTACTGGAGCACCATGCCTGTCCCGCCCCCCGCCGCCGGCCAGCTCGCCGACCACCTCCGGATCGCCGAGCGCACCCGGGAGCTGCTGCCCGAGCTGGAGCGGGTCGCCCGCCGGCTCATCGACGTCTACCGGGGCGACGGGCGGCTGTACACCTTCGGCAACGGCGGCAGCGCCGCGGACGCCCAGCATCTGGCCGCCGAGCTCATCGGCCGCTACCTCCGCGAACGCCGGCCGCTGGCGGCCGTCGCGCTGACCTGCGACCCGTCCGTCAGCAGCTGCATCGGGAACGACTACTCCTTCGACGAGCTGTTCGCCCGCCAGGTGCGGGCGCTGGCCCGCCCCGGCGACATGGTCATCGGCTTCAGCACCTCCGGCCGCTCGCCCAACGTCGTCCGCGGCCTGGCCGCCGCCCGCGAGGCCGGGGCCGTGACCGTGCTGTTCGGCGGCGGCCACCACGGGGGCCCCGGGGGCATACCGGCCGCCGAGCACGCCGACCACGTGCTGGCCGTGCCGGCCACGGCCACCGCCCGGGTGCAGGAGATGCACCTGACGCTGCTCCACCTGCTCAGCGAGCAGGTCGACGCCTGGGCCGCCGATACCGAGCCACCCGCCCGGCACACCCCTGAGGCTCCCGACCCCGCCTACGCCAAGCTGGAGACCCGCGCATGACCACCCCCCACCCCGCCAGCCGCCCCCCCAGCCGACGGCGCACCGTTCACCTGGTGGGCAACGCGCACATCGACCCCGTCTGGCTGTGGCGCTGGCCCGAGGGCCTCCAGGAGATACGCGCCACCTTCCGGTCCGCCGCCGACCGCATGGAGGAGTACCCCGACTTCGTCTTCACCTGCGACTCCGTCATGTACCTGGAGTGGATCGAACGCCACGACCCCGAGCTGTTCGGCACCATTCGCAAGCGCGTCGCCGAGGGCCGCTGGCAGGTGATCGGCGGCTGGTGGGTCGAGCCGGACTGCAACATACCCTGCGGCGAGTCCTTCGTCCGCCAGGCGCTGTACGGGCAGCGCTACCTGCTGGAGAAGTTCGGCGTGGCCGCCACCACCGGCGCCAACCTCGACCCGTTCGGGCACAACGCCATGCTGCCGCAGCTGCTGCGCAAGTCCGGCATGGACGGCTACGTCTTCCTGCGCCCGGGACCGCACGAGCAGGCGCTGCCCGGCCAGTTCTTCCACTGGGAGGCCCCGGACGGCTCCCGCGTGCTGGCCTACCGGCTGCCCAACGAGTACGGCTCGCCGGGCATGGACATCGGCGGCCACCTCGACAAGGCGCTGTCCATGGCGCCCGCCGACCTGCCCGAGCTGATGGTCTTCTACGGCGTCGGCAACCACGGCGGCGGCCCGACCCGGGCCAACCTCGACAGCATCCAGCGCCTGGACGCCCTCGGCGGCCTGCCCCGGCTGAGGCTCAGCCACCCCGAGGCGTACCTGCGGCGCGTCCGCGACCAGGCCGAGGCCGAGGCCGGGGCCGGGGCCGGCATCCCGGTGCACGCCGGCGAGCTGCAACACCACGGCCCCGGCTGCTACTCGGCCCACTCCGGCGTGAAGTCCTGGAACCGCCGCGCCGAGCACGACCTGATGCGCGCCGAGAAGTGGGCCGCGGTGGCCCGGGCCCTCGCGGGCGAGGAGTACCCGATCGGACAGCTTACCGAGGCGTGGAAGCTGGTGCTGTTCAACCAGTTCCACGACATCCTGGCCGGCACCTCCATCCGGTCCGCCTACGAGGACGCCCGCGACGACTACGGGCGGGCGCGTTCGCTGGCCGCGGAGGTCTTCAACCGGGCCGTGCAGGCGGTGGCCCGCCGCATCGACATCCCGCTGACCGAGGAGCGCGCCGACACCGTTCCGCTGGTCGTCTTCAACCCGCACCCCTGGGAGCTGCACGCCGACGTCGAGGCCGAGTACGGCAAGGCCGCCACCACCGGCCTGGAGGACGAGACCGGCGCGCCGGTGCCGGTGCAGCTCACCCGATCCGAGACCACCCTGAACGGCCCCCGCGGCCGGATCGCGTTCCGGGCCTGCGTGCCGCCGCTCGGCCACCGCGTCTACCACCTGCGCCCGGACCGCCCGGACCGCCCGGACCGCCCCGCGCCCTCCGGCGACGGGCCCGTCACGGCGACCGGCACCACGCTGGAGAACGAGCACCTGCGGCTGACCGTTGACCCGCGCACCGGCTGGCTCAGCTCCCTGGTCCACAAGGCGAGCGGCGCGGAGCTGGCGCCCGAGCGCCCCGGCCCGCACGCCGTGGTGGTCGACGACCCGTCCGACACCTGGGGCCACCGGGTGCGCGCCTACGACCGCGCCACCGGCGCGTTCCGCTGCACCCGCGTGCGTCTGGTGGAGCACGGGCCGGTGCGCGCGGTGCTGCGCGTCGAGAGCCGGTACGCCGACTCCCGGCTGGTCGAGGAACTGGTGCTGTCCGCCGGCTCGGCCCACGTCGAGGTGCGCACCACGGTCGAGTGGCACGAGCGGCTCCGGCTGCTCAAGCTGCGCTTCCCCACCGCGCTGTCGGACGTCACCGCCACCCACGAGATCCCCTACGGCCACATCGAGCGCGTGCCCGACGGCACCGAGGAGCCCACCCAGGCGTGGGTGGACGTCACCGGCACCCTGCCCGGCGGGCTGCGCGCCGGGCTCGTCGTGGTCAACGACAGCAAGCACGGCCACGACGTGACGGGCGGCGAGATCGGCATGACCGCGCTGCGCAGCCCGGTCTACGCCTGGCACGAGCCGAAGCAGCTCGATCCGGACGGCATCTACGACCACCTCGACCAGGGGCGGCAGGAGTTCCGCAGCCTCCTCGTCCCGCACGCCGGCGACTGGCGGACCGTCGACCCGCCGCGCCGCGCGGCCGAGCTCAACCAGCCGGCGTTCGCGCTGCTGGAGACGTTCCACGCCGGGCCGCTGCCGCAGCGCGCGGCGCACCTGGACGACGGCGCGGGCCCGGTGCTGGTCAGCGTCGTCAAGGCCGACGAGGACGGCGACGGCGATCTGGTGGTGCGCGCCCGCGAGTCGACCGGCCTGGCCGCCACGGCGCGGATCGCGGTGCCGATGCTCGGCGGGCGGGTGATCGAGGCGGACTTCGGGGCGTTCGAGATCAAGACCTTCCGGGTGCCGAGAGACCCCGGGCAGCCCGTCGTGGAGACCGACCTGCTGGAGCGGCCGGAACGGCGGGAACGGCGGGAACGAGGGGAGGCGCCCCGTGACCGGGACGATCGCTGACCCGCCGCGCCTCCCGGCCGCGCGGCAAGCCCTCGCGGCCGGGCCCGTGCCGCTGCGGGCGGCGGCCGACGGCGAGGCCGCGCTGCCCTACCTGGTCGGGCTGCTCACCGAGGACGGCGTCTGCCTGCCCGTGCCCGCCCACCGGATCGACCGCCACCCGGACGGCTCCCTGGAGGCGGAGGGCGCGGCGCACGGCTTCGCGGCCCGGCTGCGCCTCGGCCCGCCTTCCCCCGGGGGCGGCGGGCGCGCCGCGCGGCTCACGGTACGCCGCGAGGCGGCGGGCCCGGCCCGCGCGGGGCTGCGCGTCGAACTCCGCCTCGGCGCGGGCGTCGACGACCCCGGCTGGCTGATCCCCGGCGTGTTCTACGGGCCCAACCGGCTGCCCGAGTGCACCCGCCCCTACCCGCGCTACGCCCCCGATGCCGCCACTGATCCCGCGGGGATGACCGCCGACGCCTGGTCGTTCCGCGCCGACCGCTGCGCCACCCCGGCCGTCTTCGCCCGCGACGGCCGCGGCGGCGCCGCCCTCGCCCTCGCCGAGGAGGGCGAACTCGGCCAGCAGGGCGTCGGCTTCGCGCTCCTGGACGGCGCCCGGCCGGCCCTGCGGCTGCACGCCCCCTACCGCGAGGAACCCCTCACCTACTACGGGTCCGGCACCCCGCTGCCGCCGCAGACGCCCACGCACGACTGGGCGCCCGGCCAGGAGCACACCCTCCACTTCTCGCTGCACCTCCTCGACGCCGACCCGCACGCCTACGCCCCCGTGCTGCGCGCCCTGCACCGCGCCACGCCCGCCCCGCCCACCGCCGCCGCCTGGGTCACCATCCCGCACGCCGCCGAGCTCACCGCGTACGGGCTGCACCGCTGGCACTTCCGCCCCGACCCGCCGGTGCTGCTGGAGACCGCGGCGTTCGACCGCGAGGCGCTGGGCCCGGCCGGCGACCGGCAGGCCATGCACGTGTCCTGGGTCAGCGGCACCCCGTACGCGCACGCCCTGCTGCTGCACGCCCGGCGCACCGGCGACGCGGTCATGGCCCGGGACGCGATCGCCGTCCTCGACCACATCGCGGGCAACCTCACCCCGGCCGGCACGTTCTGGGGCCAGTGGAGCGCCGGCGCCGGCTGGAACGCCGGCTGGACGCCCGACCCGCACCGGCTGCACGCCCGCACCCTCGGCGACGCCACCCTCTTCCTGCTGCGCGCGCTGCGCGTCGAGCGCGCCCGCGGCCACGACCACCCGTCCTGGGAGCGGGCCGTGCGCGCCAACCTGGCCGTCGCCCGCTCCGGCCAGGACCCGGCGACGGGCCGGCTCGCCGCCGCCCACCACAGCGACACCGGCGCCCCGCTGTCGTACGCCGGCACCGCCGGGCTCGCCTGGATCGCGCCGCTCGCCGAGGCCGCCGCCGCGTTCGACGACCCCGGCGCGCTGGCCGCCGCCCGCCGCGCCGGCGCGCACTACGCGGCGGACGTGCGCCGCGAGTTCCTGTGCGGCGCGCCCGAGGACGTGTCCCTGGCGCCGTCCTCGGAGGACGGCTACAACGCCGTCATCGCCTACACCCTCCTCCACGAGGCCGACCTCGACCCCGACCCCGACCCCGACCCCGACGCCGACTCGCCTTGGCTCGACCTGGCCCGCCGCGCCGCCGACTGGACGCTCACCTTCCGCTACACCTACGACGTGGCGTTCGGCCCGCGGACCCTGCTCGGCCGCTACGGCTTCCGCACCCGCGGCGGCGACCAGGCGTCCCCCTCCAACCAGCACCTGCACGCGTTCGGCCTCATCGCGCTCCCCGAGACGGTGCGGCTGGCCCGGCACCTCGGCGACCCGCACTACCGGCACTCGGCGCGGGAGAACCTCGACTGCTTCCGGCAGTTCGTGGCCCGCGCGGACGGCGACTTCAACGCCTACCGCGGCATGGTCAGCGAGCGCTTCTACCAGACCGACTGCTTCCAGGCGAAGGGCATGCTGCTCACCCTCTCGCACGCCTGGTCCGCCGGCGTGCTGCTGTACGCCTGCGAGGCCGCGCGCGACCTGCCCGAGTACGAGCTGCTGGAAACCCGCCAGGAGCCGGAGCAGGAGCGGGATCCGGAGCCGGGGCCGTGACCGCAGAGCTGCGCTTCCCGCCCCGCTTCCGGTGGGGCACCGCCACCTCCGCGTACCAGGTCGAAGGCGCCACCCGGGCCGACGGGCGCGGCGAGAGCGTCTGGGACCGGTTCTGCCGGGTGCCGGGGGCGATCGAGAACGGCGACACCGGCGACGACGCCTGCGACCACTACGCCCGCGCCGGCGAGGACGTCGC
Organism: Streptomyces sp. 6N223; assembly: GCF_052246635.1. Lineage (NCBI taxonomy): Bacteria > Bacillati > Actinomycetota > Actinomycetes > Kitasatosporales > Streptomycetaceae > Streptomyces > Streptomyces sp. 6N223. The sequence goes on along the minus strand of NZ_JBQQCA010000031.1, from coordinate 16,320 downwards.
GCTGATGGCGTCGCTCGGCCTGACCGCGTACCGCCTCTCGCTGGCCTGGCCCCGCCTCTTCCCCGCCGGCGACGGCCGGATCGAGCCGCGCGGCCTTGCCCACTACGACCGGCTCATCGACCGGCTCCTCGCGCACGGCATCACCCCGCTCGTCACGCTCTACCACTGGGACCTGCCGCAGGCCCTCCAGGACCGCGGCGGCTGGCGCGACCGCGCCACCGCGCGGCGCTTCGCCGACTACGCCGCCGCCTGCTTCGACGCCTTCGGCGACCGGGTGCGGGACTGGGTGACCGTCAACGAGCCGTGGATCGTCGGCGTCCTCGGGCACCAGCTCGGCCTGCACGCCCCCGGCGAGCGGGACCTCGCCGGCAGCGTCCGCGCCATGCACCACCTGCTGCTCGGGCACGGACTCGCCGCCAGCGCGCTCCGCGCCACCGGCCGCCCCGGGGCGCGCGCGGGCGTGGCGTACAGCCTCTACCCGCACACCCCCGCCGGCGACACCGCGGCCGACCGGGCCGCCGCCCACGCCTCGGACGGCTACGTCAACCGCTGGTTCCTGGACCCCGTGCACGGCCGCGGCTACCCCGCCGACATGCGGGAGCACTGGGAACGCGCCGTCGGGCCGCTGGACTTCGTGGCCGACGGCGACGAGCGCGCCATCGCGGCGGGCAGCGACTTCATCGGCGTGAACTACTACACGCGGCGCATCGTCGCCGCCGGCCGCGGCGACGGGCCGTGGCCCTGGCGGGTCGAACGGGGCCGCCCCGGCGTGCCGCGCACCGACCTGAACTGGGAGATCGTCCCCGACGACCTCACCGCCCTGCTGCTGCGGCTGCACCGCGCCCACCCGGGCGTGCCGCTGCTGGTCACCGAGAACGGCGCGGCGTTCGACGACGCCCCGGGCCCGGACGGCGGAGTGCGCGACGCGCGGCGGGTGGCGTTCCTGCACGGACACCTGGCCGCCGTGCACCGCGCCATCGCGGCGGGCGCGCCCGTCGAGGGCTACTACCACTGGTCGTTCCTGGACAACTTCGAGTGGGCCATGGGCTACCGCCCCCGCTTCGGCCTGGTCCACGTCGACCGGGACACCCGGCGCCGCACCGTGAAGGAGAGCGGGCGGTGGTACGGGGCGGTGGCGCGGGCCGGGGCGATCCCGGCACGGCCGCCGGGCGGGGCGGGATGAGCGCCGCCGGCGGGCGGGTGCGGTTTCCGGCGGGCGAGCTGCCCGTGCTGTACGAGGTGGACGCGGCGGTGATCGGCGGCACGCTCGCCGGCACCGCCGCCGCGGCGGCGCTGGCGCGGGCCGGCCGGCGGGTGCTGCTGGTGGAGCCCGGCATGGCCCTGGGCACCGAGCTGACCGCCGCCAACCGCCCCTGGCTGACGAGCGCCTCGCTGGGCGGCCCCGATGTGCTGGCGCCGCTGATCCCGCCCGGCACCGCGCCGGGCGCCCGGGTGCCGCTGCGCCCGGCGGCGCTCAAGCTGCGCCTGGAGGACGCCGTGCTGGCGGCGGGCGGGCAGCTGCTGTACGGCGTCCGGCCGCTCGCCGCGCACGCCGCGAACGCCGCGCACGGCGAGTCGGCCGTGCGCGGGCTGGTCCTGGCGGGCAAGTCGGGGCGGCGGGTGGTCCGTTGCCCGCTGCTGCTGGACACGGCCGCGGCCGTCTCGCCGACGGGCTGGGGCGCGGCGGGGGACCACCACCGTCTCCCGGCGCCGCTCGCAGGGGAAGGCGGCTCGGCGGGAGGCGCGTGCACCGTGTGGAGCGTGGAGTTCGACGGCGTGGCGGAGAGGGCCGAGGCGGCCGGCGCCCATCCCGCCGCGGCGGGGGTCCCGCTGATCGACGGATACCGCGACACCGGGCACCTGTACGCCCTGCTCGCGGTGCCCGCCGACGGGAGCCGGCGCGACGCGGTGCGGGCCGCCTGCCGACTGCTGCGCGCCCACCCGGCGTTCAGCCGGGCCGAGCTGGGCGCGGTGGGCACCGCGCCGCTGGCCGGCCCGGCGGCGTTCGCGCTCCGCGCCGACCCGGAGACCGCCGGCCTCTGGCACCTGGACCCCCCGCCACCGGCGGCGGGCCCGTACGCGCCGCTGCTCGATCCGGCCGACGCCCTCCGCGCCGGCACCGACGCGGCCACGGCCCTGGCCACCCGCCCACCACCGCCGCCGCCCGCCGCGATCCCCGTCTCCACAACCGCCGCCCCTGGCACGGCCGGCCACTGTCCGTTTGGCCATGGCCTGACCGGCGACGGATCGTCCGGCCACGGCCAGGCCGACCACGCCCGGTCCGACCACGCCCCGATCGCCCGGCGGGCCGCGCCGGTCGACGACGTCGCGCCGCGGAGCGACGCCGTGCGTCCGGCGCCGGACGGTCCCCCGCGTACCGGGCCCCGACCGGCGGAGCCGGGCGTCGCGCCGCACCGCGACTGGCGGGGGCCCGCCGGTCGCGAGTTCGTGGCCGCCATGGACGTCGCGTGCCTGCCGCCCGTGGACGTGCTGGTCGTCGGCGGCGGCACCAGCGGCGCCTCCGCCGCCATCGCGGCCGCGAGTGCGGGGGCCCGCACCCCCCTTGTCCAGGCCGGCCCCGGCCCCGGCGGCACGGGAACGTACGGCGGGGTGCACAGCTACTGGTTCGGCCGGCGCGCCGGCCACGCCGCCGAGATCCAGCGCGCCACCCGCCTGACGCACCGCGAACTGGGCCTGCGCGGCGGCGTCGGCGCCTGGAACATCGAGGCCAAGGCGCTGGCCCTGCACCGGGAGCTGAGCCGTGCAGGCGCCGACGTGTGCTACGGCGCGTGCGCCTTCGCCGCCCTGCGGGACGGCGACCGCGTGACCGGGGCGGTGTTCGCGGGCCCCCGAGGGGCGTTCGCCGCCACCGCCTCCGTCGTCGTCGACGCCACCGGCGACGCCGACCTGGCCGCCTGGTGCGGCGCGCCCTGCACCTACGGCGCCGCGGGCGTGCACACGGTGATGTGGTACTCGCTCGCCCAGTTCGACACGCCCGCCGCCACCCGCAACACCTTCGGCGGCCTGTGCGACGTCACCGACGTCGTCGACGTCACCCGCGCCGTGCTCGCCGCCCGCCGGCGCGGCGCGGAACGCCACGACCACGGCATCCAGCCCGCCGCCCGCGAGACCCGCCACCTCCTGGGCGAGACGGTGCTGACCCTCACCGACCAGCTCACCGGGCGACGCTGGCCGGACACGGTCGCCGTGCACTTCTCCAACCACGACCTGAAGGGCAAGGGCGAGGCCCTGTGGCCCCAGGTGGGGCTCATCCCGCCCAACCTGGAGATCGAGCTGCCCTACCGGGCGCTGCTGCCCCGAGGGCTCGACGGCCTGCTGGTCACCGGCAAGGCGATCTCCGCCACCCACGACGCGCTCCCCGCCCTGCGCATGCAGGCCGACATGGAGAACCTCGGCGAGGTCACCGGCATCGCCGCCGCCCGCTGCGCCGCCACCGGGACCGCCCCCAGGGACCTGGACGTCGCCGCGCTCCAGGACCTGCTGGTCCGGCGCGGCCGGCTGCCGGCGTACGCGCGGCACGCCACCGCGCCCGAACGCCCGCCCCCACCACCCCCGTTGGAAGACCTGCTCGAAGGCCTCGCGGCGCACCTGCCGCTGCACGGCTACTCCGACATGGGCCGGCGCGAGGTGTTCCGGGGGACCATCCCCTTCGTCCACCTCGCCCTCGACCGGCGCCCGGAGACCACCCCCGCCCTGCTGCGGGCGCTGCCCGCCGCCACCGGACAGCACCGGCTCGTCCTGGCCCAGCTCCTGGTGCTGCGCGGCCACCCCGAGGGCGTCGCGGTCCTGCTGGAGCACCTCACCGAGCGTCTCTCCGGCGCCCGCCTGCCGCCCCGCGACTCCTCGATCCGGGAGGCGCAGCTGCCGCCCGACCAGTCCGCGATGCCCGACGAGGCGTACCTCCTGCACACCCTCGCCGTCGCCCGCGACCCCCGCACGATCCCCCTCTGGGAACGGGTCGCGCTCCTCGCCGACGCCCGCGAGGACGCCTTCCGGGACCCGTACGCCTCCCCGTTCTCCTGGATCGACGCGGTGTGCTCCGGCGCCGAACGCCTCGGGGACCCGGCCGCCGTCCCGGCCCTGGAACGGCTCCACGACCGGCCCGCGCTACGCCACCAGTGGCGCACCGCCGGCATCGAACCCGACGACGTGCAGGAGCGGCGCGCCCTGCTCGAACTCGCCCTCGGCAGGGCCCTGGCGGCCTGCGGCAGCCCGCGCGGCTACCGCGTCCTCGCCCACTACCTCGCCGACAACCGGTCGCTGCTCGCCGCCCAGGCCCACAGCCGGCTGACCGCCCTGACCGCCCTGACCGCCCTCCCCGCCCACGACGACCCTCACACCGCGGACCTTCCCGGCCTCCGGGTCGGCCGTCAGTCGAGGCCGATGACGTAGTAGCAGTCCTCGTCGTAGTCACCGGGTTCGAGCTCGGTGGTGAAGGTGTAGGGGTTGCCGCCGTAGTCGATCATCACGATGTACTCGCCCGGCGGCACGGTCAGGGTCGCGCTGGGCCGGTCGCTGGTGTAGCAGGCGCTGTGCTCGGAGGAAGAGGCGTCGCTGGGGCAGCCGGCGCAGGCGTCCACCGTGGCGCGGCCGGTCTCCGGGCCGGTGTAGAGGACGTCCATCGACGTCGGTGAGTCGTTGAGGAACACCATGGTCGCCGGGCCGCCGGGCGGGCCGCCGGTGCCCGGCGGCTCCGGGACGTACTCCTCGCCGTCGCTGTCCCCGTAGTCGTAGTTGGCCCGGGCGATCTCCGTGATGACCAGCATGTCGGCGGCGCGCCCGGCCACGGCGGTGCCGGGGTAGTCCTCCTCGATCGCCTGGAACTGCACCGTGGCCTCGTAGAAGTCGCGGTCCTCGTAGTGCTCGATCCCGCACCGGTACCGGGTGTCCGGCAGGGCGCTGTCCGCCTGCCGCACCGTCTCGGCCGGGGCGTCGTCCGTCCGCAGCACGCGGTTGAACAACCTGACCGCCATGCAGTGCTCGCCGCTGTCCTGGTTCGCCTGGCCGCAGCCGAACCACGCCTGAGCGAGGGCGTTCTCCGCACGCGCCACGGTCCGGGCCGGGGCGCCCTCCACCTCCAGCACCTCCTCGAACGTCTCGGCCGCCGAGCAGTCCCGGTCGCCCTCCACGCGTGCCTGGCCGCAGCCGAACAGCGCCCGGGTCAGGGAGCCCTCGGCCCGGTCGGCCAGGTCGCGTGCCTCGGGCTCGTCGAAGGACGACGGAAGCCGCGTGAGATGCCGCAGGTCGGTGATCGCCTGACAGTCCAGGCCCTCGTCGAGCGGAGCGGTCACCGCCTCGTAGACCTCCTCCACGCGCCCGGGCACCGCATCGGCCCCCGCCGATCCGGGATAGTCCTCGCGCACGGCGAAGTACGCCCCGAACACGTCGAGATAGCCGCCGCTCTCCGACCAGCCGGTGTCGCCGGCCCGGTCGGCCAGGGCGTCCGCCGCCGCCAGCCGGAGGCCGATCAGCCGGTCCTCGCCGCCGCCCCAGGGCGGGTGACCGCCGTAGCGGTGCAGGTACCTCTCGTAGTCGGCGATCGCGTCCTCGAAGTCACCGCGGGCGGCGTCCCCTTCGGCGTCCACCACCAGGCCGCAGGACTCCTCGCCCCGCCGGGCCTCGTCCCCCTCCGGGCTGAGGAGGACGTCCCAGGCGCGCTCGCCGGCCCGCTCGTAGTGGGCCAGCGCTTCGCCGCACTCGCCCGCGCGGTGCGCCTCCTCGGCCGCCGCCAATTCGTCGCGGGGCACCGAGCGCAGGTACACGATCCCGGCCGCCACGAGGCAGACGGCCACCAGCCCGGCCACGACCGCCCGCCGCGAGCCGGACGCCTCCGCTCCCGCGGCGCGGCCCAGCCGCCAGCCGTCGAAGGCGGCGGCGGCCAGCCACACCCCGTACACCGCGCTCCACGGGCCGGGGTTGTCGCTGGCGTCCAGCACGGTGGCGGCGATGACCAGCAGGAGCGTGGCCGCCCCGTACCACCTCGCCCGCCGCCACCGCCGCAGGTACACCCACCCGGCCCCCAGCCCACTGGCGTTGAGCAACGCGGCGGCCCACGCCCTCTCGCCGGTCCCTGCCATACCCGTCTCCCTCCGGTTCCCGCCAGGCAGCCACCTGGATACCCCGGCGCGACGGGGAGGGTTCCCGGGGGTTGCCGGGGGTTCCCGCTAGGGTGACGTCGGTGGCCGGTTCCGCGTCACGAGCGGCTCGTCGCATCCCCACGCACCGCGCTTCGGCACCGCACCGGCGCATCCGGCAAGCGGGTGGGGACGCGCAACTGACGGCGGTGGAGACAAGGGAGTTGACCATGGACATCCTGCTCATCGGCGGCCTGTGGCTCGCCGGACCGGTCTGGGACGACGTCGCGTCGGCGCTCCGGGCGTTCGGCCACCGCCCCGTGCCGCTCACGCTCCCGGGGCAGGGGGACGGCTCCGCGTCCGCGACGCTCGATGACCAGCTGGAGGCGGTGCTCGCAGCGGTGGACGCAGCGCCGGAGAAACCCCTGGTGGTGGGGCATTCCGCGGCCTGCACCCTGGCCTGGCTGGCGGCTGACCGCCGGCCGGAGCGCCTTGCCGGGGTCGCCCTCGTCGGCGGCTTCCCGTCCGCCGACGGGGAGACGTATGCCGACTTCTTCGAGCTGGTGGACGGCGTCATGCCGTTCCCGGGCTGGGGCCCCTTCGAGGGACCGGACTCCGCCGACCTCGACGCGGAGGCCAGGCGGATGTTCGAGGCTGCCGCGGTCCCCGTTCCCGCAGGCGTGGCCAAGGGCGTAGTGCGGCTGGCGGACGTGCGCCGGTTCGACGTCCCGGTCCTGCTCGTGTGCCCCGAGTACACGCCCGCCCAGGCCAGGGAGTGGATCGACGCCGGTGACGTGCCGGAGCTCGCCCAGGCCAAGCACGTGGAATACGCCGACATCCCCTCGGGCCACTGGCCCATGGTGACCCAGCCCGACGAGCTCGCCCGGCTCCTTGCGGCAGCGGCTGCCGGGGCGTGACGGGCAAGCCGCACACGATCCGGCCCGCGGGCCGGCCGGCTCGGTCGTCCTCGGGAGCGCCACGGCGGCCCCAAAGCCGGGCCGGATCACCGGGCGGGCCCGCTCAGCCCGTTACCGTGTGACGGTGCTTACGGAATCCGGTTCGGACCGGGGGCCGGTCCCTCCTCGGTACGCCATCGTCGAAGCACCATCGCCGCTCGGCCTGCAGACCGACGGCGTCGCGTACCTTCCCGAGGCCCTGCTCGCCGCCGGGCTTGCCGAGCGGCTCTCGGCCCGGCATGCCGGCCGCGTCGAACCGCCGCCGCGTGAGACGCGCATCGATCCCCGAACGGGCGTACGCAATGCCCGCGGCATCGCCGCGTACACGCCTCAGCTGGCGCACGCGGTCGGCGGCGTGCTGGATCGCGGCGAGTTCCCCGTGCTCCTGGGCGGAGACTGCTCGATCCTGCTGGGAAGCATGCTGGCTCTGCGTGACCGCGGACGGTATGGCCTGCTGTTCATCGACGGCCACGCCGACTTCTACCAGCCGCAGGCCGACCCGGAAGCCGAGGCGGCGTCGATGGAGCTCGCGTTCGCCACTGGCCGTGGCCCCCGGCTCCTGACCGACATCAACGGCGGCGGTCCGCTGGTCCGGGACGAGGACGTGGCGCTGGTCGGCTTTCGGGACGGCCGGCAACAGGCCGAGGACGGCTCCCAGCCGATTCCGCCCCGGCTGCGGGCGTGGGACCTGGCCGAGCTGCGGCGCCTGGGCATCGACTCCGCCGCCCGCCAGGCCACCGATCATCTCGTCCGGCCCGAGCTGGACGGCTTCTGGATCCATCTCGACGCCGATGTTCTCGACGACGCCGTGATGCCGGCCGTTGACTACCGGCTGCCCGGCGGCCTGGCCTGGAATGAGCTGGCCACGGTGCTGACCACCGCGATGGGGTCGGGCCGGGCCGTCGGCTTCGAGGTCACCATCTACAACCCCCTGCTCGACCCGGACGGCATCGCGGGGCGCGAGCTCGCCCGCGTGATCGGGCAGGCGCTCCAGCCGGCGTCCGGGGACAGGCATCCGCCCCCGGGATGATCCCGCGCGGTCCCTCGGGTCCCTCGCGTCCCTAGGGCGGGGCCGGGCTCCTCCCCGCCGCGCGTGTGCTCCATCCAGATGAGATGGCCACGGGCGGCGCGAGTCCGCGCGCGGTACGGCCGCGTCGCGTGCGCTACTACGCGGGATTCAACGCAGGACTCAATCGCCTGCCGCCGCGCGAGGAGACACGCATCCATGGGCCATCCGGTTGACGAGATCGCACCCGAGTTCATCCAGAATGCGGCCGAACCGGTCCGTGACCAGCTGATCGGATCGACTCCGTTGAACGTTTTCCTTCAGGGGGCCGGCACGCTGACCCTGAAGGACCGCCGCACCATCGTGGACCAGGCTCTGGTCCTGCTGGAGCAGAACTACGTCCACCTGCCGCTGAAGACCGCGATGCACGCCGCCAACCCGGTCCAGCGGCTGCGGTTGCTGCGCCGGCGCCTGGAACGGCAGACGGAGCAGACCATGCCCCGGGAGTGGCTCTTCCACGCCGAGCTGTCGGAGATCTTCCACTCGGTGCGGGACCTGCACACCAACTACCTGCTGCCCGCCCCCTTCGCCGGCAAGATCGCGTTCCTGCCATTCCTGGTCGAGCCCTGCACGGAGCAGGAGAGGACCCGCTTCCTGGTCACCCATGTCGCGCAGGGCTTCTCCGCTCCCGGATTCAAGCCGGGCGTCGAGATCACCCACTGGAGCGGCATCCCCATCGTGGACGCCGTTCACCTGAACGCGGCCCGGTTCGCCGGAAGCAACCCGTCAGCCCGCCGCAGCCGCGGCGTGCAGTCGCTGACCGTGCGGCCGCTCGTCATCCACCTGCCCCCGCTTGAGGAGTGGGTCACCGTCAGCTACATCGACGACACCGGCAGGCCACGGGAGCTGCGCGAGAGCTGGCGGATCGTGCAGAACCTGCCGCCGTTCGTCGCCGCTGACCCCGCCACCGCCGCGTTCCAGGGGCTGGACCTCGACGGGGACGAGACCAACAGGGCCAAGGTGCTGCTCTTCGCGCCCCAGGTGGTGGCCCAGCGCAACGCCGCCGAGGCGGACGAGCCCATTCCGCACCTGGGCGAGGGCGAGATCGCCACCACGATGCCCGAGGTGTTCAGGGCCCGGTCCATCCACACGTCGTCCGGCAGGTTCGGCCACATCCGCATCTTCACGTTCTCCGTGAGGAACCCCCGGCAGTTCGTCGCGGAGTTCGTCAGCCTCATCCGCCAGCTGCCGCAGGACGGGCTCATCGTGGACGTCCGCGACAACGGCGGCGGGCACATCCACGCGGCAGAGTTCGCGCTGCAGACGCTGACTCCGCGCCGGATCACTCCCGAACCGGTGCAGTTCGTCAACACCCCGCTGAACCTGCGGATCTGCAGCAGGCACCAGGACGATCCCTCGCTGGATCTGGGAGCCTGGCTCCCCTCCATGGAGCAGGCTCTCGAAACCGGCGCGGCCTTCTCCGGTGCCTTCCCGATCACCCCGGAAGACGGCGCCAACGCGCTCGGGCAGCAGTACTCCGGGCCCGTCGTGCTCATCACCAACGCCCGCTGCTACTCGGCCACCGACATCTTCGCGGCCGGCTTCCAGGACCACCGGATCGGACCCGTGCTCGGCACCGACGAGAACACCGGCGCGGGAGGCGCCAACGTCTGGACGCACGAGTTGCTGTCCGAACTGCTGCAGGACGACAGGGCCACGCCGTACACGCCGCTGCCGAAGGGAGCCGGGATGCGGGTGTCGATCCGCCGCACACTGCGCGTGGGCCCTCAGTCCGGCACGCCGGTGGAGGACCTCGGCGTCGTTCCGGACAAGCTGCACCGCATGACCCGCCGCGATCTGCTGGAGGGCAACATCGACCTCCTCGACCACGCCGGCCGACTGTTGAAGGGCCTGTCCCCGCACGCCGTGTCCCTCGCGGAGGCCATGGCTGCCGACGGCGCGCTGCACCTGAAGGTCAAGGTGAAGAACGTTGATCGGGTCGACGTCTATCTCGACCAGCGCCCCCGCGCTTCGGTCGACATGACCGACGGCCAGGCCGACGTCACGGTGACGGGTGCCGCCTCCGCGCGCTCCGCGCGGCTCGAGGGATTCGCGGGTGGCCAGCTCGTCGCCAGCACGACAGAGCGGCTCCCCTAGCCACCGTGGGTGCCGTCCGCGTGTCGGCGGTATACCGCCCCGCACGCTGGGGTGGGCCGATCGGCGGCCTGGAAGGGTTCCCTCCGCGCGCCGTGAGACGAAATCATCACCGGATCGCTAATTTGAACCCTAAGGGACATTAGTCGCATATTCGAATTCTGTCTGCACTTGTCTGCACTTGCCTGCACATGGAGATGTACACGTGCCTGTACATGAACATGAACAGGCAGGAGGCTCCCATCCCCCTCGCCACCCATCCAATGTAGGAGTCGCCATGCCCATGCTGCTGATTCAGGGCTCATTCCACCTGAAGGACACTCAGCCCGACGGAGACACGGTCCACTTCGCCGCGGACAACCCGGACGACTGGAAGCTCGTCGCGGGCAAGACGCCGCTGGATCTCACCGCCACAGGCCGCGCAAAGCTGCGACTGGAGGGCATCGACGCCCTGGAAACCCACTACCACGGAAAGCACCAGCCAATGCAGCACGCCCGTGCCGCCGCGGCGGAACTCCTCAAGTGGCTCGGCTTCACCAACGTCCAGCGCAAGCCCAACGAGACCGTCACCGCCTCGACACCCGAGAGCACGCCGGGCTACATCCTCAGCAAGGGAACCGACATCCACGGTCGCATCGTCGCCCTCGTCGGCCGCGGCAGCCCTCCCGCGGCAAGCGGCTCGGACATCAGCGTCGGCGTACCCATCTTGCGGCAGACGGCCAACCACCACCTGGCCTCCGCAGGGCTGGCCTACCCCACGTTCTACCGAAGCCTGTTCAAGGACCTGCGGGAGGAACTCGCCGCCGTCGCACAACAGGCTCAGGCAGCCGGCAAAGGACTGTGGCCCCAGGATGTGACGATGTCCGGGGTGAAGATCACCGGCATGTCCTCCATCACCGAGGAGGCGGTGATCCTGCCCAAGCTGTTCCGGCGGCTGGTGGACTACCTCAGGCTCGGTATGCCGGTCACATGGTTCCCGGCATACCTCGCCGGTAAGGCGGATCTCTTTACGGTCCTGTCCACCAATGAGCGCTTCGTGGGCCTGAACAACGTCGTCCAGGTCAGCAACGGCAACACGCTCCGCATGACGCACCCGGCCAACGACCTGCTCTTCGACGACGCGTGAGACGTCGCCGACGGGGGTGCGGAGCCTCAAGGCAACGACGAAGTTGAAGTTGTCCCAGCGGCCGTCCCGCTCCCGAGCAGGCGATCGAGAAAGGACAGTGCCCGACCCGCGCCCGCCCCGCCCCGGCGCCCGAAGCGCTTCGGGTTCGGCCGCGCGTACGCCGACGGACGGTACCGGCACGATGAACCGCATGCCGTCGACCGAGGCCGCCAGGCAGGGCGAGTCGCGCCACGATGTCGTGTCCTACGTGTGCGAGTCCGACGGTGGCTCAGCGCCGCCGCGACCAGGAGAGAGGTTTTCCCAACGAAATGTTCTCGTGAGGTGACTCGGCCCAGGAGATCCCGCGAGCCGCGATGAGTCCTGCGGCGTCCGGCGGTCGTACTGTCGAACCCGTTACCGAGGAGGTCTTCGGATGCGCAGTGTGACCTATTCGATGAGTGTCTCACTTGACGGCTACATCGTCGGGCCGGACGGCCGCTTCGACTGGACGGCGCCCGACGAGGAGGTCTTTCGCTTCGCCACCGACGAGATCCGAGAGGTCGGCGTCCACCTGATGGGACGACGGCTGTACGAGACGATGCTGTACTGGGAGACCGTCGACCAGGTTCCATCCCTCGACTTCTCAACGCTCGAGTTTGCCGCGATCTGGAGGCGGCTCCCGAAGGTGGTGTTCTCCACCACGCTTCCGGCGGTGCAGGGTAACGCCCGCCTGGCCTCCGGCGGCCTGGCGGAGGAGATCGAGCGGTTGCGGGCCGAGCCGGGGGCGGGCAACATCGCGATCGGCGGCGCGACTCTCGCCGCCGAGGCGGCCGCGTTGGGCCTGATCGACGAGTACCGGGCCAGGGCCTACCCGGTGCTGGTTGGCGGTGGCATTCCCTTCTTTCCCCAGCGCGAGCGCCGAGTGGATCTCGAGCTCGTCGAGACCCGGACCTTCAACTCGCGAGTCGTCTACCTCCGCTACCGCGTGGCGCGCTAGGCGGCACAGGGCCGGCCAGTGACGTCTCCTCAGCGGTGATCACTTCCAGATTCCGTCGAGGACGGCGCCGCCCCACCCTCCGTTCCCGCTCTTGTTTCATCTATCGATATTCGATAGATTTCCATCGCAACTCGATGGAAGGAAGAGTCATGGGAAAGCTGACCGTGGGTGCGCTGCGCGCCGTGCTCGTGGTGGTGCTCGTCGGCACCGTGTTCGTACAGGCAGGGATGGTGTGGGCGTTGGTCAGCGGGAGCGACCCGGAGGACGGGTCGCTCCCGCTGACCCCGCTGCGCGTGATCACGATCCTGGGCATGGTGTCGGTCCAGGTCGCCCTGGTCTGCGTATGGCGACTGGTGGCGATGGCGCGACGCGGAACCGTCTTCTCCCACGCCGCCTTCCGCTACGTGGACGGCGTGATTGGCGCGATCGTGGCGGCTGCCCTCGCGTGGTTCGCGGTCACGGCCATCAATGCGCCAGGCCAGCGGGACGACCCGGGCGTCACCGTCATCATGGGCGGGGTTGGCGTGGGGATCCTGGGGGTCGCGCTCATCGTGCTCGTGCTGCGGACGCTGCTCGCCCAGGCCGTCACACGCGACGTCGAAGCGGCGCAGATGCAGGCCGAGTTGGACGAGGTGATCTGATGCCGATCGCCGTCGACATCGACGTGATGCTGGCCAGGCGGAAGATGTCCGTGGGTGACCTCGCGGACCGCGTAGGGATCACGCCCGCAAACCTGGCAGTACTCAAGAACGGCCGCGCCAAGGCGGTGCGCTTCGCGACGCTCGCCGCGCTCTGTGAGGTGCTCAACTGCCAGCCCGGCGACCTGCTGCGCTGGGAGCCCGAGGACACCGCGGGTGAATGAACCGAGCCTGCCGACGCGTCATCGCCGATCCCGCTTGCTTTTGGCCAACTCCGCGAGGTAGTCCCACAGGAACTGGGCCAGAAGCGGGTTCTCGTCGGTCCGGTGAAGAGACTCCCAGCCTTCTACGAGGAACCTCTCCGGGGACTCCAGCATCCAGCCGGCCAAGCCCCTCCCGAGGAAGAGCAGGTCGAAGCCTTCCGCGACGTGCAGCCGGATAAGAGGTCCGTCCGCATTGTCCTGGTTCACTTCGTTCCAGCACACCAGGTACCCCAGGGAAGCGCCCAGCGTGTCACCGTCTGAGGCAGGGAGAAATCCTGCGGCGGACCCATCGCCAATCCTCCAACTAACGGAGGAACATGAGCCGACTCTCGTGAGATCCCGCATCCTGTGGAACTTGTTCCGCCACGGGGAGGTAGACGCTCGATAGCGCTCCAGCGCTTTCCCGGAATCGGAACTCGTCGATGCCAGACCACAGCTGGTTCAACTTCTACATACTTCCATGCATCGGGCCGACATAATTTCCTTGGCTGGGAACCGGCACCCTCCTGATCGACGCTGATCATCGCGGCTCCGGTCCCTCTATCAACAGAGCACGCGCCGACGCCAGTGACTCTGCCATCTCGGCTTCGTCCATATATGGCATGCCAGCACCAGGCTGATACAGAGAAACCGCGTCAGCGAGGACCTCAAAGATCTCTGTTTCCAAGAAGTCCGTCGTGAGGACATGTTCAATATCGTTGACGACTTGCAGGGATCGATCGCGATCCGACAGGCATTTATCAATCATTTCTCGAAGTCTCTGTCGGGAATTCGCGGCAGATTCACCTCCCTGGGAATCCGTGACGAGATGATTCGGATTGCTGCCACTCACTACCACAATGGATTTTCTACGCGGGTCCATGTATCGGTCCGAAGCGGGATGGGGTCCTATAGTCGCCTTCGTCCTCATGCAACACACACTTGGCGGCGCAGACGTAGTCCTCGCCATCGTTGATGAGATAAAGTGAGCGTCGGGTTTTTGGGGTCGTGGAGAATCGCAGTGGAGTCGCAGGTTGCGATGAAGCCATTAGCATGACCTTGATCACAATAATCTCATCTGCAGATGAGATTCCCTTGCTGCATCGATGGGCGACGATGTCAGGTGAATTCTTCCTAATCTTGCCAAGAGATCTCCATCAACGCCTCATGCTCATAGTCGTTCAGGCTTGTGATGTACGGCGAGGAGTCACTGCGATTGCCGCAAAAGGTAACACTTGCCGTGAAGGATTCGTCTCCTCCGAGAGAGTTAGACATCGTGATGTAAGAAAGGACCTCGCGGGTATCAAGCAGGCTCAGTGAGCTATGGATTCCCAAGCGGGCGTAAGCAATGCATCGGCGCAGAAGCTTCGCCTCTCTCTGGCCTCCATCCGTTGGCAGGTCATAGTCAATCATTCCCCTGTTATTGACAGCGGCTTCTTTGTGACATGTTTCATACGACTCCACATTTCCACTGTAGCCATACCTCAGAGACCGGAGGAAAATCGCTCCGGATTGATCAATGATCCACCCCTCTTCGATGATGTGTCTGAAGGGCTCTGGCACCTCTTCGCGGCCGATCGCTTCGAGATCGACACGATTCACCAGTTCCGACATCGCCCCGTTCATCCTCATGTTATTCCCCAAAAAATCTCAGACCCTTGAGAATTCCCGCTTGAAACCCCCCGTCCCCGGCGAGCTCTCGTTCGATACTCGGCGGCATTCCTTCGAACCGTCCCGTCTCAAAATTGAAATGAGATTTGACGGATGGATTGTTCTGATCTTGGAAATACATGTCTCCAAGGCGCACTCCGGGATTGGAGTTTTCCACGTCAATCCGGTAGGGCCCACGGTTCCACATGGTCTGACTGGTAACCTTCGTGCGCAACATGGAATCAAGCCCTGGATGATTATTCCCTGATTCAGTCAGGTCGTGTTGATGGGCGTGCGAAGCCGCTAGGATCTTCCGTTTCTCAGACGCGTAGCTCGCAACAGCCCATGGTTCCCGGTCGTAGAAAGCCTCCCAGAATCCAGGGACATTCCAAGATTCTGGACGGAGCGAGAAAGATCCGTCCTCCATCTGGAAAAATCTCCATGAAGACGGCATCCTTGCCGAGGTGACGGTGAATAGTCGGCTGTCAAACAGTGCAGAATCTTCGCGTGGAGAGAACTCCATGCGAAGCAACGTATCCTTGCCCTGTTGAGAGATTACTTCGAGGACGACATATTCTCTTCCGAGCCTCAGTGCACTTGTTCCAAGCGGTCCACGAGCCCCAGGGATCGTACTTCGAGTAAATTTTACTTTCAATCCTCTTACCTTCTGTTCATGACCACTTTGTAGTCATAATCATACGCCACTTGCCCAGTTTCTGGATTGTAGTAAAAATGAACCCGGAAGTCCCCGTAAGGGCTCTGATGCGTTGTTGTCGAGTATTTACCCCAGTCGGCAATGCTGCTGCCATCAGCGGTGAGATGCGCCCGGAGGTGCGCGTTGCCGAGGTTATTGCCGTCGATTATCCGCACTGATTCGGCAATGGCCTGTGGGGTCATCCTTCCGTCTGGGGTGAAAATAGATTCGGCTGACTCACGGCGCAGCTGCTCGGCAAATCTTTGCCCGTCCATGGAGCCGGAAATGAGGTTATGATTTCCGTCCTTCCCGTCCCTTCCGAGCTCATTGAGGCACGGCGCCAGCCCAAGCGGGTCGGTCCAGGTGTGGGGGTTGTGGACGTAGGTGTGGGGGTTGGGGGCTGGTGCGAGGCCGAGGGGGTCGGGGGTGGTGTAGCGGGCGGTTTCGGGGTCGTAGTGGCGGTGGTGGTTGTAGTGGAGGGCGGTTTCGGGGTCGTAGTACTGGCCGGGGAAGCGGAGGGGGGTGTAGGCAGTGCTGTCGGTGTGCCAGGCGGTGGTGCCCCAGAGGGTGGTGCGGGTGTGCCAGGCGGTGGTGCCGGTTTCGTCGATGAGGTCGGTGGGGGTGCCGACGAGGTCGGTGATGACGGCGAAGAAGCGGGAGTTGATTTCTTCCTGGGTGGCGTGGTTGATGATGCGTTCGGTCTGGGCGATGGGGTGGAGGCCGTCGTGGTCCCAGGTGAGGGTGCCTGGGTGGGGGAGGGTGGGGGCGGTGGTGGTCTGTTCT
>NZ_JBQQCA010000030.1:0-88630 GCF_052246635.1 Streptomyces sp. 6N223 | reverse complement strand
CCGCCTCGCTCATCGACTGCGTTCACCCCCGGGTGGGGTGCCGGGGTGTGGGCGGCCGGGGTCCGGGGCGGCGCCCCGAGGGGTGGGCGGGTGGGGGACCGGCCCGCCGCAGGCGCCCCCACCAGGGCGGTCACGCTTGGTTCCACGTGAAACACACGGTCGGCGGCAGCCAGTAGCGCGGGCCGGTGCGTGACGACAAGCACCGTCCGCCCCACCGCATGGCGGCGAATCGCCGCCACCACCTCCCCCTCCGTCTCCCCATCCAGCGCCGCCGTCGGCTCATCCAGCAGCACCACCGGCCGGTCCGCCAGAAACGCCCGCGCCAGCGCGACCCGCTGCCGCTGCCCCGCCGACAGCCCGGCCCCACCCTCGTCGACGCGGCGGCCCGGCGCGAGATCCCCCGCCGCCGCCTCGGCCAGCGCCGCCGCCACGGCGGCGTCATCCGCGTCAGGCCGGGCCAGCCGCACGTTGTCGGCGACGGTCCCGGCGAACAGGTGCGGGTGCTGCGGCACCCACGCGACCTGACGGTGCCAGTCGGCCAGGTCGAGCGTGCCCAGGTCGCGCCCCCCGACCAGGATCCGGCCCGACGCGGGGCGGGCGAAGCCCAGCAGCGCTGCCACCAGCGTGGACTTGCCGCCGCCGGACGGGCCGGTCAGCGCGACCGTCTCGCCGGGGGCGAAGACCAGGCTCGTCTCGGCGAGCGCGTCGGCGGACCGCCCCTCGTACCGCACCACCACCCGGTCCAGCACGATCTCCGCGCCCCGCGCGTCCGGGGCGGCAGCCGCGCCCGTGCCGCCAGCCCCAGCCCCAGCCTCACGCGGCGGCGTTTCCAGCACCGCGAAGACCTCCTCCGCCGCGTCCAGCCCCTCCTGCGCGGCGTGGAACTGCGCCCCGACCTGCCGCAGCGGCAGGTACGCCTCCGGCGCGAGGATCAGCACCACCAGGCCGGTCTCCAGGTCGAGTTCGCCGTGCACGAGCCGCATCCCGATGCTGACGGCGACCAGCGCGACGGAGACGGTCGCCAGCAGCTCCAGCGCGAACGCCGACAGGAACGCCACCCGCAGCGTGCGCAGCGTCGCGCGCCGGTAGTCGCCGGTGATGCGGCGTATGTTCTCGGCCTGGGCCTGGGCGCGGCCGAAGACCTTCAGCGTGGTGAGCCCCGCGACCACGTCGAGGAAGTGGCCCGACAGGCGGGCGAGCTGCCGCCACTGCCGGTTGGTCTGGGCCTGGGTGGCCCAGCCGATCAGCACCATGAAGAGGGGGATGAGCGGCAGCGTGGCCGCGATGATGGCGGCCGAGATCCAGTCGTCGGTGAGGATGCGGGCCAGCACGGCCACCGGGACGGTCGCGGCCAGGCCGAGCTGCGGCAGGTAGCGGGCGAAGTAGCCGTCGAGGGCGTCGATGCCGCGCGTGGCCAGCGCGGTCAGCTCCCCGCTGCGCTGCGCGGTGAGCCACGCCGGGCCGAGCCCGCCCGCCGCGTGGTCCAGCAGCCGCAGCCGCAGCTCGGACTTGACGGCGGCGCCGGCCCGGTGCGCGGCCAGCTCGGTGAGGTACGCCACGGCCGCGCGCCCGGCGGTGACGGCGAGCAGGCCCAGCAGCGGCGCGCGCAGCTCCGGGACGCCCTCCCCCGCCGTGAATGCCCCGGCGATGACCTCCGCGACCAGCACGGCCTGCGCGATGACCAGCCCGGCGCCCGCCAGCCCGAGCGCGACGGACGCGGCCAGGAAGCCGCGCGTGGCGCGGGCGTAGCGCAGCAGCCGCGGATCGACGGGCTTCATCGTGCCGGGCTCCATCGCGCCGGTCATCAGTGCACCTGCGCGTCGGGCGCTATGTGCCGGGTGCCGATGCGCTTGCGGAAGACCCAGTAGGTCCAGCCCTGGTAGAGCAGCACCAGCGGCGTGGCGAGGGCGGCGCACCAGGTCATGATCCGCAGCGTGTACGGCGTGGAGGAGGCGTTGGTCACGGTCAGGCTCCACTCCTCGGCCAGCGTGGAGGGCATCACGTCGGGGAAGAGCGCGAGGAAGAGCATGGCGACGGCTGCGGCGATGGTGACGCCGGAGAGCGCGAACGCCCATCCCTCCCGCCCGGCGCGGTTGGCGGCCAGCGCGCCGAGCAGCGCGCCCGCGGCGACGGCGAGCGCGCCCATCGAGGCGGCGCCGCCGCTGTCGGCCTGCGTCCACAGCAGGAACGCCGCGGCGAGGCCCGCCGCCACCGCCCCCACCCCGCCGGCCAGCCGCCGGGCCCGCTCCCGGATCTCGCCCACCGTCTTCAGGGCGGTGAAGACCGCGCCGTGGAAGGTGAAGAGGGTCAGGGTCACGGCGCCGCCGAGGAGGGCGTAGGGGCTGAACAGGTCCAGCAGGTCGCCGGCGTACTCGTGGTCGGCGTCGAGCGGCACGCCGCGCACCATGTTGGCGAACGCCACGCCCCACAGGAAGGCGGGCAGCAGCGAGCACCAGAAGATGGCGTTCTCCCACCGGCTCTGCCAGCGCTCGTCGGCGCGCTTGGCGCGGTACTCGAACGCCACGCCGCGCACGATGAGGCAGAGGATGATCGCCAGGATCGGCAGGTAGAAGCCGGACAGGAGGGTGGCGTACCACTCGGGGAAGGCGGCGAAGGTGGCGCCGGCGGCGGTCAGCAGCCAGACCTCGTTGCCGTCCCAGACGGGGCCGATGGTGTTGATCAGCACCCGGCGTTCGGCGCGGTCGCGGGCCAGCGCCTTCGTCAGCACGCCGACGCCGAAGTCGAAGCCCTCAAGGAAGAAGTAGCCGGTCCACAGCACCGCTATCAGCGCGAACCAGACGTCGTGGAGTTCCATCAGCGCTCAGCTCCCCTATCCCTCTAGTACGAGAAGGCCATGGGCCGGTCGTCGGCGGTGTCGCCGCCGATGCGCGTCGGCGGGTTGCGGTCGGCGTCGGTGAGCTCGGGCGGCCCGGCCTTGGCGTAGGTGACCATCAGCCGCACCTCGACGACCGCGAGGATCGCGTAGAGCAGGGTGAA
Organism: Streptomyces sp. 6N223; assembly: GCF_052246635.1. Lineage (NCBI taxonomy): Bacteria > Bacillati > Actinomycetota > Actinomycetes > Kitasatosporales > Streptomycetaceae > Streptomyces > Streptomyces sp. 6N223. The sequence goes on along the minus strand of NZ_JBQQCA010000030.1, from coordinate 85,633 downwards.
GAGGGTCATGGAGGCGATGACCTCGCCCTGCGAGACGCCGGGGGAGACGGCGGAGGACGTCTTCAGCACGCCGAAGACCACCCACGGCTGGCGGCCGGTCTCGGTGAAGATCCAGCCCCAGGCGTTGGCGACGAGGGGGAAGAGGAGGGTGAGCAGCGCCACCCGCCAGTACGCGCGGGTGAGGGTGGGGCCGAGCTCGGCGTCGCGGGTGAGGGCCAGGCGCGGCACCTCGTCGGGGCCGGTGCGCAGGCGGTCGGCGAGCCACAGGCGGCGGCGGGTCAGCCACAGGCCGGCGGCGCCGAGGGTGAGGGACGCCATGCCGAAGCCGATCATCCAGCGGAAGCTCCAGTACGCCAGCGGGATGTTGGGCCGGTAGTCGCCGGGGCCGTACTGCTCCTGCATCTGCTCGTTGAGGTCGTTGATGCCGGGGACCTCTTCGGAGAAGTTGTCGTGGGCGAGGAAGGACAGCAGGCCGGGGACCTCGACGGCGACCTTGTTGTGGCCCTCGTCGACGTCGCCGACGGCGAAGAGCGAGAAGGGGGCGGGCGCCTCGGTGTCCCACAGCGCCTCGGCGGAGGCCATCTTCATCGGCTGCTGCTCGTACATGATCTTGCCGAGCCGGTCGCCGGAGAACGCCGTGAGCAGGCCTGCGACGACCATCGTGACCAGGCCGAGGCGCAGCGAGGCCCGCATGACGGAGACGTGGCGGCCCCGCATCAGGTGGTAGGCGGCGATGCCGACCATGAACGCCCCGCCGGTGAGGAACGCGGCGCTGATGGTGTGGAAGAACTGCGCGACCGCGGTGTTCTGCGTCAGGACGTGCAGGAAGTCGGTGAGCTCGGCGCGGCCGGTGTCGGGGTTGATCCGGTAGCCGACCGGGTGCTGCATCCAGGAGTTGGCGGCGAGGATGAAGTAGGCGGACAGGACGGTGCCCATGGCCACCATCCACATGCAGGCGACGTGGATCCGGGGCGGCAGCTTGTCCCAGCCGAAGATCCACAGGCCGATGAAGGTGGACTCGAAGAAGAACGCCAGCAGCGCCTCGAACGCCAGCGGCGCGCCGAAGACGTCGCCGACGAAGCGGGAGTAGTCCGACCAGTTCATGCCGAACTGGAACTCCTGGACGATGCCGGTGACCACGCCCATGGCGATGTTGATCAGGAAGAGCTTGCCCCAGAACTTGGTGGCGCGCAGGTACTTCTCGTTCCGGGTGCGGACCCAGGCGGTCTCCAGGCCCGCGGTGAGGGAGGCGAGCGAGATGGTGAGGGGAACGAAGAGGAAGTGGTAGACGGTGGTGATGCCGAACTGCCACCGCGCCAGGGTCTCCGGCGCGAGCGCGAGGTCAACCACGGGTCTGTCTCCTTCGCGAGCTGCGATCTTGTGAACGTATTCACATTCACAAGCTGCGCCCATTATGACCCACCCCGACACAAACCCCGCGCGGGGGGTGGACGGCCGGGGCCCGGGGGCTGAGCCCTGGGACCCCCGCCCGGTTACCGCCCCGACCACCGCCCCGGCTACCGCCCCCTGCGGAACTCCGCCGCCACCCCCAGCAGCAGGTCGTTCGCCTCACGCTCCCCGATGGTGATGCGCACGCCGTCGCCCGGGAACGGGCGGACCGTGACGCCCGCCTTCTCGCACGCCGCCGCGAAGTCCGCCGTCGCCTCCCCCAGCCGCAGCCACACGAAGTTCGCCTGCGACTCGGGCACCGTCCACCCCTGCGCGGCCAGCGCCTCAGCCACCCGCGCCCGCTCCTCCACCAGCGCCGCCACGCGCCGCATCAGCGCCGCCTCGCTCCGCAGGCTGGCCACCGCCGCGTCCTGCGCGATCTGGCTCACCCCGAACGGCACCGCCGTCTTCCGCAGCGCCGCCGCCACCGGCTCGTGCGCCACGGCGTACCCGACGCGCAGCCCTGCCAGGCCGTACGCCTTGGAGAAGGTGCGCAGCACGCACAGGTTGGGCCGCTCCCGGTACAGCTCGATGCCGTCGGGCACGCTCCCGCCGCCTTCGGCCGGAGGCACCCCCGTCTCGCTTCGCTCGTCGCGCACGAACTCCCGGTACGCCTCGTCGAGCACCACCAGCACGTCGCCCGGCACCCGGTCGAGGAACCGCTCCAGCGGCCCGCGCCGGATCGCCACCCCCGTCGGGTTGTTGGGGCTGCACACGAAGACCAGCCGCGTCCGCTCGGTGATCGCCTCGGCCATGGCGTCCAGGTCGTGCTCCTCGCCCGCCGTCAGCGCCACCCGCACCGAGGTGGCGCCCGCGACCTGCGTGACGATGGGGTACGCCTCGAACGACCGCCAGGCGTAGACCACCTCGTCGCCCGGCCCGGCCACGGACTGCGCGAGCTGCCCGGTCAGGGCCACCGAGCCGGTGCCGGCCGCCAGGTGGCCGACCGGCACGCGGTGGTGCTCGGCCAGCTCCGCCAGCAGCCGGGAGCAGTGGAGGTCGGGGTAGCGGTTGAGCGAGCCGGCAGCCTCGACGGCCGTCTCCAGCACGCCGGGCAGCGGGGGGTAGGGGTTCTCGTTCGAGGACAGCTTGTACGCCACCTCGTGGGCGGGCGGGCGGCCGGGCACGTAGGTCGGGATGTCCTCCAGCGCGGCGCGGAGGCGCACCTGCCGGGGGGCGGGCTGGGAGGATCTGCGGGAGGGCTGCGAGGCGGTCACCCTCACACTCTAGGAGCTGCGGGATCCGGCCACCCGGCGCGGGCCCGCAGATCGCGCGGCGCGCGAAGAGCGACTCACGCGGGTGGCGAACGCCCTTGCGCGCCTCACCCGTAGGGGTGAGCAGGGGCATGTTGAAATCCCAACAAGCGGCGGAACGCATCGCGCGAAGACTTTCCACAACCCGCCCCAAGTCGCCCGATGACCTTGTAATCCCAGGCGCACAAGGGGAGTTGACCTTGCGGAAACGTGGCTGCGCTCCTCCGTCACGCCCCGGGGATGACAACCCTTGGCCGGGCCTACGATCGGCTCGCCATGACAGCAGCGAAACACAGGGTGACCCGGGCGGCCGGTCGCCGAACCAGCGGACGGGCCGGCATCCGTGACGTCGCCGCCGCTGCCGGTGTCTCGATCACGACTGTCTCGGACGCGCTCAACGGCAAGGGACGCCTGCCCGACGCCACCCGCCGCCACGTCCGCAACGTCGCCGACCGCCTCGGCTACCGCCCCTCCGCCGCCGCGCGCACCCTGCGCACCGGCAAGTCCGGGCTCCTCGGCCTCACGGTCACGACCTACGGCGAAGAACCGTTCACCTTCACCGAGTTCGCCTACTTCGCCGAGATGGCGCGCGCCGCCACCTCCGCCGCCCTCGCCCGCGGCTACGCCCTGGTGATCCTCCCGGCCACCTCGCTCCACCGCGACTTCGACGTCTGGTCCAACGTCGCCCTCGACGGCACCGTCGTCGTCGACCCCTCCGACCACGACCCCGTCGTCACCGAACTGGTCCGCCAGGGCATCCCCGTCGTCTCCGACGGCCGCCCCGGCGGCAGCCTCCCCGTCACCGCCTGGGTCGACAACGACCACGAGGCCGCCGTCCTCGGCCTCCTGGACCACCTCGCCGGCGCCGGCGCCCGCCGCATCGGGCTGCTCACCGGCACCAGCACCGACACGTACACGCGGCTGTCCACCACGGCGTACCTCACCTGGTGCGAGCGCACCGGCCAGGAGCCGGTCTACGAGGCGTACCCCGCCCACGACCCGTGCGCCGGTGCCATGGCCGCCGACCGCCTGCTGGCCCGGCCCGACCGGCCCGACGCCGTCTACGGCCTGTTCGACCCCAACGGCACCGACCTGCTGGCCGCCGCCCGCCGCTACGGGCTGCGCGTCCCCGACGACCTGCTGCTGGTCTGCTGCAGCGAGTCCAGCGTCTACGCCCGCACCGAGCCGCCCATCACCACGCTCTCCCTCAAGCCCGCCCGCATCGGCACCACCGTGGTCCAGCTCCTCATCGACGCCATCGAGAGCGGCGCCACCAACGTCGGCAACATCCCCGGCGCCGACCGGCCCGTCGCCGCCGCCCCCCGCCTGGCAACGCCGGGACCCGCGCCCGCGCCCGCCCCGGCCCCCGTGCCGACCGCCACCGCCACCGCCACTGCCACCGCCACGACCCGCACCACGCCGCACCAGGTCATGCCCACCGAGCTGATCGTGCGGACCTCCTCCCAACGCCGCGCCCGCGCCGCGCGCGTCGCCGCCCCCCGCACGCCCCCGGCGGCGCAGCCGTAGGCCCGTGGCGTACGGGTGGCGGACATCGGACCGCCGGGTTCGCGGAAGTGTCCGCGGAGGGATTCCGAGGGATTGCGAGGGCTTCCGGGACGGTGTCCGGGACCGTCCGCGGCGGGGTTTGCGGCAAAGGTCCGGGAAACGCCGCCTCCCGGCCCCTCGCGCCCGCGGTTTCTCTCGCCCCAGGTGTGTCACACCTGAGCACCGGGATTCCTATGATGGGCGAATGGCACCGCGACCAGCCGATCCCGCAGCCGATCCGGCCGCTGAAGGATCAGGCGGGTTCAGCGGGTGGAAGCGGCGTGCGACGGTGGGAGGGTCGATGACACAGGGGGCCGGCCAGGGACCAGACCGGGGTCCGATCGCGTGGCGCGGCACGGACCCGGACGGTGCGAGCGCGCTGACGGATCTCTACGCGCCCACCGTGCGCGACCTCCCCGTCATGGACGGGTCCGGACCGCTCTACGTCGTCGGCGACGTCCACGGATACCTCGACGAGCTGCGCGCCGCGCTGCGCGAGGCGGGGCTCACCGACGCCAACGACGCCTGGGCCGCGGGCAATACCCGCCTGTGGTTCCTCGGCGACTTCACCGACCGCGGGCCCGACGGCATCGGCGTCATCGACATGGTCATGCGCCTGTCCGCCGAGGCCGCCGCCGCCGGCGGCTACTGCAAGGCCCTCCTCGGCAACCACGAGCTGCTGCTGCTCGGCGCCAGCCGCTTCGGCGACGCCCCCGTCGACTCCGGCGCCGGCACCGCCTCCTTCCAGGCCGCCTGGCTCCTCAACGGCGGCCAGCGCAGCGACATGGAACGCCTCCAGGACCACCACCTGCAGTGGATGTCCCGCCTGGACTCCATGGCGTTGGCCGACGGCCACCTGCTGGTGCACTCCGACACCACCGCGTACCTGGACTTCGGCACCTCCGTCGAGGACGTCAACGACGCCATCTGGCAGGCGTTGCAGCGCAACGACGTCTCCGAGACCTGGGAGCTGTTCCGGAAGTTCACCAAGCGCTTCGCCTTCCGCGACGAGGACGGCCCGCAGGCGGTGCGGGAGCTGCTGGACACCTACGGCGGCAAGCGCGTCGTCCACGGCCACAGCCCCATCCCGTACCTGACCGGCGAGGCGGGCCGGGCCACCACCGCCCCCGTCGCCGTCCCGGCCGCCGACTCCGCCGGCGCCGGCGACGCCGAGAGCGCCCCCGGCGAGGCCGACACCCCGAAGGCGCCGGGTCCTCACGTCTACGCCGACTCCCTCGCCATCGCCATGGACGGCGGCGTCACCATGTCCGGCAGGCTCCTCGTCGCCCGCCTGCCCCTCCCCGACTGAAGATCGCAATTCAGCAACCGCCGCGTGCGTTTCCGGATACAGGGCAGGGGGAAAGTACAGATTCCCGTTTTTCCCTGTGAGGAAAGACCCAGGGGCTCTACCATCGTTCTGCTCACCCGCTCTCGCGGCTTATCGGAGCATCCGGGGACGCACATGAACAGCGCTGAGGTTCTGCCACCCGAGGACCGCGCCGAATTCGAGCGCGTCCTCGACGAGGCGCTGCGCGCTGCCCGGCTCACGGCCGGGGCGGATCGTTTCGCCGACGAGGAGCTGCGCGCCCTGGCGCTGCGGGCCGTCCCGCGGATCGCCGCCGCCGCCGAGGCCGAGTACCGCCGCTTCGCCCAGCTCCGCCACGAGTTGCGCCGTCCCGGCCGCACCGCGCCCGCCGCCTCGCCGCCCTCGTACGCCGGCACCGACGCCGACGGCGGCGCCGGATCTGGCCTGATCGCCGTGGCCGCCGCCCTGGTGCCGGTGCTGGCCACCATCGCCTCCCTCATCTTCCTGCTGCTGGGATACGCCCTCGGCATGGCCGAGCCCGAGCCAGCGATGGCCGAGCCCATGCGCCAGGTCGGCTGGGTCTTCGCGGTGCTGGCCGCCGTCGGCGTACTGCTCGCCGTGGCCGGGCTGGTCATCGCCGCCGTCAACAACGGCTCGCGCACCTCGATCCGCGCCCGCCCGGCCGAAGGCACCGGCCCGCTTGCCGAGGAGGTGGCCCGGGCGCGCGAGGAGTGGCGCCGAGCCCTGCTGGAGCACGGCATCATGCCGTTCCTGCGCGAGCACGCCGCCGCCCGGCACGCCGAGGAGTCCGCCGAACGCCGCACCCCGCGGCTGCGCTTCTCCAGCCCGGACTTCTCCAGCCCCGACTTCGACAGCCGCACCCCCGCCCAGGGCGGCGGCTCCGCCCGGCCGCGCTACAGCCACCCGGACTACTCGGGGCCGCGGTTCGGCCGCCCCGAGTTCACCTCGCCCGACGAGGGCCGCGACGAGGAGGACCGGCAGGCCGCCCGCTCGGGCCGGGGCTTCGCCCCGCCGGACTACTCCGGGCCCGACTTCGCGAGCCCCGACTTCGACAGCCCGGCGTCCGGTTCCGGCAGCGACCGCGAGGAGCCGGCCACCACCCGCCGCGGCTACGCCGCCCCGGACTACGCCAGCCCCGACTACGCCAGCCCCGACTTCGACAGCGGCGCCGACGAGGACGAGGACCCCCCGCCCCGCACTCCGCCCCGCACCCGGCCCCGCTACGGCCAACCGGACTTCTCCAGCCCGGAGTTCACCAGCCCGGCCGACGGCGGAACGGACCGCGACTGAGCCACGCCCGGCCGTGACCGGCCCATCCGGGCCGCGCTCCCTCCGCACCTACGCCTGACCGGCGAGCAGCTCCTCGATGACCAGCGCCACGCCGTCCTCGTCGTTGGACGCCGCGTGGCGCGGCGTCGCGGCCAGCACGTCCGGGTGCGCGTTGGCCATGGCGTACGCCGTGCCCGCCCAGCCCAGCATCTCCAGGTCGTTGGGCATGTCACCGAACGCCACCACCTCCTCGCGGCGGATCCCCCGCCGCGCGCAGCGCCGCGCCAGCGTGCTGGCCTTGCTCACGCCCCGGCCGCTGATCTCCAGCAGCGCGGACGGGCTGGAGCGCGTGAACTCCCCGTGCCCGCCGGCCACCTCGCGCGCCAGCGCCAGGAAGCCGTCCGGGTCGAGCGTCGTGTGGTGCGCCAGCAGCTTCAGCACCGGCGTCGTCCCCGCCTCGGCGCCCAGCAGCTTCTCCGCCTCCGCGACCTCCGAGGGCTGTCCCCGCTGGTCGTGCAGCCGGGGGTAGCGCGGCTCGAACCGGAAGGCGTCCGTGCGCTCCACCGCGAAGGACACGCCGGGCGCGGCCAGGCGCAGCGAGCGCACGATCGCCAGCCCGGCGGCCCGGTCCAACGCGCGTACCTCCACCAGCTCGTTGCCCCGGTGCAGGTCGACGACGGCGGCGCCGTTGCCGCAGATCGCCAGCCCGTGGCCGTGGACGTGCTCGCTGACCACGTCCATCCAGCGCGCCGGGCGGCCGGTCACGAAGATCACCTCGATGCCCGCCTCCTCGGCGGCGGCGAGGGCGGCGACGGTGCGGTCGGAGACGGTCTTGTCGTCGTGCAGCAGGGTGCCGTCCAGGTCGGTGGCGATCAGCCGGGGGAGGCGGCCGGGCGAGGCGGCGGTCACAGTCGTCCAGCATATGCCGACCCCCGTCGGCCTCCACCGGCCCGGCCCGGCACCGACCCGGCAGGGGCCCGGCCGATCGTGAACGCCGATGACGGCCGCGACAACGCCGTGATAACTCCCGTTGCCCGCGCTGACCTGCGGCTCGCCCAGCCGCTAGCGTCGGACCATGAGCCGAAGCCGCCTCCTCGGCCCGCTGGCCCGCCGCCTCGACCGCCGCATCGACGCCCGCCTCGAACGCCGCCACCGCGAGCTGCGCATCGACGAGCGCCTGGCCGCCGCCGAGCGGGCCGAGCGGGCCGAGCGCGCCGAACGGGCCCTGCGCGCCGAACTCGCCGAGACCCGCGAGCACGTGCGCGAGCTGACCGAACGCCTCGAACGCGTCGACGAACGCCTCCACGGCCTCGACCTGCTGCTGGGCCGCGCGGGCCGCCGCGTGCACCGCCAGCCCACCCCCGCCCAGACCGACGCCCTCGTCCGCCGCGTCGCCGAGGTCACGGGCGCGCGCCCCCAGGACGCCCGCCGCCACACCGTGCAGGCCTACCGCACCCTGGTGGAGGTCGAGAACCGGGGCGTGGGCCGCATCGCCGGCGGCACCGCCAACATCCTCGGCAAGCTCGCCACCACGCCCCTCCTCGCCCCGCCCGGCGGCCGCATCCTGGAGATCGGCACCCTCTACGGCCTGTTCGCCGCCTGCCTCGCCCGCCAGATCCTCCGCGCCGGCCACCCCTACCACCTCACCATCGTCGACCCCGTCTCCGCCCAGCAGCTCCAGAACGGCCGCGAGCTGAGGCACGACCTGTCCGGCACCCCCGTCACCGAGGACGTGGTGCGCGCCAACCTCCACGCCGCCGGCGTCACCCCCGAACGCCTCCGCCTGCTGCGCGGCTACTCCACCGACCCGGCCGTCCGCGCCGCCCTCGCCGGCGAGGCCTTCGACGTGATCGTCGTCGACGGCGACCACGGCCGGGAGGGCGTCGCCGCCGACCTGGCGTGGGCCGAGGAGATCGCCGCCCCCGGCGCCGTCGTCGTCCTCGACGACTACGGCGACCCCAAGTGGCCCGGCGTCCAGGCCGCCGCCGACGCCCACCTCGCCGCCGCCGGCACCCGCCTCAGCCTGATCGGCCAGGTCACCACCAGCGCCTTCCTCCGCGCCGCGTAGCCCACCCGCAACTCACTCAGGGTGCCCCCGCCGCGCCCCTAGGGGAACGCCGTACTTTCGGCCGACCCGCCCCAGGGGCGGTTGCGTACGAAAGGCTGACGCCGGCCACCGCCCGCGCCACTACCGTCGGACCCGTGAGTGTCACAGCAAGCGCGAGCGCCGGCCCCAGCGCAGCGGAACACGACAGCCGGCAGGCAGAGCAGACCGTCATCCGCACCGACGGCCTCACCAAGCGGTACCCGAAGGTCACCGCCCTGGACCGGCTGAGCGTGGACATCGGCCCCGGCGTCACCGGCCTCGTCGGCGCCAACGGCGCCGGCAAGTCCACCCTCATCAAGATCCTCCTGGGCCTGGCCCCCGCCAGCGACGGCACCGCCGCCGTCCTCGGCCGGAACGCCGCCACCGAGGGCCGCGCCATCCGCGAGCAGGTCGGGTACATGCCCGAACACGACTGCCTGCCGCCCGACGTCTCCGCCACCGAGTTCGTCGTCCACATGGCCCGCATGTCCGGCCTCCCCCGCACCGCCGCCCGCGAGCGCACCGCCGACACCCTCCGCCACGTCGGCCTCTACGAGGAGCGCTACCGCCCCATCGGCGGGTACTCCACCGGCATGCGGCAGCGGGTCAAGCTCGCCCAGGCCCTCGTCCACGACCCCCGCCTCGTCCTCCTCGACGAGCCCACCAACGGCCTCGACCCCTCCGGCCGCGACGAGATGCTCGGCCTCATCCGCCGCATCCACACCGACTTCGGCATCTCCGTCCTCGTCACCTCCCACCTCCTCGGCGAGCTGGAGCGCACCAGCGACCACATCGTCGTCATCGACGGCGGCAAGCTGCTGCGTTCCCAGGCCACGGCCACCTTCACCCAGGCCACCGCCTCCCTCACCATCGAGGTCACCGACACCGACGACCACCCCGACGGCGCCGCCGCCCTGCGCACCGCGCTGGCCGCTCACGGCCTCGACGCCACCCCGGCCGGCCACCTCGTCCTCCTCGACGCCACCGACGAGGCCGTCTACGACACCGTCCGCGACACCATCGCCGAGCTCGGCCTCGGCCTGGTCCGTATGCAGCAGCGCCGCCACCACATCGCCGAGGTCTTCCAGGACAACGACACCCCCGCCGAGGCCGAGGGAGCACGCCCGTGACCACGCCCGCCACCCCGACCCCGGCCCACGAGGCCCGGATCCACAACATCGGCTACCGCCGCTACACCGGCGAACGCCTCGGCAGCCTGTACGCCCGCCGCTCCCTCTTCATCCACTCCCTCCGCGGCGCGTACGGCCTGGGCCGCTCCGCCCGCTCCAAGGTCCTGCCCATCGGCCTGTTCGTCATCATGGCCGCCCCCGCCATCGTCAGCGTCGCCGTCGCCACCGTCGCCAGCCAGGACGAGCTCCCCATCGGCTACACCGACTACCCCCTCTTCATGCAGCCGATCTTCGGCCTCTACCTCGCGCTGGCCGCCCCCGTCATGGTCTCCCTCGACCTGCGGTACCGCACCATCCCGCTGTACTTCTCCCGCCCCGTCGACTCGGCCGACTACGTCGCCGCGAAGTTCGCCGCCCTCAGCGCGGCCCTCTTCCTCTTCGTCGCCATCCCCCTCACCATCACCTACGCCGGGGGCCTGCTGGCCGAGCTCGGCTTCGCCACCCAGACCGAGGGCTACGCCCAGGGCCTGGCCTTCGCCGCCGCCTTCGCCGTCTTCCACGCCGCCATCGCCCTGCTGACGGCCTCCCACACCCCCCGCCGCGGCTTCGGCGTCGCCGCCATCATCGGCGTCTTCACCATCCCCTACTTCGCCGTCACCGCCGTCCAGGCCGTCGCCGTCGAGCAGGGCAACCCCGACAACGTCGGCATCCTCGGCCTGTTCTCCCCCGGCTCCCTGATGGACGGCCTGCAATCATCCTTCCTCGGCGGCGAAAGCCAGTTCCCCGAGAACGCCGAGATCACCGGCACCGCCACCCAGGCCGCCTACCCCCTCGTCGCCCTCGCCCTCGTCGTCCTCTGCTACGCCCTCCTGCTGCGCCGCTACCGGAAGGCGGGTCTCTGACGCCATGGCCACCATCCACATCAACGCCACGTCCCGCTGGTTCGGCAACGTCGTCGCCGTCAACGGCATCACCATGGACATCGGCCCCGGCGTCACCGGCCTGCTGGGCCCCAACGGCGCCGGCAAGTCCACCCTCATCCACATGATGAGCGGCTTCCTCGCCCCCTCCGCCGGCACCGTCACCCTCGACGGCCAGACCATATGGCGCAACGCCGAGGTCTACCGCCACATCGGCCTCGTCCCCGAGCGCGAAGGCATGTACGACTACCTCACCGGCGGCGAGTTCGTCCTGGCCAACGCCGAGCTCCACGGCCTGCCCGACCCCGGCGCCGCCACCGCCGCCGCCCTCGCCACCGTCGAGATGGGCCACGCCGCCGACCGCGGCATCGCCACCTACAGCAAGGGCATGCGCCAGCGCGTCAAGATGGCCTCCGCCCTCGTCCACCAGCCCGAAGTGCTGCTGCTGGACGAGCCGTTCAACGGTATGGACCCCCGCCAGCGCATGCACCTGATGGATCTCCTCCGGCAGATGGGATCCGAAGGCCGCACGGTCCTCTTCTCCTCCCACATCCTCGAAGAGGTCGAGCAGCTCGCCACCCACATTGAGGTCATCGTCGCCGGACGCCACGCCGCCTCCGGGGACTTCCGCAAGATCCGCCGCCTGATGACCGACCGCCCCCACCGGTACCTCGTCCGCTCCGCCGACGACCGGGCCCTGGCCGCCGCCCTCATCGCCGACCGCTCCACCACCGGCATCGAGGTCGACCACACCGAGGGCGCCCTGCGCATCCAGGCCGTCGACTTCACCCGCTTCACTCACCAACTCCCGCGCCTCGCCCGCGACCACGGCATCCGCCTGCTCGAGGTCTCCCCCTCCGACGAATCCCTCGAATCCGTCTTCTCCTACCTGGTGGCGTCCTGATGTATAACCAAACTGTCGCGCGCCTGACCTACCGCGCCCTCCTCGGCCGCCGCCGCGCCCTGATCCTCTCGGCCCTCCCCCTCCTACTGCTGGTCATCGCCTTCGCCGTCCGCATCCAGACCGGCGCCGACGACCGCGCCGCCACCGAAATCCTCGGCGGCTTCGCGCTGGCGGCCATGGTCCCCCTCATCGGCGTCATCGCGGGCACCGGCGCCATCGCCCCCGAGATCGACGACGGCTCCATCGTCTACCTGCTGGCCAAGCCCTTGCCGCGCCGCACGATCATCACCACGAAGCTCCTCGTCGCCGTCGCCATCACCCTCGCCTTCACCACCATCCCCATCCTCGTCGCGGGCGTCATCCTCAACGACAACAGCCAGCGCATCGCCGTCGCCTTCACGGCCGCGGCGGCCGTCGCCTCCGTCGCCTACAGCGCGGTCTTCCTGTTGCTGGGCACGATCTCGCGCAACGCCGTGGTCTTCGGCCTGATCTACGCCCTGGTGTGGGAGGCCCTGTTCGGCAACCTGGTCCCCGGCGCCCGCACCCTCAGCGTCCAGCAGTGGTCCCTGGCCCTGGCCGAACGCATCGCCTTCGACGGCGCCGACATCACCTCCGACGTCAGCCTGGCGACGGGCGTCATCCTCCTGACGGCGGCCACGACGGCCGGCACCTGGTACGCCATCCGCCGCCTGCGGGCGCTGACGCTGGCGGGAGGGGAGTGACCGACGGCCCTCAGCCGGAGGCGGGAGGAGGTGGAGGCGCCGGCCCTACCGGCCCTACCAGCTCCGGCGCCGGCTCGCGCCACGTGGCTCTCCCAGCCGACGAACGAACGCCCATCCGCACGCCCCGGACTCATGTCTCGGGCGGTGGGCCGCCGCCACGATGGGCCGCCGCTGCCGTTGAGGCCCGCAGGGATTGAACCGACCACATGCCCGCAGCGTCTGAGGTGCATGAAAGTATCGCGCCAAGCCGCCGTCCTGCTCCTGAGCGCCGGGCTGTTGCTCCCCGGCTGCTCGTCCTCGTCCGACAACCCGGGCGAAGAGAGGAACACCGGCCCCACCCTGCCCGCCCGCACCGTCACCAAGGGCGAGTGGCAGGAAGGGCCGGCAGAGCCCAAGCAGCACACGCCGTATCCGTATGACATCTATACGCACTGCGGAGTCAAGTGGGTGAAGTTCGGCGGCCGCTGGTGGGTTCTCGACTTCGTGTACCCCGGTGTCGAGCAGGTCAAGGGGGAGCCTCCCTCGCAGGACAACCAGACGCTCGCCGGCTACATGACCCTGATCGGCCCGGACACCGCCAACTTCGACGCCGCCGGGATGCCCACGCTGCAATTCGTACCGACCGAGGACGAACCGCCAGGCTGCGAATAGGCGTCCAACTCATGAGCGGAAACCGCGAAAGTGCCTTCTGACCTGCAATGCCGGTGACTTTGCTCGTCCATGATCCCCACGAGTGCGACAGAACGGTTTGTCCAGCGGCGATTTCGGTGCGGTTCGTCGCAGTCGCGGGGATCAGCGTCGGCCAGAGTCACCGGCCTTGTTCTGACCTGGGACGGCGCCACGGCCAGGCGTTGCCGCCCCTACGGCAGCCCGCGATGCCGACGCCGTGGCGGCTTGGGCAGGGGCCGGTCGCGCAGATCCTTCAGGCCCGCCGCGACATCGGCCAGTCGCTCACTCATGGCGCACACCACACGCTCGGTGTTCTCCAGCCGCCGGTCCATGCGCTCCACGCGCCCGTCCACGTGCTCCACCCGCCGCTCGACGTTCTCCAGCCGGACGGCCATCCGGTGAATCAGCGGCCCCAGATCCCGCAACGCGGGCCCGATGTCGGCGATCGCCGCCTCGACGTTGGTCACCCGCCTTTCCAGCGCGGGAGCCTCCCGCCGAGGCAGCCGAGTGCTCTCCTCCGCGTCCAGCAGGTACGCCCGGACCCGCCGCGCCACGGCGCTGTCCCGCAGCAGCATCGCCACGTTGAGGACCGTGCGGCGGGTGTACAGCGCCATGCTGTTTCGGCGCTGTGGATAACTTTGCTCAAAGTTGCTGGATGAGACCTTCAAGTTGAAGGTCTGATATTCCCGCAGTTCAGAGGCTCGTAGGATTCGAAGCCCGTTCGCTTCCAGTTCCTCGCGGTGGCGCCTCAGCAAACTTTCCACAGCCTTCGTCCCCACCTCGAAGAAGGCCGCGACCGCGTCCGTCGTCACGTGCAGCCCGTCGGGCAGTAGCCGTAGTGCCTTGACCTTGTCGAGCGCGTCTGTGCGCGCCGCAAGGCTGTCGCGCAACGAGCGCGACTCCAGCAGAACCTTCTCGTCGTGCATGAGTGTGCAAAGACCCCTTCCGGTCTCGTATGGGCATGCCAGGTACCGCCCGTATCCAGGGGCTAGGAGCGGAGATCTGCTATCGCGTCACGTACTGCACGACCGGCACAGGTCTCGCCCGCTACCGGCAACCACCACTTCACACACTCTCGGCGCCACGTACTCCAGTCGCCTCCGCGCATATGGCCTAACGAGCGGATCGTAATTAGGTCACGCATTCGGTCTTCTTCCTTCGCTCCGCCTCCGCGATGATGGCCGCGTTCAGCGCGCACGGCTCCACGAACGGCTGCTCCGCCGTAGGCAAGCAGCGCCACGCCAGGGGCCAGGTCTCGCCCGACAGGGCCGGGATGCCGACGAACGCCACGCGGCCGGGGGTCGCCGCGCTGTAGCGCTCCGCGAACGGCGGCCAGCGGAAATCCCGCACCGTACCCGGCGGCAGGATGAAGTACAGCCACCCCCGCCCCACCAACTCCCGTACTATCGGCCCCGGCTCCCCGCCGCACGCGGCCGTCAGCGCCACCGCGACCCGCTCGCCGCGCGCGCCCGCGATGCGGATCGCGTCGAACCACAGGCCGGTCTTGCGGAGCTTGCACCCGAAGTCAGGAATCCACTCCGGGAGATCGGGGAGGTCGGTTTCGTCGTTCATGCCCCTACGCTTGCGCGATCGCATTACGCTGACGAGTAGTTGGCCCTTCACAGCTCGTGATCTGTGGAGCTCGGCCCCTGTTCAGTGACGCCTGTGAAGCACGGAGGCACACGTGTCCGAATCTGAATCCGAGCCTTCTCCCCTGCGCCTGTCGTTCGGCAGGCAGGTGCGCCTGCTGCGCGAGTCGCACAGTCTCTCGCGAGACGACGTAGGCGCGTTCTGCAACGTCTCCGGTTCGATGATCGGCGCCGTCGAGCGCGCCGAACGCATCCCCGACACGCAGCTGATCGAGAACCTGGACACTAGGCTCCAGGCCAACGGCCTGCTGGCGTCTGTCACCGACTACATGTCTGCCGAGCAGTACAAGGAGTTCTTCCGCGACTACGTGGTCCTGGAACGCCAGTGCTTCGCGCTCAACAACTACGCGCCGCTGCTCGTTCCCGGCCTGCTGCAGACGGAGGCGTACGCACGGGCGACGTTCCGGATGCACTCCCCAGCGCTGGACGAGGAGGAGATCGAGAAGGAGGTCGCGCGTCGCCTGGAACGGCAGAAGCTCCTGCAGCGCTGCCCCCGGCCGTACCTCGGCTTCGTCATCGAGGAGTCGGTGCTACGCCGCCCGCTCGGCGGCAAAGCCGTGCTCAAGGAACAGCTCCACCATCTGCTGGACCTGACCCCGCTGCCGTTCCTCACCCTCCAGGTGATGCCTATGGACTGCGAGGAGCACACCGCCCTGGACGGCTACCTGACGCTGCTGACCACCAAGGACCACCGACACGTCGCCTACATCGAGCACCAGAACGACAGCGACCTCATCTCCGACAAGAAGAAGGTGGGACTGTTCATCCAGCGATATGGCATCCTGCGAGCGCAGGCTCTCAACCCCCACGAGTCGGTACGTCTCATCGAGAAGTTGGCAGAAGAACTGTGAACAGCGAACTCACCTGGTTCAAGAGCAGCTACAGCAGCGGCAACGGCGGCGACTGCGTCGAGGTGGCCGCCAGCCCGCACGCCGTCCACGTCCGCGACTCCAAGGACACCACTCACCCGTCACTCTCTGTTCCACGTGAAACCTGGGCATCCTTCCTGGGGTTCGCCGCCATCCGCTGAACGGCTCGCTGCCGACGGGCGTTGCCCGCCGGCAGCGATCTGAGGCCGGTCAGTCCTCGGCGTGGTACCGGGTGAAGATCTTCCGCTCCTCCTCCTGGTAGGAGAGACCGGCGCACGTGGACCCGTCCTCGTTGAAGTACGTCAGCGTCAACGCGCCGTCGCCAGGAGGCGCGGCGTCCACGACGGTCCAGCCGGCCAGATCGTGTGCGGCCAGCAGGTCGTAAAGCCTGGTCTCCAGCTCCGGGAAGGAAGGGCAGGGATCTTCGGGGTTGATCAGGTCTTTCAGACCATCTGGCAGGGCCTCCACGAACTCCGCCAGCCGCTCCTGTTCGTCGCTCGGCCCGACGTAGGGGACCTCGTCGTGCTCCTCGCACACATCTGGGCCGCCCGCGTACACCCTGACGCCGCCGCGCCCGTCGCCGGGGGCACACGCGGTGAGCGGGCCCTCCACGGGACCAGGGCGTTCGCCGCCATCCCAATCCCCCCAATCCACCCAGTTCTGGCCAGCCTCCCAGTACCCTCGGCACGTGGCCTCCGCGTCAGCTGCGGTAAGGGCGATGGGGAAGCCTTCGATGGATCCCTCGGCTCCTGAAGGGTGGACGCACTCCAAGGTCGCCGTGTTGGAGACGTGGCCGTCTCCGACCAGTGTCAGCGCTGCCGCCGTGGCACCGCCCACGGCGAGGGCCGACACGACGGGAATCACCACCAGGTGCCGTATGCGACGGCGCCGGGAACGCTGGCGCGCCTGCGTCCGGATTCGCAGGGCGGCCGGGTCGTCCGGGTCGGGCAGGGCACGGGCGCGCACCGGGTCGGCACCGCGCAGGAGCGCGCCGAACTCCTCGTCGTTATCGGTCAGCATGCTGCTTCACCTTCGTCTCGTGCGTCTCGTTGTCGTTCGGTGTCGCCAGACGCGAGCGCAGGCGTTCCCTGGCCCGATGCAGGCGGGTGGAGACAGCGCCGACGGATATGCCGAGCACGGCCGCGATGTCGGCCGGGGGCAGGTCGTCCCAGTACGCCAGGCGCAGCAGCTCCTGGTCAGTGGACGACAGGCTGGCCATGGCCTCGCCGAGGTCGCGGCCTTCGGCCGTCACCGCGGGACGCGGCTGCTCCGCCACGCGGCGCAGCAGCCGTGCCCAGCGGCGTTGCCCGCGTGCCTGGTTGGCCAGCACCTTGCGGGCGACGCCGAGCAGCCAGAGCGCGGCCTCGTGCTCGTCACCGGGCACGTGCTTTCGCCGGCGCCAGGCGACCGCGTACACCTCGGACACCGCGTCGTGTGCCGCCGTCTCGGAGGTCCGGCGCAGGCAGTAGGCCATCACCCGGCGAAAGGTGGACCGGAACAACCGGTCGAACTGTTCAGCCTGTTCATCGGATTCCATGCCTAGCTATGTCCGGTTCCCGCCGCGGGCTTACAGGCGACGAAGGGGAAGAAAGGGGAAGCGAAAAGAGTATGCCGAGCGGGGCGTTGTGCGGCACGCTCAGCGCATGGACGAGCGACGCACCAAGCGCATCTCCAAGTACCTCGCCCGGCACCTGCGCCACGACCCCGCCCGGATCGGGGTCACGCTCGACCCGCAGGGGTGGGTCGGCGTGGACGAACTCCTCGACGCCGCCGCACGCGACGGCTTCCGCATCACCCGGGCCGAGCTGGAGCACGTGGTCGCCACCAACGACAAGCGGCGTTACGCCCTCGACGGTGATCGTGATCGGATACGCGCCAGCCAGGGGCACACGGTCGCCGTGGACCTCGGGCTGGCGCCCGTCGAGCCGCCGGCGTTCCTCTTCCACGGCACTGTGGGCCGCTTCCTCGCCGCCATCCGCGCCGAGGGCCTCAAGCCCATGGCCCGCCAGCACGTGCACCTCTCGCCCGACCGCGAGACCGCGACCCGCGTCGGCGCCCGGCGTGGCAGGCCGGTGATCCTCACCGTGGACGCCGGAACCATGCATCGCGCGGGCCATGTCTTCCACCGCAGCGAGAACGGAGTCTGGCTGACGGCCGCCGTGCCGCCCGCGTTCCTGAGCTTTCCCGGGTGAAGCCGCTGTCTACGATGTGTTCTTGACCACGCGCGCGAAGGGGGTACTCCGTGGCGGACCGCGTCCTCGCCGACCGGTATCGGCTGGTGAGTCAGCTCGGCGAGGGCGGCATGGGGCAGGTGTGGGAGGCGTACGACCAGACTCTGGAACGTCCCGTCGCCGTGAAGCTCATCTCGTCGCTCGCGGGCGGAGGCAGCAGAGGCGACGACGCCCGCGCCCGGTTCCTGCGCGAGGCGCGGCTCACCGCCAGGCTCCAGCACCCGAACATCATCACCGTCCACGACCTCGGCGAGGCGGAGGCGGAGGAGGGCACGACGCCGTTCCTGGTGATGGAGCGGCTGCGCGGCGAGGGGCTCGACGCCGTGCTCCGACGCGGGCCCGTCGCGCTGCCGGAGGCCGGCCGCTGGGGCGCCCAGATCTGCGAGGCGCTCGGCGAGGCGCACGCCGCCGGGATCCTCCACCGGGACATCAAGCCCGCCAACATCCTCATCACCGCCTCGGGAACGGTGAAGGTCCTCGACTTCGGCATCGCACGGGCGGCCGACGCGACCGCGACGCGCGACCGCATCACGCAGACCGGGTTCATGGTCGGCACGCCGCAGTACATGGCGCCCGAGCACGCCCGGGGCCGCGCGGAGCAGCGCAGCGACCTGTACGCGCTGGGCTGCGTGCTGTTCGAGATGATCACCGGGCGCCTGCCGTTCGAGGCGCCGGAGGCCGTGGGCTATCTCACCGCGCACCTGCTTGAAGCCCCTCCCGCGCCCAGCTCCGTGGCGGCGGGGATCCCGGCCGCGTGGGACGAGGTGGTGCTGACCCTGCTGCGGAAGGAGCCCGCCGAGCGGTACGACTCGGCGACCCACCTCGCCGCCGAGCTGCGGCGGCTGGGCGCAGACGTCGGCTCTCTCCCGAAGAAGCCAAAGAAGCCGAAGACGCCGAAGACGCCGAAGACGCTGAGGACGCCGACGGTCGTGGAACCCGTCCTGCGGGAACGGTTCAGCCCGAGACTCCTGACAACGATCCACCTGCGGAAGCCAGTGGCCGACGTGGTCTTCGGCCCCGACAGCGAGCGCCTGGCGTACGCGCACGCCAACGGGACGACCATCGTCGCCGACCTCTCGGGCGAGGAGGAATTCCGGCTGGTGCATCGCGCCCGCCGCTGGCGGGGCGCCGGCAACGCCGGCGTGGCGTTCAGCCCGGACGGGACGCGCCTGGCCACGGTGTCTGGCGACAAGACCCTGCGACTGTGGGACGCGGCCAGCGGCACCGAGCATCTGCGGATCGATCTCGACAGCAGTCCGTTCACAGTGACGTTCAGCCCTGACGGCGTCCGGCTTGCCACCGCGTCCGGGGACGGGGTGCGACTCTGGGACGCCCGGACGGCCGAGCTGCTCCTCAGCTGGAACAACGGTGCCATCCAGGACGTGGCCTTCTCTCCGGATGGCGCACGGCTGGCGATCGCGGGCCCGAGGAAGCTGTCCCTCCTGGACGTGACCACCGGCGGGGACGTCCTGCAGGAGGTCATCAAGGACGAAGACATCCTGGGGTACGAAGGCGTGGCGTTCAGCCCGGACGGGGCCAGGCTGGCGGCGGCGAGCTCCAACCTGGGCGCCTGCCTCGTGGACACCCGCACGGGCCGGGAACTCCTCCGGCTCGGTGACACCTCGGGGGCGCCGGACGTGGCGTTCAGCCCTCACGGCGACGTGCTCGCGACCTGCAGCTTCCTCGACGAGGACGTGTGGCTGTGGGACGCGCACACCGGCGATCTGATCGACACGATCGGGACCTCCTCCTCGTTCGTGCAGCGCCTCGCGTTCAGCCCCGACGGCACCATGCTGGCCACCGCCAGCGACGACGACATGACCGTCCAGGTCTGGCGCCTCACCCGTTGATCGACTCAGGGCCGCTAGAGCTTGCCCGGGACGCACACCACCCGGTGCCCCAGCCGGCGCGCGAACTCCGTCACGAACTCCGGGCGGAACGGCGGCCAGTTCCAGAACTGGAACGCCAGGTGCCCGAAGCCCCAGACCGGCTCCCAGCGCCAGTCGTTCAGCCCCACCGGAGCCGCGCACTCCGGGCAGGCCAGCACCCCGTCGCCGCCCTCGAACCACTGGCGTATCGCCGCGTCGAACGGCTGCCACGCCGCGGCGTCGTGCCGCAGCGGGTCGCCACACCCCCGCTCCTCGTCCATGAACCGCACCACCGCCCCGCACGCCGGGCAGCCCGCCCGGCGTATCTCATCCTGGCCAAAGTCGAAGACCGTGCGGCAGGTCGAGATCCGCATGCCGTTCGTCCACAGCAGCGCCAGCCGCTCGTCCGGCTCGGTCACCGCGTCGGCGTACCTCGGCCCCGGGGGATAGCCCGGACCCTTGCCCAGCACACACGACTCGTGCGGCTCCGCGGCGACGATGCCCGCCGCCACCAGCCACGACAGCCCGGCCGCCGCCAGCCTCGGCGCCTCCTCCTTCGTCGCCTCGACGTCGCCGACGGTCTGGAACCAGTCACCCATGGGGGCACCTTACGACCCGCCACTGACAGTCGTGAGCCGTTTCGGCGTGTACGCGGGACGTCCGGGAATCGTCCCGGATTCGCCACGTCCACCCCCGGGCTGACGCGGCGGACCGTGGGCATCTCATAGGGTTGATGCATGGAGCACGCGATCCTGGAAGCGGTCGAAGAGTTTGTCGCCACGCCGTGGGTGTATCTCGCGCTGTTCGCCATCGCCAAGATCGACAGCTTCTTCCCTGTCGTGCCCAGCGAGACCCTGGTGATCACGCTCGGCGTGTTCGCCGCGTCGAACGCCGAGCCGAACATCGTGCTCGTCATCCTCGTCGCGGCGGTCGGCGCCTTCGCCGGCGATCACATCTCGTACTGGATCGGCCGCAAGTCCGGCCCCAAGATCATGGCCAAGGTGAAGCCCGGCAGCCGCACACAGAAGGCGTACGACAGCGTGGGCCGCATGCTGGAAAAGCGCGGCGGGCTCGTCCTGATCACCGCGCGGTATATCCCGGGTGGCCGCACCGCCGCCACCCTCACCACCGGCGCCACCAGGTACCCGCTGCGCTCCTTCTCCCGCTACGACGCCGTCGCCGCGCTGAGCTGGGCCACCTACTCCGCGCTGATCGGGTACATCGGCGGCGCCGCGTTCAAGGACAACCCGCTGCGCGGCCTGATGATGGGCCTCGGGCTGGCGCTGGCGATCACCGCGCTGCATGAGGGCATTCGGATGGTGTACGAACGCCGCAAGAGCCGCCGCCAGGCCCACGAGGGCGGCGAGGCCGGCGACGCCCCCGAGGCGGAGGCCCCGGAGGCGTCACCCGTGGCGTGAGCCTCACGGGCCCGCCGGCTTCGGCGTAGTCTGCTGCGCATGGCCTACGACGACGTGCTGGCGGAGCGGGTGCGCGACCGGCTGCGAGGCGAGGCGTCCGTCACCGAGAAGCGGATGTTCGGAGGGCTGTCGTTTCTCGCCCACGGGAATCTCGTGGTCGCGGTGAGCGGCGACGATCTGCTGGTACGTGTCGGCCCTGAGGGCACGCACGACGCGCTCGCCCGTCCGGGTGCGCGGCCCGCCGTCATGGGCGCGCGGACGATGCGCGGCTGGGTGCGCGCCGCGGGGGACGCCCTCAACGACGCCGCACTCGACTACTGGATCAGGACGGCGCTGACATACGCCACGACACTGCCGGCCAAGTGACCAGGCAGCGCTCCCCGCTCCTCTCTTATCCGGGATAGCATCCCACATATGGGAGAGACTGAGGGAGCCACCGACCTCGACGCCCGCCTCGCGGCCCGGCTCGCCGAGCTGCGCGCCCACCGCGCGTGGTCCCTCGACGAGCTCGCTCACCGCTCCGGCATCAGCCGCTCCACCCTCTCCCGGCTCGAACGCGGGCAGATCAGCCCCACCGCCGCCCTCCTCGGCAAGCTCTGCACGGTCTACGAACGCACCATGTCCCGCCTCCTCGCCGAGGTCGAGGCCGGGGCGGAGCCGCCACCGCTCGTCCGCGCCGACGCCCAGCCCGTCTGGCGCGACGAGACCGCCGGCTTCACCCGCCGCGCCGTCTCCCCACCCCACCCCGCCCTCCGCGGCGACATCGTCGAAGGCACCCTCCGCCCCGGCGCCGACATCGCCTACGACCAGCCGCCCGTCCCCGGCCTCGAACACCACGTCTGGGTCCAGGACGGCACGCTGGAGATCACCGCCGACGCCACCACCCACCACCTCCGCCCCGGCGACACCCTCCGCTTCCGCCTCCGCGGCCCCTCCCGCTACCGCAACCCCGGCTCCCAGCCCGTCCGCTACGCCGTGTTCCTCGTCCTCCCCTGACTCCCCTGACTCCCCTGACTCCCCTGAAGGCCAGCCCCGTGCACCACGCCATCGAACGCCTCACCCCCGACGCCTTCCCCGACGCCGTCAAGGGCCTCGCCGCCCTGCTCGCCACCGCCGTCCAGCACGGCGACTCCCTCAACTTCCTCTCCCCGTTCGACGAGGACGCCGCCGCCACCTGGTGGCACAGCCGGGCCCCCGCCGTCGCCGACGGCCGCCTCATCGTCTGGACCTGGCGCAACCGGGACGACGCCGTCACGGGCACCATAAGCCTGGCCCTCGACAGCACACCCAACGGCCGTCACCGTGCCCACGTCCTCAAGCTCATCGTCCACCCCACCGCCCGCCGCCAGGGCCTGGCCCGCGCCCTCCTCACCACTGCGGAGAACGCCGCCGCCAACGCCGGCCGCACCCTCCTCATCCTCGACACGGAGACCGCCAGCCCGGCCGAGCGGCTCTACCTCACCGCCGGCTGGACGCGCTACGGCACCGTCCCGGCGTACGCCGCAGACCCGGAGGGTGACCTGCGGGACTGCAGCTTCTTCTACAAGCGGCTGTAGGCGAAGCCCTTCGCGTCGTGGAGTGCCATCTGTGACGTCGAGCTAATTCGCCCGAACGGGTGAACCGTTGAGGGGTCTGGTTGACGGCCCTGCTGTGGATTGTGCGATTGGCTGCCCCGCCGGAAGCGGCATTTGCGCAGGTCACCTAACGCGCGCCGGGCTGTGGATAACTTTGCGCGCGCAGCGGCGAGTTGGGATTTGTGCAGGTCACGGGACGTGCGACGGGCTGTAGGGTCGGCTACGTCCACAAACAAATTGGCCCCCGCGATGCGCCAACATCCGAGGGCCCGGCACTAGGAAACCAACCCTTCCCAATGCAGAACCATCGTAGCCAGCCGACGCGGTCCTTCTCCACCTACAGCAACGAGCTGTTGCGGGATCGCCGCCTCTCCTTCTGCGCGATCGGCGTCCTCGTCTACCTCCTCAGCCTCCCGCCCCAGGCGCGTCCCACGATCCGGACGCTGGCCAAGCAGCGGCGCGAGGGCCGCGCGAGCATCGCGCGGGCGCTGCACGAGCTGGAGGAGTGCCGGTACCTCAAGCGCGTCGTGAGCAAGGATCCGCAGACCGGGCTCTTCACCACCGAGTACGAGGTCTTCGACGCGCCCTACGACGACCGGCCGGACGACCGGGCCCAGGCCCGGGATCTGGCCTCCGGTGCGGCGAGCGCCGGGGACACGGGAGCTCTCCCTTCGGGAGTAAAGACACGGGTACAAGAACCTCCCTCCCCTCCGCCGCCGAAGCCACCACCGAAGCCACAGCGGAAGCCGCCGCGCGAGCCCGTCGTCGTGCCGGAGGCGGCGCGACGCGACGTGAATCTGCTGGGGTCGCTCGGGCTGGCGGAGCCCAGGCTGGCGATGGGGGTGGCCGAGGCCGCCGAGCTGGCGCCGCTGGTGCGGCCGTGGCGGGAGGCCGGCGTAGGTGACGAGGCGCTGCGGGTGGTGCTGACCGCCGGGCTGCCGGACCGGGTGTATTCGGCTGTGGGCCTCGTGCGGGACCGGCTCAGACGGAAGGCGCCGATGCGAAGTCGGCCCGAGGACGAACGGAGACCGCTGGGGCTGTCCGAGTGCGAGCGGTGCCAGGGGCCCAGCCGGACGCCCGGCCTGTGCCGGATCTGCCGGGACGGGCCGCCGCCCGAGCCGGATGTGAGTGCGTTTGTCGAGGCGGGCAGACGCGGGATCGCGAAGGTGCGGGCCGCGCTCGGTCAGGGCAGCAGCCGCTCCAGCACCTCGGCGATGCCGTCGGCGTCGTTGCTTCCCGTCACCTCGTCGGCCACGGCGACCAGCTCCGGGTGCGCGTCGGCCATGGCGACGCCGTGAGCGGACCACCGCAGCATCGGGATGTCGTTCGGCATGTCGCCGAAGGCGATCGTCTGCGCGGCCGTCGCGCCCAGGCGGCGGGCCGCCACCGACAGGCCCGTCGCCTTGGTCAGGCCCAGCGGCAACAGCTCCACGAGCCGCTCGCCCGCGACCACGATCTGGGCCGCGTCGCCGAGCAGCGCTCGGGCCACGGCGGCCAGGCCGTCGTCGGTGTGGTCGGGGTGGTGCAGGTAGAGCTTGATCAGCGGCTCGGACCACATCGCGGCACGGTCCGACACGTGTACCGGGAGCCGTGCGGGGGCGGCGTCGTCGCGGGGCGCGCGCCAGGCGGAGGACGCCTCCTCCCAGAAGACGTCGTCCATCAGCACGTCCCCGGCCATCCCGTCCCGGTTGACCGCCACGCCCAGCGGGCCCAGCTCCGCCTCCAGCAGCGCGACCGCGTGCCGGGCCAGGGCGCGGTCCAGGGTCACGGAGGTCAGCAGGCGGCGTTCCCCGGCGTGGTAGAGCTGGGCGCCCTGGCCGCAGATGGCCAGGCCCTCGTACCCGAGGTCCTCGAGTATGTGCTGGGTCCACGCCACGCTCCGCCCCGTCGCCACGATGTGCGCCGCGCCCGCCGCCGTCGCGGCGGCGAGCGCGGCACGGGTCCGCCGCGAGACCGTCCCGTCGCTCCGGAGCAGGGTGCCGTCCAGGTCGGTGGCGACCAGGCGGTAGGAGAAGGGCGTCACGACGCCGGGGTCAGCGCCTCGCGCCCGCCGAGGTAGGGGCGCAGCACCTCCGGCACGCGCACCGAGCCGTCGGCCTGCTGGTGGTTCTCGAGGAGGGCGACGATCGTGCGGGGGACGGCGCACGCGGTGCCGTTGAGGGTGGCGACCGGGCCGGTCCGGCCGTCCTTCCGGAGGCGGATGTTCAGGCGACGCGACTGGAACTCCGTGCAGTTGGAGGCGGACGTCAGCTCCCGGTACCTCCCCTGCGTCGGGAGCCACGCCTCGCAGTCGAACTTGCGCGACGCCGAGGCGCCCAGGTCGCCGGTGGCCACGTCGATGACGCGGAAGGGGAGTTCGAGGGAGGTCAGCCACTGCTTCTCCCAGGCGAGGAGGCGGGCGTGCTCCGCCTCCGACTCCTCGGGCGTCACGTACGAGAACAGCTCGACCTTGTCGAACTGGTGCACCCGGAAGATGCCCCTGGTGTCCTTGCCGTACGAGCCCGCCTCGCGGCGGTAGCACGGCGAGTAGCCGGCGTAGCGCAGCGGCAGCGCGTCGGCCTCGATGATCTCGTCCATGTGGTACGCCGCGAGCGGGACCTCGGAGGTGCCGACCAGGTAGTAGTCGTCCTTCTCCAGGCGGTACACGTCGGCCGCCGCCTGGCCGAGGAAGCCGGTGCCCTCCATGGCGCGCGGCTTGACCAGGGAGGGGGTGAGCATGGGGGTGAAGCCCGCCTCGGTGGCCTGCGCGATGGCGGCGTTGACCAGCGCCAGCTCCAGGAGGGCGCCGACGCCCGTCAGGTAGTAGAACCGGGAGCCGGAGACCTTCGCGCCGCGCTCGGTGTCGATGGCGCGCAGGGCGTGACCGATCGTCAGGTGATCGGCGGGCTCGAAGCCCTCGGCGGCGAAGTCCCGTATGGTGCCGTGGGTTTCGAGGACGGTGAAGTCGTCCTCGCCGCCGACGGGCACGTCGGGGTGGACGAGGTTGCCGAGCTGGAGCAGGAGCCGCTGGGCCTCGGCGGCGGCCTCGTCGCGTTCGGCGTCGGCCGCCTTCACGGCGGTGGACAGCTCGCCGGCCCGCGCCAGCAGCGCGGTCTTCTCCTCGCCCGCCGCGCGCGGGATCCGCTTGCCGAGCTGCTTCTGCTCGGCGCGCAGCTCGTCGAAGCGGGTCCCGGAGGACCGGCGCCGCTCGTCGGCGGAGAGCAGGGCGTCGACGAGGCCGACGTCCTCTCCACGGGCGCGCTGCGAGGCGCGTACTCGGTCGGGGTCCTCACGGAGCAGGCGAAGGTCAATCACGGCTCTAGGCTACCGAAGCGGAGGAGCGGGGAGAGGGCGGGGATTTGTCTGGGTTTGGGGGGAATGGGGTGGCGAGTCGGGCGCCACAGTATCCACAGGTCAGGGGGCTGCCCCACCAAGTTTTCCACAGGGGGGTGAGGCGGGCTGTGGAAAAGATTGCGGGGGTGCGCGCCGGCCCGAGCGTGCGGCGCAGAATTCCCATGCCAAACGTCGCCTACACGCTCTTCCGAGCGAATTTGAGGAAAAACCCAGGGGAATTGCTTCACTCCTAGGCGTGAGACGCGCGCTTTGGGGTGACGAAGCGGGACTCGTCCGCTGTGGATGGTCTTGGGGTCACCATGGTCACTTGTCGACATCGCCCGGCTTGTCCGGCCGGGGAAAATGTCGATTCATCCACAGCCCTCAGAGCCGCCTGTGGAAAACTTCGATCCTCGGCCAGCCCTCGGCCAGCCCTCGGCCAGCCCTCGGCGCGCCTCAGTGCGGCCGGCCGTCCAGGCAGCGGGTGAGCCAGTCCGCGGCCGTCAGGAAGTCGGCGTCCGCCGTCCCCGCCCGGACCGTGGGCCGCACGGCGTCGGCGCGCGGGTAGGAGCCGAGGTAGCGCACGTCGCGGCAGAGCCGCTTGAGGCCCATCATCGCCTCGCCCACCCTCCTGTCGGAGATGTGGCCCTCGCAGTCCACGGAGAAGCTGTACTGCCCGATGCCCGCGCCGGTGGGGCGGGACTCGATGCGGACCATGTTGACCCCGCAGGTGGCGAACTCCTGGAGCACCTCCATCAGCGCGCCGGGGTGATCGGCGCGCAGCCACAGCACCACGGAGGTCTTGTCGGCGCCGGTGGGGGCGGCGGGCCGGGCCGGGCGGCCGACGAGCACGAAGCGGGTGGCGGCGTCCTGCGCGTCGTGGATGTCGGTGACCAGCGGTTCGAGCTCGTAGGTGGCGGCGGCGAACTCGCCGGCGAACGCCGCGTCGAAGCGGCCCTCCTGCACGAGGCGGGCGCCGTCGGCGTTGGAGGCGGCGGACTCCCACTGGGCGTCGGGGAGGTGGCGTTCGAGCCAGACCCGCACCTGGGGCTGGGCGACGGGGTGGCCGGTGACGGTCTTGATGCTGTCGAGCCTGGTGCCGGGCCGCGCGAGGAGGGCGAAGGAGATCGGCAGCACCACCTCGCGGTAGATCATCAGGGGTGCGCCGGAGGCGAGCTCGTCGACGGTGGCGGAGACGCCGCCCTCCACGGAGTTCTCGATGGGGACGAGGGCGCCCGCCGCCTCGCTGTTGCGCACGGCGTCGAGGGCGGCGGGTACCGAGATCGTCGGGACCAGCTCGCGCGTGGCGGCCTCCGGGAGGGAACGGAGCGCGGCCTCGGTGAACGTGCCCTCGGGCCCGAGATACGTGTAGCGGCTCGCAGCGGTCATGACGTAAACCGTAGCCTGCCCCGGGGGTCGCCCGGGTCACGCGGGATCACGCCGTTACGCCTCCAGGAGCCGCTGGCCGACGTACCCGCCCTCGGCGGCGCCGCCGGGGACGGCGAAGAGGGAGCTGGCCTCGTGGCGGATGAAGGTGGACAGGGCGTCGCCGCGGTCGAGCTTGCGCTGGATGGGGACGAAGCCGTGCAGGGGGTCGGCCTGCCAGCAGATGAAGAGGAGGCCGGCGTCGGGGCTGCCGTCGTCGTGGTAGCCGTCGTGGTAGGAGAAGGGGCGGCGGAGCATGGCGGCGCCGTCGTTGGTGTCGGGGGAGGTGACGCGGATGTGGGCGTTGGTCGGGATGACGGGGGTGCCGTCGGGGTGGGTGGCCTCCAGGTCGACGGCGTCGGTCTCGGCGGCGCCGCCGAGGGGGGCGCCGGTGGACTTGTGGCGGCCGATGACCTGTTCCTGGATGTCGAGGGGCTGGGTCTCCCAGTCGTCGAGGAGCATGCGGATGCGGCGGACGACGGCGTAGGAGCCGCCGGCCATCCAGGCGGGGTCGGCGGTGGTGGGGTCGGAGGGGACGAAGACGCGCTGGTCGAAGTCGGGCTCCTCGGGCTTGGGGTTGTTGGTGCCGTCGATCTGGCCCATGAGGTTGCGGGCGGTGGCGGGCTCGGCGGTGGCGCCGGGGGTGCGGTTGAAGCCGGTCATGTGCCAGCGGAGGTGGGCGGCGCCGAGGGTGCCCGCGTCGCACTGGAGGAGGCGCAGGGCGTGGAAGGCGACGAGATTGTCGTTGGCGCCGATCTGCACCCACAGGTCGCCGTCGGAGCGGTGGGGGTCGAGGGCGTCGGCGGAGAAGGCGGGGAGGGGGGCGAGGGCGGTGGGGCGGGCGTGGGCGAGGCCGGTGGCGTCGAAGAAGGAGTGGCCGAAGCCGAAGGTGATCGTGAGGGAGGAGGGGCCGGCGTCGAGGGCGATGCCGGTGTGGTCGTCCTTGGGGGTGCGGCCGGCCATGAGCTCGGCGGCGGTGGTGGACCAGCGGCGGAGCAGGGTGACGGCCTCGTGGCGGCCGGCGCCGGGGGTGAGGTCGAAGGCGACGAGGTGGGCGTGGGTCTGGGCGGGGTCGATGATGCCGGGCTGGTGGGTGCCGTGGAAGGGGACGGCGGTGGAGCCGATGGAGGTGAGGGGGTCGGTGTGCTGGGGGGTGCCGCCGTCGGCGAGGTCGGTGAGGTCGGCGCTGCCGCTGGTGGTGCCGTTGGCGATGGTGACGCCGGTGATGCCGAGGGCGAGCCCGGCGCTGCCGGTGGCTCCGGCGGTGGTGAGGAGTCTGCGACGGGAGAGGGCGCGGTGGGGTGTGGTGCTGCTGGTGTTGTCGCTTGTGCTGTTTCTGCTGTCTGTGTTGGTCATGGCGCGTGGTCTCGCTTGTGCTCGTGACGGGTGCGGGTGACGCGTGGTCATGATCAGTTTGAATGATCAGGTGATGGAAATGGTGGTAGACACGGTGGTTTGGTCGATTTCGGACGTCCGGATGGTGAGGTCGAGCCTCCACTCCCCGGGGCGGGGGAGCTGGACGTCGTTCAGGACCCAGTGGCCGGCGGAGATGTGGTCGGGGTCCTCGTAGCGGAGGGGGCCGATGTCCTCGGCGGGGAGGGTGAGGGCGACGCGGATTTCGCGGGCGTCGGCGGGGCGGCCCTGGGCGTCGCTGAGACGGATGTGGAGGACATTGCCGGCGCCGGAGCCGGCGCCGGTGGTGGCGGGGGTGAGGTCGAGCTGGGCGGTGCCCTGGCCGGAGTCGCCGCCGGTGTCGTACGGGAGGCTGGCTGAGGCGGGCTCGGGCTCGGCCGGCGCGTCGGGCTGGGTGGTGGAGGGGGCCTCGGCGGCTTCGGCCTCGGTGCGGGCGGGCGTGGTGGTGGTGAGGACGGTGGTGACGGCGAGGATGACGGCGGCGATGCCGGCCTCGGCGAGCACGGTGCGGCGCAGGCCGGCGCGGGTGGGGTCGGCGCTCAGGGCCTTGGCGCGGCGGGCCTGCTGGACGGCGGCGCGCTGGCGGGCGAGCTGGCGGGCGCGTTCGGGGTCCGGCTCGGCTTCCGCTTCCCCTTCGGGTTCGGGTTCGGGTTCGGGCTGGGGGCGGGGGGTGGGGCGTTCGGCGAGGCGCTGGGTGAAGCGGCGGGAGAACCAGGCCACGCAGAGCATCGCGGCGACGAGCCCGGCCTTGAGGATGAGGAGTCGCCCGTAGTCGGTGTCGATGAGGCCGTCGAGGGTGCGGATCTGGCGCCAGCCCTGGTAGAGGCCGGTGGCGGCGAGGGTGGCGACGCCGGCCAGGGCGAGGGAGGAGTAGCGGCGGACGGCGTCGCGGGGCAGGGCGCCGGGCTCGCGGCGCAGGAGGGTGAGGAGGGTGACGAGGCCGCCGAGCCAGGCTGCGGCGGCGAGGAGGTGGAGGGTGTCGGCGGGGATGGCGAGGCCGGTCTGGGGTCCGGCGGAGGCGTGTTCGGCGGCGGCCCAGGTGGCGGCGGCGCCGGCGGCGAGGAGAGGGCCGCTGGCGAGCAGGCCGAAGTGGAGGTCGCGCAGGCGTTGCAGCTCGGCCTCGGCCTCGGGGTCGTCGGGATCGGGATCGGGATCGGGGTCGGGAGCGGGAGCGGGGGCGGTGAGGAGGCGGGCGTAGGGGCCGGTGAGGACGGCGATGTACGCCGCCGCCGCGGCCAGGAGGAGCAGCCGGGTGAGGAGCGCGGTGCCGGTCTTGGTGTCGATGACGTCGGCGAGTCCGTCGAGGTCGAGGACGTCGGCGAGGTCTCCGCTGCCGGTGTAGGGGGTGCGGAGGAGGAGCTGGGCGAGGGTGGCGGCGGTGACGGTGGTCCAGCCGGTGCGCAGCAGGCCCCTGGCGGCGGGGCGGGCGGTGGCGCCGGGCCAGCAGCGGAGGATGAAGAGGCAGCAGCCGGTCAGGAGGAGGAAGCCGGCGTAGGCGGCGTAGCGGGAGGTGTCATAGAGGAGGCCGACGGCGCCGTCGTCGCCGGTGGCGGTGGCGTCGTCGGGGTCGACGGTGGTGGTGGAGGGGGCGCCGACGGAGAAGGTGAAGGCGCCGGAGATGGGGTGGCTGTCGGCGGAGACGACGTGCCAGGTGACGGTGTAGGTGCCGTCGGGCAGGCCCGGGCGGAGTGATATGCCCTTGATGACGGCGCCGTCGTCGGTGGTGAGATCGGTGGGGCGGCCGGACTGGACGGGCTCGCCGTCGGGGTCGAGAACGCGGATGGCGTCGTCGGCGAGGGTGACGGGCTCGGAGAAGGTGAGGGTGACGCGGTCGGGCTGGGTGGGCACCACCTCCCCGTCCCCGGGGGTGCTGCCGGTGAGGGTGGCGTGTGCGGCCGCGGGTGTGGCGGCCAGCAGCACGGCGGCGAACGCCGCGGCAAAGGCTGTGGCGAGGGCCGCGAGCAGCAGGGCGGCGGTCCGGCGCCGGGTGGGACGGGGGGTGGTGGGGGTCATGGCCGGTGGTTCACTCCTCCCCTGTATGGGTGGCGGATTCGATGGGGACGCGCAGGGTGATGGGGTCGGATTCGGCGAAGTGGAGTTCGAGGGTCGCGGTGTCGCCCTGGGCGGGGCGGCGGGTGAGGTCGAGGAGCATGAGGTGGCTGCCGCCGCGGTCGAGGCGGAGCCGGCCGTCGGCGGGGACGGGGAAGCTGTCGACCGGGCGCATGGCGTGGTCGACGGTCTCGTGCATCTCCACGGTGGCGGCCAGGTCGGTGGTGACGGAGGTGAGGGTGTCGTCGGCGTCGCCGGCGTTGTCGATGGTGAGGAAGCCGGCGGCCATGTCGCCGCTGAGGGGCTCGGGGATGTACGCGCCGGTGACGGTCAGGTCGGGGGTGGCGGCGTCGGCGCCGGAGCAGGCGGTGAGGGTGCCGGCGAGGGCGACGAGGGCGCCGGCGAGGGTGCCGACGAGGGTGGCGAGAGGGGCCGGGGACGTCTTCGTCCTGGTCACGGAAGCTCCCCCTCCAGCAGCTTGGGGATGTCCCGCTCGAAGGTCTCGGCGGTGACGCCCTCGGTGTAGATGACGTGGGCCTTGTCGTCGGTGGGGAGGAAGGCGATCACCTGGGTGCCGTGGGTGGAGACGATGTCGCCGTTGTCCTCCTCGTAGGAGGGCTCGATGTGGACGCCGAGGGAGCGGGCGGCCCGCTGGATGGTGTCGAAGTCGCCGGTGAGGCCGGTGAAGTCGGGGTCCTGGGCGTCGAGCCAGGAGCGGAGGGAGGCGGGGGTGTCGCGCTCGGGGTCGGTGGTGACGAAGACGACCCGCAGGTCCTGGCGTTGCTCCTCGGTGAGGGTGGTGGCGGCGACGGCGATGTTGCTCATGGTGAGGGGGCAGATGTCGGGGCAGTGGGTGTAGCCGAAGTAGAGGAGGGTGGCGTGGCCGTCGGTCTCCTCGGCGAAGTCGTATCGCTCGCCCTCGGTGTCGGTGAGGACGAGGTCGGGCTTGTCGAAGGGCTGGTCGAGAACGGTGCCCTCGACCGCGCTCTGGGCGCCGGAGACGTCGGCGACCTCGGAGCTGTCGCCCTGGTCCTGGTCGCCGGCGTTGTCGGTGGAGCTGTCGCTGCCGCAGGCGGCCAGGGTGAGGGCGGTGGCGGCGGCGAGGGCGGCGGCGGTGAGGCTGCGCAGGTGCATGAACGTTCCTGGGGTTCTGCTCCTCCCGGGAGCGGTCCGGGGTGCCGGGGTGCGCCCCCGGGAGGAGGTGGTTCGGTGTGCGGGTGGTCGTTGGCGGGTGGCCGTGGGGGGTACGCGGGGTTAGGCGCGGCGGCGGCTGGTGACGACGCCGAAGGCGAGGCCGGCGGCGCCGACGAGGATGCCGATGCCGGCGAGCACGCGGGCGGTGGTGTCGCTGCCGGCGTCGTCGGAGCCGGGCTCGGCGGCGGCCGCGTTCTCGCCGGCGGCCTCCTCGGCGTTCGCCTCCTCGGCCGCGGCGGCGTCGTCGTCATCGGTCGCGCTCTCGCCCTCGCCCTCCCCGTCCGCCGGGGCGGCGGCCAGCTCCAGGACCGGCGAGGGGTACTCGGGCTCGGCCTGGCCCTCGGCGGGCTCCTCGATCCAGCGGACGACCTCGTCGTTGTCGTAGGTCTGGATGGCGTCGAAGACGAGCCGGTCGGCGTCCTCGGGCAGCGGCCCCACGGAGAGCGGGAACTGCTGGAAGGTGCCGGGCTCGATCGCGCCGCCGGTCCAGGTGACGGTGCTGGGCGCCTCGGTGATCTCGGTGCCGTGGACCTCCATCGGCTCGTCCAGCTCGGCGGTCTCGACCTCGACGTCCCAGCCGGGGACGGGCTGGGGCATCACGGAGGAGAGCGGGTGGTCGGGGTCGAGGTGGAGTTCGAGGCGGATCGTCGAGGCGTTGTCGCGCTCGTTGGGGACCTTGATGTTGATGACGCTGTAGCCGCCCTGCTCGGCCTGGTCGGGGTCGATGCTGACGTGCGCCTGGGCGGTGCCGGCGAGCGCGATGACGGAGGTGGCGGCGAGGGCGGTCGCGCCGGCGGCGACGCGCGTGCGCGTGTGTGAGCGCGTGCGCGTACGGGGGCTTGTGCGGTTCATGGGTACTCCAGGGTCAGGTGTGAGGGCCGGTGGGGCCCGTGGGCTGAAGGTGGTGGTGCCGCGCGGGTCGACGCGCAGCCGTTACCTCCCTGCCGGGATGTCCCTGCGGGGTGGCCCTGGGGTGGGTGGGTCTGCGCGTCAGGTCGCGAGCGTGAGCTGCTCGTGCGGGTCGCCGGGGGGCGGGCCGCGCCGGGTGAGGGCGTGCGGCAGCACGACGCCGGTGGTGGCGGGCGTCGCGTGGTCGGCGTGGTTCGGGGGGCGGGCGACGGGGGCGTACGCGGGCGTGCCGGCGGCGAGCCGAAGCGCGCGGCGCAGGGCGCGGAGCATTGCCGTCAGGACGAACGCCACGGCCTCGGCGACGGCGCGTGCGACGGGGGCGGAGAGCCGGACGAGCCGCCACAGGGCGGCCTCGCCGCGCCGCAGCAGCCAGGCGGCGGCGGTGGCGGCGAGCAGGTGGCCCAGCAGCATGGGGGCGGAGCCGAGGGAGGCGACGGCGTCGGCGAGGCCGCCGGGGTCGGCGACAGCGCCGCCGTGGTGGGCGACGGGCACGGGGCCGGTGACGGCGGTGGCCGCGGGGGCGGCGACGCCGGGGCCGGTGGCGGGGTCGAGTCCCGAGGCGGCGACGATGCGCGCCGCCTTCTCGCCGGTGAGGCCCGCGGCGTGGTCGTTGCACAGCAGCCGGGCGGCGATGCCCAGGACGCCGCCGCCGTCGTGGGTGCCGCCGTCGTGGCCCGGGGCGCCGGTCGCGCTCGCGGGCCCGGTCGCGGCACCGGGGTCCGGGGGGGCGGCGCCGTGCTGGCCGAGGCAGTACAGGCAGTGGAGCGCGAGCTGGCCGAGGGCCAGGGCGGCGGCGATGGCGGGGAGGGAGCGGCGTTCGCGCCCGGCGAGGGGCACGGCGACGAGGAAGACGGCGGCGAAGCCGGCTGCCAGCGCCCACAGCGCGATGCCGGGCCCGGCGGCGGCGAGGTGCCCCGCGGCGGCCAGCGCGGCGCATGCCGCGGCGAAGACCGCGGCCCGCAGCAGTCGCAGATCAGCTCTGGCACGCATGGCGGCGTCATCATCTCATCGGAGGGGCGCGCCGTGGGCGCAGGGGCGTGTGTCCGTACGGATGTACCAGGATTCACCCTGGTGGTGTCATCGCTATATCGACTCTGTGACGCGGGCGCATCCGCCGAATGGGGGGTGTTGGGTCAATCACACGCTTACGCTTCACGTGGCTTGGCAATACCTACACATATGTCGAGCCGCGGCCAGGAGGCTGGAGCATGAGCATCTGGTGGTCTCTCCAACTGCGGCGGGAGGCGGCCAGCGTCCCGCTCGCCCGGCGGCTCCTGCTCGGCGCTATGGAGGCCCAGGGGGTGGACGCGGAGGTCTCCCACGAGCTGTCGGTCGCCCTGTCCGAGGCGTGTTCGAACGCCGTGCGGCACGGCGGTGGCGGGCCGTGCGAGGTCTACCGGGTGACGGCGTTCATCGACGACGAGCTGTGCCGGATCGAGGTGGCGGACGGCGGGCTCGGCTTTCCCGGTGGCCCCCCGGTCGTCGGCGGCAGCGGCCAGGGCAACGGCAACGCCCAGGGCGACGGCCGGAGCGACGGCCGGGGCGACGGCGATGCCGACGGCCTGGAGGGCGAGGTGCGCGAGCTGGCGGTGGGCGGGCGCGGGCTGCACCTGATCGAGGCGCTCTCGGACCGGGTCCGCTTCGGGAGCGAGCCGGGCGGCGGCGGCGCCGTGGTGACCTTCGACCGGGCGCTGCGGCGGGCCGAGGGGGCCCTGCTGCGCGCGAGCTGAGGCGGAACCCGCCGGCCGTGGTCCCCGTCACAGGGTCATGAGAGGCACCCAGGCGAATTCGAGGCGTGTGGCGAGACGGGGAGCGGCATGCCTGCTGGCCACCGTCCCGCTGGTGACGGCCCTGGCGGCCCTGGCGGGCTGCGGGGAGGAGGGGGAGGCCGGGCAGGAGAAGGGCGGGAACAGCGAGCTGCTGCGGGAGCCGGGGGGCGGCGCCCTGGTCGGGCCGGAGTGGGAGGAGGCCCGGGACTACGCCTACACGCTGGAGCAGGAGTGCGGCGAGAACTCCGTGACCGGCACCTTCCGGGTGACCGTGCGGGACGGGCGGGTGTCGGGCTGGGAGCCGGTCGGGGAGAACCACACGCCCCGGTCGGTGGAGGTCCCCTCGATCGGCGGTCTGCTGGCTGAGGCCGAGCAGGCGCGCCAGAGCGGCGCCGAAACCGTCGAGGTGCTGCGCGCGGGGGACGGCCGTCCCACGGAGGTCACCATCGACCACGCCGTCCGGGCCATCGACGACGAGGTGTGCTATCGGATCCGTGCCTACCGGCCGGAATCGGTCAGCTGAGAGGCGAATCGCGGCCCGGATCAGGGCTGAAGGGGTCTACCCCACTCCCTCCGATGCGGGTTACAGTCATCGGTGATACAGGACATTCAGTGTGTTCTTCTGGTTCTTCTAGGGAGTAGGCGGGAGTCATGGGTCAGATCGGACCGAAGGAACTCGTTGTTCTCCTCATCGTCGTGCTGCTCGTCTTCGGGGCGAAGCGGCTGCCGGACATCGCACGCTCGCTGGGGAAGTCCGCCCGCATCCTGAAGAGCGAGACCCGGGCGATGAAGGCCGAGAGCGCGTCGGCGTCGCAGCCGCAGCAGCCCGCCGCCAACGCCACCGCCAACGCCGGCACCGGCACCGGCACGACGGCGAACGCCGCGGAGCCCGCGCCCAAGACGATTCAGGCCGCGCCCGGCGATGTGGCCAACGCCCGCCCGGTGGCCGAGGAGCAGCCGAAGAGCACCAGCACCCAGCCCTGACCGGCGGGCAACCTGGCCGCGACAGACGCAGCGACAGACGGCGCTAGCGCTTGGCGTGCCGCCCCCGCGGGGGGGCGGCGGTGTCGTCGTCGCCCCCCGGCTGCCCGGCCCGCTCACGGCGTCCGGCGCGGCGGGCCCGCAGGTACTCGATCGCGATCGGCAGCACCGACAGCAGCACGATCCCGATGAGGATCGCCTCGATGTTCTGGTGCACGAAGTCGACCTTGCCCAGCGCCGCGCCCAGCAGCGTGACGCCCGCGCCCCACAGCACGCCGCCGATGATGTTGAACGTCACGAAGGTGCGGTATTCCATGCGGCTGACGCCGGCGATGATCGGCGTGAAGGTCCGCACGATCGGGACGAAGCGCGCCAGGACGATCGATTTCGCGCCATGCTTTTCGAAGAACTCGTGGGCCTTCTCGATGTTCTCCTGCTTGAAGAGGCGCGAGTCGGGGCGCCGGAAGAGCGCCGGGCCCACCTTGCGGCCGAAGAGGTAGCCCACCTGGTCGCCGACGACGGCGGCGAGCACGATCAGCGGGCACACCACCCACAGCGGGGTGTGCAGGTACTGGTCGGTGGAGACCAGCAGGCCGGTGGTGAACAGCAGTGAGTCGCCCGGCAGGAAGAAGCCGATGAGCAGCCCCGACTCGGCAAAGACAACGATGAGGATGCCGAGCAGCCCGAAGGACTCGATGAGGTGTTCGGGGTCCAGCCAACTGGGACCGAGAGCAAGAGAATTCATGAAGCGCGAACCTCGTCAGCCGCGGCCCGTGACCTCCTGCCCGGGCGGTCCCTCCAGGCTATCAACTCCCCTTGCGGGCGCGGTGGTGCTGATCACGGGAGTGATGGCGGCGGGCAAGAGCACGGTGGCGCAGGAGCTGGCCGCCCGGCTGCCGCGCGCGGCACACGTGCGCGGGGACGTCTTCCGCCGCATGATCGTCTCCGGCCGCCGCGAGCCGCTGCCGGAGGAGGGCCCGGAGCCTGACGCCGAGCTGCGGGAGCTGGCGGAGCTGCGGGGACCGCGGGAGGAGGCCGACGCGCAACTGCGCCTGCGGTACCGGCTGTCGGCGGCGGTCGCCGACGGCTACGCCGCCGAGGGCTTCACGGCCGTCGTGCAGGACGTCGTGCTGGGCGCCGACCTGCCGGCGTACCTGGCGATGGTCCGCACCCGGCCGCGTTACGCCGTGGTGCTGGCGCCCGGCCCCGAGGCGGTCGCGCGCCGCGAGGCGGGGCGGGCCAAGCGCGGCTACGGAGCCTGGACGATCGAGGCGCTGGACCGCGCGCTGCGCGAGGAGACGCCGCGGCTGGGCCTGTGGCTGGACACCTCCCGCCTCACGCCGGAGGAGACGGTGGACGCGATCCTCGGCCGGCTGCCCGAGGCCCGGGTGGAGTGACACCCGCCTATGCGGTGGGAACGCCGCGGACCGCCTCGATGTGCGTGCGGTGCTCGGCGCCCCAGGCGCCCAGCGGGCTCAGCGCCTGGTTGAGCGAGACGCCGAGCTCGGTCAGGGAGTACTCCACCTTCGGCGGCACCTGGTGGTAGACCTCGCGGTGCACGATCCGGTCGGCCTCCAGCTCGCGCAGCTGCTGGATGAGGACCTTCTCGCTGATGCCGGTGACGAGCCGCCGCAGCTCGCCGAAGCGGAGCGGCTTGTCGTGGAGGGCCCAGAGGATCAGCACCTTCCACTTGCCGCCGACGACGTCGAACGCGGCGTCGATGCCGCAGCTGTACGGGCGTTTCTGCACGGTCCGAGCCAACCTTTCGGTGAGTACCTGACTTTTTTGTAGGTACTTGAGAATCGTACGGTGCCGGGCGAGCCTGAGCCACGTGACCACTCACACGAAGACGAACACAACCGCGAACGTGACGGTGATCGGCCTGGGCGCGATGGGCAGCGCGCTGGCGGGTGCGCTGCTGGACGCCGGGCACCGGGTGATGGTGTGGAACCGCACCCCGTCCCGCGCCGACCCGCTGGTGGCGCGGGGCGCGGCGCGGGCGGAGACGGCGGCGGAGGCCGTGGCGGCGAGCGAGCTGACCGTGGTGTGCCTGGTGGACTACGCCGCGAGCCGGCAGGTGCTCGAGCCCGCGGCCGGAGCCCTGTCCGGGCGGACGCTGGTGAACCTCACCTCCGACACCCCCGAGCGGGCGCGCGAGGCGGCGGGCTGGGCGAGGGAGCACGGCATCGACTACCTCGACGGCGCGGTGATGGTCCCCGTTCCGGTCGTCGGCACGCCCGAGGCGCTGCTGCTGTACAGCGGCGGCCAGGCGGCGTTCGCCCGGCACGAGGCGACGCTGCGGGCGCTGGGCGGCAACGCCCGCTACCTGGGCGAGGACCCGGGCGCGGCGGCACTGCACGACCTGGCGCTGCTGGACATCTTCTGGACGATGATGACGGCCGTCCTCCACGCCTTCGCGCTGGTCGGCGCGGACGGGGTGCGGGCGTCGGAGTTCGCCCCGCTGGCGGTGGAGTCCATCACCGGGCTGGCGCCGCTGCTGGTGGAGGAGGCGGCGGCGGTGGACGCGGGTCGGCACCCGGGCGAGCTGGCCCCGCTGGCAACGGACGCGGAGGGCGTGGCGCACGTCGCCGAGGCCAGCCGCGTCCGTGGCCTGGACACGAGCGTGATCGAGGCCGTGCACGCGCTGATGGCACGCACCATCGCCGCCGGACACGGCAACGACGGCTTCAGCCGCGTGATCGACGCGATCCAGGACCGCCTGCCCTCCGGCCTGCCCTCCGCTACGCGGGCTGCGGCTTCTGAGGCCGCATCAGGCGCACCAGCAGGTCGTCGAGGCTGATCAGCCCCGTGAGGCGGCCGTCGGCGCCGCGCACCACCGCGAGGGAGGCGCGGCGCTGACGCAGCTGCTCCACGGCGTGGGCGACGGTGTCGTCGGCCGTGAGCTCCGGCACCGGGCGGGCCAGCTCGCGGGCTGTGACAGCGCGGCCCCGGGAGCGGGCGACGACGGCGTCACGGGCGTGGACCGAGCCGATGACCCTCCCCCAGGCTTCGCCCGGGGGCGCCCCCAGCCCTGTCCCCAGCCCTGTCCCCAGCCCCTCGCACACCAGCAGCCGGGTGTGGTCGCTGGCGGAGGCGGCGGCCAGGATCGCGGTGGCGTCGGCGTCGGCCGGGACCTGGGCGATGCGCGCGGCCGGGACCTGGATGGCGCCGACGGGGGCCTGCGGCTCGGTGAGGGTGCGGGTGATCAGCCCGGAGTCGGCCTCGCTGATGAGGCCGAGCCGCTGCGACTCGGCCACCAGGTGGGCGAGCTGCTCCCGGTCGTGGACGGACGCCAGCTCCTCGCGGGGGGTGACGCGGAAGAGCCGCACCACGCCGTTGGCCGCCTTGTTCAGCAGCCATATCAGGGGCCGCACCAGCCGCACCATGGCGCGGAACGGCGGGGCGAGCAGCATCGCCGATCGCTCGGGGTGGGAGATGGACCACGACTTCGGCGCCATCTCGCCCACGACCATGTGGAGGAAGACCACCAGGGTCAGGGCGAGCAGGAAGGAGATGCCGTGGGTCAGGCCCAGCGGCAGCCCGGCCCGCTCCAGCCAGGGGTCGATCTGGTGGGCGATGGCGGGCTCGGAGATGCTGCCCAGGCCCAGCGTGCAGACGGTGATGCCGAGCTGGGCGCCGGCGAGCATCAGCGACAGCTCGTGGGAGCCGGCCAGCGCGGCGCGGGCGCCGCGGCGGCCCTCCGCCTGCGCCTGCTCCAGGCGGTGGCGTTTGGCGGCGGTGAGCGCGAACTCGGCGGCGACGAAGAAGCCGCTGGCGATCAGCAGGCCGAAGGTGACGGCGAGGGCGGTCATGGCGTTCACGACGGCTGCCCCTCCCGCTCGCGCGGCGCCGGCCGCGACGAGGCGGCGTCAGCGCCGCCCATACGCCCCATACGCCCCATGCGTCCGACGGTGCCGTTGCCCGACCCGCTGCTCGACCCGCCGCCCGGGCCGTCGCCGTCCGGGCCGTCGCCGTCCGGGCCGTCGCCGTTCGCGCCACGGCGTTGCGCGCCGGGCGCCCCCGCCTCGCCCGCACCGGCGTCGGTGTCGGTGTCGGTGTCGGTGTCGGTGTCGGCCGACGGAGTCTCCTCGTCGCCGGGCAGCCGCTCCAGCCGGATGCGGGCCGGGACGCGCCGGTCGAGAGCGAGCACCTCGATGGCGGCCCGGCCGCCGTCGGTCAGCTCGACCAGGATGCGCTCGCCGACCTCAGGGAAGTGCCCGCAGTGGTCGATCACCAGGCCCGCCACCGTCTCGAACGCCTCGTCCTCCGGCAGCGGAATGCCGGTCGCCTCCGACGCCTCGTCGACGCGGCGGCCCGCGTCCACCAGCCAGCCCGCGCCGTCGGCGACGGCGGGCTCGACGACCCGGTCGGACTCGTCGGCGATCTCGCCCACCAGCTCCTCGGCGATGTCCTCCAGGGTCACGATGCCGGCCAGCCCGCCGTACTCGTCCAGCACCACCGCGAACTCGTCGTCCGCCGCGCCGAGCTGCTCCACCGCGCCCGGCAGCGGCAGCGTGTCGGGCAGCAGCAGCGCCGAGCGCGCCAGCGCCCCGGCCGTCAGCCGCGACAGGCGCTCGGGCGTGACGCGCATCAGCTCGCGTACGCCGACGACGCCGACGATGTCGTCGACGCGGTCGCCGATCACCAGGTAGTGGGAGTGGCCGTGCTCGCCGATGAGCCCGACCACCTCGGCGGCGGGCGCGTCGGCGTGCACCGTGCACACGTCCACGCGCGGCACCATCACCTCGCCGAGCGTCCGCTCGGAGAACTCCAGGGCGTGGTCCAGCAGCGCGGCGGTCGCGTGCGGCAGCTGTCCCTGCTCGTGGGACTCCTCGATCAGGTGCCCCAGCTCCTCCAGCGTCGCGCCGTGGTGCAGCTCCTCCACCGGCTGGATGCCGACGCGGCGCAGCAGCCGGTTGGCGGTGGAGTCGAAGACGCGGATCACCGGGCCCGCGACCTTCAGGTACGCCAGGGTGGAGGACGCCATGCCCATGGCCAGCCGCTCAGGCACCGCCAGCGCCAGGTTCTTCGGGCCGAGCTCGCCCAGCACCATCTGGATCCCGGTCGCCAGAGCGAACGCGATCGCCAGCGCGATGCCGTGCGCGGCGGCGTCGGGCAGGCCGAGGGCCTCGAAGGCGGGGTTCAGCAGCCGGGCCAGGGAGGGCTCGGCGAGGAAGCCGACGATCAGGCCGGTGACGGTGATGCCGAGCTGGGCGCCGGAGAGCATGAACGACAGCCGCTCCTGCACCTTCATGGCGCGGGCGGCACGCCGGTCACCGGCGGCTGCCCGCGTGGACAGCGCGAGCCGGTCGGCGGCGACGAAGGCGAACTCCTGGGCGACGAAATAGCCGGTGCCTGCCGTCAGCACCAGCACGGCCAGCAGGCCGAGCAGTGCGGCACTCACTGAGCACCACCTCGCCGTGTGCCGCGTGCTTCCCGATGCTGGCGAGGTGGTCCGGGACTATGCCCGGGGGAGTCCGACGATTGGGCGGACACGAGCTCCTCCTTCGGGGGCTTTGAGTTCTGCAACGCTGGTGCGCGCGTCCGTGTTCCCAGGCTGTACCCGGAAATGCCCCCTTGACACCTGACTTCCCCCTGTGTCGCCCGAGGTCACCGGGGGTCATCTCCCGTGTTGACGCCGTGACCGTCGGCGCCCGCGCCCGGGGCCTGCACGGGCCCGCCCCGGGCTGCCCAGGCAGGCCCCGGCCGGTCCTGGCCCCTCGGGCCTGCGCCGGGTCAGCCCCGCAGCGCGGCCATCCACGCCTCCACCTCGTCGGAGCGGCGCGGCAGGGCGGCGGAGAGGATCTCGTTGCCGTCCTCGGTGACGAGGATGTCGTCCTCGATCCGCACCCCCATGCCCCGGTACTCCTCCGGCACGGTCAGGTCGTCGGCCTGGAAGTACAGCCCGGGCTCGACGGTCAGGCACATGCCCGGCTCCAGGGTGCCCTCCACGTACGCCTCGCGCCGCGCGGCCGCGCAGTCGTGCACGTCCATGCCGAGCATGTGGCCGGTGCCGTGCAGCGTCCAGCGGCGCTGCAGCCCCAGCTCCAGCACCCGCTCGACCGGGCCCTCGACCAGGCCCCACTCCACGAGCCGCTCGGTCAGCACGCGCTGCGCGGCCTCGTGGAAGTCGCCGAACTTCGCGCCGGGCTTCACGGCCGCGATGCCCGCCTCCTGCGCGTCGTACACCGCGTCGTAGACCCGCCGCTGGAGCTCGTCGAAGCGGCCCGAGACGGGCATGGTGCGGGTGATGTCGGCGGTGTACAGCTCGGTGGTCTCCACGCCGGCGTCGAGCAGCAGCAGCTGGCCGGGGCGGACGGGGCCGTCGTTGCGCACCCAGTGGAGGGTGGTGGCGTGCTCGCCGGCGGCGCAGATCGAGCCGTAGCCCACGTCGTTGCCCTCCACGCGGGCGCGCAGGAAGAAGGTGCCCTCGATGTACCGCTCGGAGGTGGCCTGGGCCGCCTCCAGGGCCCGGACGACGTCCTCGAAGCCGCGGGCGGTCGAGGCGCAGGCGCGCCGCATCTCGGCGATCTCGAAGTCGTCCTTGATGAGCCGCATCTCGGAGAGGAAGGTGTGCAGCTCGGCGTCGCGCTCGGCGGTGACCTTGTCGGTGAGGGCGGCCTCGATGCCCGGGTCGTGGGAGCGGACGACGCGCACGGGCCCGGTGGCCCTCTTCAGCGTGTCGGCGACGGTGCGGACGTCGGCGACGGGGATGCCGTAGAGCGTCCCGGCCTCGGTGAG
Source organism: Streptomyces sp. 6N223 (assembly GCF_052246635.1). Taxonomy (NCBI): domain Bacteria; kingdom Bacillati; phylum Actinomycetota; class Actinomycetes; order Kitasatosporales; family Streptomycetaceae; genus Streptomyces; species Streptomyces sp. 6N223. The sequence continues at coordinate 42,957 of NZ_JBQQCA010000030.1, read as the reverse complement.
GCTGTTGCGGCGGCCGACCCACAGCTCGCCCTGGCCCGACAGCCAGAACTCGCCGTTCTCGCGGTTGGAGCGGGGCAGCAGGTAGAGCGTGGCGTCGTGGCCGCCGTCGGGGCGGGGCTCCATGACGAGCACGCCGTCCTCGGTCTGGTTGCCGGTGAGGTAGGCGTACTCGACGGCGGCGCGGAAGGGGTATTCGGTGTCGTTGGAACGGGTCTTGAGCTTGCCCGCGGGGATGACGAGGCGTTCGCCGGGGAAGCGGGCGGAGAGCGCGGCGCGGCGGCGGGCGGTGTGCTCGGCCTGCGCGACGGGGGCGAGGTCGCGCCGCTCGGTGTCGGCCCAGCCCTGCTTCATGTTGGCGGCGAGCTCGTCGGAGACCTTCCTGGCGACGCCGTTGCGCCGCTCCTCCTTCTCGCCCTTCTCGCCCTTCTCGCTTCTCTCGCCCTTCGCCTCCGCCGCCTGCTGGGTGCCCTGCTCCGAGCCCTGCCGGGTCTGCTCCGTGGCCACGTGGTGCCTCCTCGCGTGCTGGGCCTGACCGGCTTCCATCGTAGATGTGACCGAATCCGGGCGGACAGGCGTTTGCGGGCGCGGACAACGCGGGCGTCAGTCGAAGCGCGCGGCGAGCAGGACGACGTCCTCCGGGAGGGGGCGGCCGGTGGCCGGGACGGCACGGGCGATGTGGTCGGCCAGGGCGCCGGGGTCGGCGCGGGCGGCCGGGGTGGCGGCGCGGGCGGCGGACTCCAGCCGGGTGAACGCCGCGTCCAGCGGCTCGCCGGTGGCGCGCAGCAGCGCCGTGGTGTAGAGCAGGACCGTTTCTCCCCGGGAGACCTCCACGTGGGTGCTCGGCGCCTCCCAACAGGCGAGCATGCCGAGCGGCGCGGAGAGCGCCGTCTCGGCGAACGCCACCCGCGCGGGCCCGACGACCAGCGGCGGCGGGTGGCCGGCGGAGGCCAGGACGAGGTGGCGGGTGGCGCGGTCGGGCGTGAGCGGCGGCTCGGCGTAGCAGAAGAGGGCGGTCGCGGCGCGGTCGGGCTCGGTCAGCCGCAGCAGCAGCTCCAGGTCCGACAGGACGGCGACGGGGTCCTCGCCCTCCATCACGGCGTAGGCGCGCAGCCCGGCGCGCAGGCTGCCCGCGGCGGCGAGGGCGGCCGGGCCGGGCCCGGTGGTGGAGCCGATGGACAGGCCCAGGGCGCCCTCGGGCAGCGCGAGGGCGTCGTAGAAGTCGCACGACCCGCCGGCGCTGGGGGCGCGGTGGTGGCGCAGGGCGAGGGCGGCGCCGGGGAGTGGGGCGATGCGGCCGGGGAGCAGGCCCTCGCGCACGGCGCGGGCGGCGGCGTGCGCGCGGGCGAGTTCCAGCCGGTTGGCGAGGTGCTGGGCGGCCTGGCGCAGGTAGCGGGCCAGCAGGCGGCGCAGGTGGGGGTCGGGGGCGGCGGGGCGGTCGTAGAGCCAGACGGCCGAGCCGAGGCGGCCGGCGGGCGCGGCGGCCAGCGGCACGGCGTAGCTGGCGGCGCAGCCGAGGCGGGCGGCGACCTCGCGGTGGCGGGGGTGGAGGGCCTCGTCCCCGGCGATGTCGGCGTGTACCACCTCGGCGGGCGCCCCTGGGGATGTGTCCGCGGACGACGCCGTGGACGCCGCCGCGAACGCCGTCACGGATGCCGCCGCGGGTGCCGCCGGGAATGTCTCCCCGGACGCCTGCGGCACGGTGTCGAGCTGGCCGATCTCGGCGTGGCTGAGGCCGAGGCCGATGCGGCGTTCGGGCCCGAGGCCGTCGGCGGGGTGCAGGGAGAACAGCGCGCGCCGGGCGCCCAGGAGCGCGGCGCCGGCGCGCAGCGTCTCGCGCACGGCGTCGGTGAGGTCGGTGGTGCGGCCGAGACGGTCGGTGAGGTCGTGGAGTGTGCTGAGATCGGAGGCCCAGCCCGCGATGCGGTCGCGGATGCCGCCGTGGTGGGTGCCGTGGCCGGGGCGGTGGCCAGGGCGCGTTGGATCGTCGGCGGAGGCGTTGGGTGATCGGGGAGTTTGGGGCATGTCGGAAAGCACCGGGTCGATTCCGGCCACTTTCGGGAGTGGTGGGGTGCTCATGCGCGCGGGCCTTGGTCGACGCGCGTTCCCCGCATCAGCATCGCGAACCCCAAGTTGTGCGCGTGATGTCCTGCGTTCTTCCATCCGCTTGGATGATGCCCAGTCGGTGCTGGTGTTCCGTAAGCGACAGGCCGAGACGGGTGAGGTCAGCGAAAACTTGGCCGAAAAGGGCCAGTGGTCCGGGCAACGCGAGGTCCACTGAGGCGCCCGCTCGGTGGCTGGGACCGGGCGGCATCGAGGGCTGTGGAGGCGTCGCTGAGCACGCTGGACAGGCTGGGTGGATTCGCTGGGTGATCGCTGGGTACGCGCGTCGCTGGGACACATCGATGGGTACGAACGGTGGGTACAAATCGGTGAGTACGTGCCGGAACGACGCGGCGCGCTCAGGCGTCCTAACCCAGGGGCGGCCCGCTCACGTGCCCGTCGGCCCTCACTGACCATCCACCGCGGCCCCTGCGCCGCCCGCCGGGGCCGCGGTGCGCGAGCCACGGCAAGCGTGATCCAGGCACCACGTGGTGCGGCACGTGGTGTGAACGGCCCGGCCCGGCGATGGTGAGCCGGCACTCAGGTGCGAGGGAAAGGAACGAGCGCTGATGCGCGAGATCCTCGGAGAGCTCGGTAACGGTAAGCGGCGAGGCCCGGACGACGGGGAAGGCGGCGGGGGCAGCGGCACCGGCAGCGGCAGCGGCGACAGCGACGGCGGGGAGTTCGCCGCCGGGACGCGCCGGGCCGCGCTGGCGTACGCCCGCGAGTTCGGCTGGCCGGTGGTGCCCGGCGCCCAGGCGCGCCCGGAGGAGACCGGCGCGGTCTGCGGCTGCCCGCGCGGCAGAGACTGCCCGGCGCCCGGCGCCCACCCCTTCGACCCGCAGCTGCTGGCGGCCACCACCGACGCCCGGATGGTGGGCTGGTGGTGGGCGACGCGGCCGGGGGCGCCGATCATGCTGGCCACCGGCGGGCGGGCGCCGTGCGCGCTGACCCTGCCCGTGCCGGCGGGCGTGTGGGCGGTGGAGGAGCTGGACCGGCAGGGGGTGCGGACGGGCCCCGTGGCGGCGGGCGCCTCGCGCCTGGCGCTGCTGGTGCGGCCCTACGAGCTGCCCGAGCTGGGCGAGCTGCTGGGGACGCGGTACGGCGCCGTGCCGGGGGCGTTGCGCTTCCACGGGCCGGGGGGCCACCTGACGCTGCCGCCCTCGCTCGCCGCCGGCGCGGGCGGCCCGGCCGGTGCGGACCGCCCGGATCGACCGGACCGCGCGGGGAAAGCCGGGCGGGCGGCGCGCTGGCTGCGCCCGCCGGAGCGGCGCGCGGGCCGGGTGGCGCTGCCGCGTGCGGCCTGGCTGCTGGACGTGCTGATCGAGGCGGGCTTCAGCCTCGGCGTTCTCAGCGAACAGCAGTGAGCGCGAGCCCGGGCGAACGGCGCGACGAACAGCGCGGCGAACAGCAGAGAACCCGATCGCTGGCGACGGGGGATGCACCAGCGACCGGGCTCACCTCCGAAGGTAACAACTCCTCGGGGAATCGCAAATCCCGCCCCGCCCGATGGGGGCCAAACGGGGCTCCCCGAGGCACGAGTTGTGACCGGAATCACGCGCTACGCTTCGGGCTCTGCCCAGGGCTTTACTCCGGCGGCCGACAGGCCGTCAGACCACCTCAGTTCAGGGTGACCTGACGGTTGGTGAGCCCGCTGCGCGCGCGGCGCTCCTCGGCGGAGAGCGGGCCCGTGGCGGCCAGCGCCTCGGCCAGCCGCTCCGCGAAGACCGCGGCGGGCTTCTCGCACTCCTCGGCGGCCATGGCGCTCGGCAGGTCCCACACCGGCACCGTCAGCCCGTGCGCCCGGAAGGAGCCGACGAGCCGCGTGCCCTCGCCGAGCCCGGAGGCCCCGGCGGCGTGCAGCCGCGCCAGGGCGTCGATCAGCGCCTCCTCGGGGTGGGGCATCACCCAGCGCAGGTGGTTCTTGGCCGGGGTCCTGCACCAGTACGCCGCCTCCACGCCGTCGAGCCGGGTGGTGGGCACGGCCGCGGCGTTGGCTCGCTCCAGCGAGGCGGCGACCTCCCCCGTGGCCTGCTTCTCGGCGTCGTCCAGCCAGAACTCGAAGCCCTCGTGCACCTCGGGCGTCAGGGGGGCGCCGGGGTCGAGGAGGTCCTGCAGCCGGGGCGCGCCGGGCTCGGTCACCGGGGCGGTGGTGACGGGCTTGCCGGGCTCGGTGGTCAGGGCCTGCGTCAGCACGGCGGCGAGGTCGCGGCTCAGGTCGCCGGTGGGGGTGTCGTTCTGCACGCCGAGCAGCACGCTGCCGTCGTCGCGCCGCAGCGCGGGCCAGGCCATGGGCAGCACGGTCGCCAGGGTGAGGGAGGGGACGCCCTCCGGCAGCCCGTCACGCAGCGTGAGCGGCGCGGTGGCGGCGGGGACCAGCTCGCGCAGCGCGACCCAGTCACACTCGCCGGGCAGTCCCTCGAACGGGCGGCGCACCAGCTCCGTCGCGGCCTGGGCGGCGGCCCGGCCGTGGCACGCCTTGTAGCGGCGGCCCGAGCCGCAGGGGCACGGCTCCCGCGCGCCGACGACGGGGACCGGGCCGTCGCCGGCCGGGGCGGTGGTGGTCTGTGGGCGTGGGCGGCGCTTTTTGGCCATGGCTGCGGGTCTCCTGCTGCTGGTACGGCGTCGCCGCGAGCGTAGCCGCGCCCGTGCCATCTGTCAGATCAGCATGCGCGAAAACCGGGCACCGCGATACGGCGTCCGCGCTGCGGAGTGCCACGCAGTTCCCGTCCGTCCTGCGGAGTCCCTGTCCGTCCTACGGCCGGACGCCCGCGGGCGGCAGGACCGCCCAGACCGTGACGGCCCCGGACGGGTCGGCCTCCCGGACCCCCCAGTCGCGGGCGAGGCTGGTGATGATCGTGAGCCCCCGGCCGCCGCGCGCCGTGACGGAGGGCGACGCCGGGCGCGGCAGCGTTGGGCCGCCGCCGTCCGTGACCGCGATGGTGAGCGCGCCGTCGGTGTCCCGGCTCCACGAGGCGTTCACCACGTGGCCGCCGTCGACGCCGTCCAGGGGTCTCGCGTGCCGGTAGGCGTTGCTGAGCAGCTCGGACAGGATCAGTACGGCGTCGTCGATGACCGACTCCGCCGCGCCGCTGTCGCGCAACTCGGCCCGCAGCCGCCGCCTTGCCGTCCCCACCCCCGACGGGCCGTGGGGCACGGACATGGACGACGACGTCGGCACCTGCTGTATGACCACCAACGCCACCCCCGAGACCTCCTTTGCCCCACGCCATGGGTTCGATGCCCTGCGGCTCAGGTCAGGAAACCGGCCACAAGTCATCTGGTGACGGGTTCGTAATGATCCGATACGCCCCGGACGCGGGGGACCACGCCGGGTGAGCCTCAGGCGGTGTGCATGCGGGCGAGCTGCTCACGCACCGTGCGCGGCCGGTTCGTGATCACGGCGTCGACGCCGAGGCGGGCGCACAGCTCGACGTCCTCCGGCTCGTCCACGGTCCACACGTGGACCTCGTGCCCCGCCCGGTGCGCGCGGTCGACGTAGCCGGGGTCGCGGCGCAGGATGCGGATGCTGGGCCCGGCGATGCCGGCGGCGGCCGGCAGCCGCCCGGAGCGGTGGCGGGGCAGCAGGAACTGCATCAGGTACACGGTCGGCAGGTGGGGAGCGGCCACCCGGACGCGCTGCAGCGAACGGGCCGAGAAGCTCATGATCCGCACGGGCCCGGGCACGGTGTGCTCGGCCAGCAGGCGCAGCAGCCGCTCCTCCACCCGACCGGCCCAGCGGGTGGGGTGCTTGGTCTCGATGGCCAGGCCCACGGGCCGGCCGGCCTCGGCGACCAGGCGCAGCAGGCGTTCCAGGGTGAGGACGGACGACGCCTCGGCCCGGTCGGGCGACTCGGCGCGGCCCGACGGCGTCTTCCACGAGCCGAAGTCCAGCTCGGCCAGATCGGCCAGCTCCAGGGAGGCCACGGCGCCACGGCCGTTGGAGGTGCGGTCGACGCGGCGGTCGTGCACGCACACCAGGTGGCCGTCGGCGGTGAGCCGGACGTCGCACTCCAGGGCGTCGGCACCGTCGGCGATGGCCTTGCGGTACGCCACCAGGCTGTGCTCGGGCGCGTCCTCGGAGGCGCCCCGGTGGGCGATGACGGGGATGCGGTGCGGCAGGGAGTTGGGACCGGTCACGGGGTCACGCCGCCATTGTGTGGGTACCGGGGGACACCACCCGCGTCCCCCGGCGGGGGCAGCCGAGTTTTATGCCCGTATGACAGACCATGGGAAAGACTGCCCGCGTACCCGTCGTACACCAATCCGTCTTCACCGACGACAGCGTCGCATACCGAGTCGCATACCGAGGAGAGAGCCGTGAGTACCGAGTACGAGGGCGGCCGCAGGCCCGCCGAGCCGGACAGGCCCGATGGCGGTGACGTCTCCGCCCGGCCGGGGCGGGGGCCCGAGGCCGGGCACGCCGCCCCTCCGCCGGGCGCCGCGCCGCCGCCCCCTCAGCCGCCCCCTCCGCCGTCACCCCCGGCCGCGGCCCCGCCGCCGCCTCCCGCCACCGGCGCCTGGGGCGTTCCCCCGTCACCGCCGCCGCCCGTTCCACCGCCGTCCTCCGCCGGCACGGGCCGCGGCGGCGTGGTGGCGGCCGTGGTGGCGGCCACGCTGATCGCGGGCGGCATCGGCGGCGGCGTGGGGTACGCGCTGTCGGACGAGGACGACTCCACCCAGGCCACCGCCAGCACCGACGCCGACGGCGACGGGAACGACGCGCTGGCCCGCCCCCCGGAGTCGGTCGCCGGGATAGCGGAGGAGGCCCTGCCCAGCGTCGTGACGATCGAGACGATGAGCGGCGGCACGGCGACGGGCAACGGCACCGGCTTCGTCTACGACGAGCAGGGCCACATCCTCACCAACAACCACGTCGTCGCCGAGGCGGACGCCGGCGCCGCGCTGAACGTCATCTTCTCCGACGGCGAGAGCTACGAGGCGGAGGTCGTCGGCCGCGCCGAGGGGTACGACGTGGCGGTGATCCGCCTCTCCGACGTCAGCGGCCGCGACCTGGAGCCGCTGGAGCTCGGCGACTCCGACGACGTCGTGGTCGGCGACGCCACGGTCGCCATCGGCGCCCCCTTCGGCCTGGACGGCACGGTGACCACGGGCATCATCAGCGCCCTGGACCGCCCCGTCTCCACCAGCGACGCCACCGGCACCGACTTCTCGTACATGAACGCCCTGCAGACCGACGCCTCCATCAACCCCGGCAACTCCGGCGGCCCGCTGCTGAACGCCGGCGGCGAGGTCATCGGGATCAACTCCGCGATCCAGCCCACCTCCGACACCGGCCAGTCCGGCAGCGTCGGCCTCGGCTTCGCCATCCCGATCAACCAGGCCGAGCGCGTCGCGCAGGACCTCATCGACACCGGCGAGCCGGTCTACCCGATCATGGGCGCCTACGTGAACACCGACCCGGCGGTCGGGGGCGCCGTGATCAGCGAGCCCACGGCCGAGGTCCCCGAGCCCATCACCCCTGGCGGCCCTGCCGACCAGGCCGGCCTGGAGTCGGGCGACGTCATCACCCGCTTCGGCGACCGCGTGATCGACAGCGGCCCCACCCTGATCAGCGAGATCTGGACCTACCAGCCCGGCGACAGGGTCGAGCTGACCTACGAGCGCGACGGCGAGGAACACACCGCCCAGGTGACCCTCAGCGAACGCATCGGTGATGAGGAGTAAAACGCCCCCGCCCCCTCACGCCCGCTACGCTATCCGGGTGCGCCGCCACCCCACCCACCCCCGGCGCACCCGGGAGGCGTGCCCGAGCGGCCGAAGGGAACGGTCTTGAAAACCGTCGTGGCGTAACCCGTCACCGTGGGTTCAAATCCCACCGCCTCCGCAGCTAGAGAACCCGCAGGTCAGCGGGGAGCCCGGATTTCCGGGCTCCCCGCTTCTTCACTCTCTGTGTCAGGCCGTCCCACCGAAAGCCGTCACTGTCCAGTGTTTGTGGCCAACCTGTGGCCAGAATCGGGGGCGGCAGATGATTTGCTGAAGCAAAATTGATCACGATCGTTGTCGGTCAGGAGCGAAGAGATCAGAGCCCTGGCGGCGATCCCTATGGGTCTTGGGAAGGCGAACTCCGTTGGTCGGTAGCCCGGGACTGAGATGCCCCGGGCTACCCGGCCAACGGCATGGTGGCTGTTGCGGCTCCAGCCCTGAGGGGTCGCAACCGGCGCGCGGGAGATGACGTCGTGTGGGGGGAGGGACACGGCGGGCTGAGGGAGGTGCGAGGAGGAATGAGAGGCGGAGGTGGTGGCGCCGTCACGGCGTTGGAGCGCGACATCCTGCGGAAGGCGACGAAGTTTTTCGCGGGCGAGATGAACTGGTGAACCGCTTCCAGTTCATCGAGGACCACCACCGCGCCTGGGGCGTGAAGCGGTTGTGCGAGGTGCTGGACGTGGCCCGTTCCAGCTTCTACAAGTGGCGGGTCGGCCGCCAGGCACGCGCGGCGCGCCAGCGGGGCGACGCCGTTCTCGCCGAGCGCCATCAGGGCCGTCCACCGAGTGGGACGGCACCGGGGGCCGCCCCCGCATCACCGCGGCGCTGCGCGAGGCCGGGTGGCGGGTCAACCACAAGCGCGTCGGACGGGTGATACGCGCGTATCGCATCGTCGGGCTGCGGCTGCGCCGTCGGGTGACCACCACTGTGCCCGAGCCGTCCGCCACGCCGGTGTCCGGCCTCTTCCAGCGCGACTTCACCGCTACGGTCCCCAACACCAAGTACGTCGGCGACATCACCTATCTCCCGGTAGGCGACGGCGAGTTCCTGTATCCGGCGACCGTGATCGACTGCTTCAGCCGCCGCCTGGCGGGCTGATCGATCGCCGACCACATGCGCACGTCGCTGGTCACCGACGCTGCGGCCACCCGCGGCAGCCTGACCGGCGCTGTCTCCCACCAGCGACCACGGGGCGCAGTACGGCTCCCGTGGATTCGCCGAGTTCTGCGCCCAGTTGGGGGTGCGGCAGTCCATGGGCGCGGTCGGCACCAGCGCGGACAACGCTCTCGCCGCTGACCTCGACGACTGCAAGATCACCGACAGAGTCAAGCTAAGACGTCGTTTCCTTTGGTTATGGCGAGTCGCTGAGCGGTTGGTACAGGAGGGGTGTGGTGGTGTTTCGGTGGCTAGGTGCCACCGACTGAGGTGAAGCCTCCCGGGGGGTGCTGGTCGGCGTTCGGGCCGGTTGATCGGGAGACGCTGGCCGCGATCAGGTCAACAGGCGGCGAAGGGCGGCGGGTGTGGTGCCCAGGTGGGTGCGTATGGTGCGGCACAGGTGGGGCTGGTCGGCGAAGCCCAGGTCTGCGGCCAATGCGCCTAGGTGCGTTTCCCCGGCCTCCAGCCGGTCCAATGCGGTGGCCACACGGACACGGTTGCGGTAGCAGGTCAGGGACACGCCGAGTTCGCGGGTGAATGCCCGGCTCAGCCGGTACGGCGACACGCCAAGTAGCTCGGCGAGAGGGAGCAGGCCCCTCGCGGCGGGATGGCCCTCGTCGATAACGCGGCGGGCCTCGGCGACGAGGGCGCGGTCACGTCCCGTGACCGGCGTGCCGGCGGGGGTGGGTCCGGTGACGGCCCGTGTGACGACACGGCCGATCAGGTCCAGCAGACGTTCCGTGGCGGCGAAGTCGGTGTCTCCGGTCCGGGCGGCGGCAAGGAACCTCCGGTGGGCAAGGTCAAGCCTGGCGTCGACGTACACGGTCGAGGTGTTGGCCCGCCGCGTGTCACCGGCCAGGGCGCGCCACAGGGACGGCGCCAGGCTGAACGCGGTGCACACATCACCTCCTGCGGGGTGGGCGAATCGCTCCTCCTGCCCCGGCACGCCGAGGTAGGCGAGCGTCGGATCGATGTCCGCGGTGAGGCCGCCCGTCTTCCAGCGGAACCTGCCGCGGCGCACGAGCACCACCCGGAAGCCGTCGTATGTCTCCGCCTCGGACCAGCGTGTGTGGTCGTTTCGGCAGGTCACGGCCGAGACGCTGAACTCCGGCCGAGTGGCGAGGGCGACGAACGAAAGCACGCCCGAACGCTACGCCCGGGGTCTGACAGCGGCCCGCAAGGATGTTCAAGACAGGACGCGGAAGCCGCGGAAGGCTGCTCGGTGACACATCCGGCTTCCGAAGGAGTCATCGAGATGCCCGCATTGGCCCAGCTCGCCACCGTCGTCATCGACTGTGCCGACCCCGGCTCGCTCGCCGAGTTCTACCAGGCGGTGACCGGCTGGCATGTCGTCTACAGCGACGCGGACTGCGTCCACCTCGGCGACGGCGGCCCGGTCCTGTTCGGATTCCAGCGTGTCCAGGGCTACCAGCCGCCGGGCTGGCCCGACCCGGCCAAGCATGCCCACCTCGACTTCAAGGTCGCCGACGTGGCGCGCACGGTGGAGAGACTGCTCGCCATCGGCGCGACCAAGCCCGCATTCCAGCCCGGCGGCGAGGAGTGGGTGGTGCTCGCCGATCCCGAAGGGCACCTGTTCTGCCTGGCCGCCGACGCCTGAGCCGCCGCCCTCCGCCGGACCCCTCCGCCCTACAGGAACACAAGGAAGAAGACCCGCATATGGCCTCCGTCAGCAAGGAAACAACGATCATGTCCACCGCCGACGCCGTGTGGGAGGTGATCGGTGACTTCGAGACGGGCCCATCCCGCATGGCACCCGGCCACGTGGTCGGCACACGCGTCGACAGCGACGCCAGAGTTGTCACCTTCGCCGACGGCACGGTGGCACGCGAGCGCTTCGTCTCCCGCGACGACGATGCCCGCCGGATCGTCTACACGGTGGTCGGCGACACCCTGCGACCCGACCACAACAACGCCTCCATGCAGGTCGTCGCAGACGGGAAGGACCACTGCCGGTTGACCTGGATCCACGACGTACTGCCCGACGACCTCGCCGTGCCCCTCGAAGCGGCTATGAGCCAGGGGATGGAGATCATCAAACGAACACTGGAAGCCCGACCCGCCACCGAGCAGGTGGCCTGAACGCCGCGGTGGGGACGACATCGTCGTCCCCACCCGAGCGGCTCATACTTCGTGCTAAGAGGCCCTTTCAGTCGGTGAGCCGGCGGTAGCCGATGAGGGCTGCGGCTATGCCGACGAAGGCGAGGAAGTGTTCGGCCTTGCGTTCGTAGCGGCGGTGGAGGCGTCGGCAGCCGGCCAGCCAGGAGACGCTCCTCTCCACTACCCAGCGGTGACGGCCCAGTCGCTGGGAGGACTCGATACCCTTGCGGGCGATGCGGTGGCGGATGCCGCGGTGCCGAAGCCATCGGCGCAGACGGTTGTAGTCATAGCCTTTGTCGGCGTGCAGCTTGGCAGGGCGCCGGCGGCGCGGGCCGCGCCGGGAGCGGATGGGCGGGATACCGCGTACCAGCGGCTGCAGGCCGAGACTGTCGTGGGTGTTGGCGGCGGAGATGCCCAGCGACAGGGGCAGCCCGTTCCGTTCCGTGATCAGGTGGATCTTCGATCCCATCTTGCCGCGGTCGGTCGGATTCGGTCCGGTCAGTGGCCCCCTTTTGCCGCGCGCAGGCTGACAGTGTCGATCGCGCACCTCGACCAGTCCAGTTCACCGCGGACACCGAGTTCGTCGAGGATGACGCGGTGGAGCTTCGCCCAGACCCGGTCCCGGCTCCACTGGGCGAAGCGGCGGTAGACCGTGGGCCAGCACGGGCCGAAGACCGGCGGCAGCTGCCGCCACGTGCAGCCCGAGGTAGCCACGAAGATGATCGCGGCCAGCGTCTCCCGATCACCCGCCCGACGCCTGCCACCGCCCTGCGGGCGCTTGATCTCCGTCGGCGGCACTACCCGCCGAAAGAGCACCCACAACTCGTCCGGCACCAGCCGCTCCACCAAGTCCGCCATGCACGGTTCAACGACTCACAGTGCCAAAAGAAACGGCGTCTAAGTGGTGTAGTCCGCGTTGATCCGGACGTAGCCGTCGGTCAGATCGCAACCCCATACGCGCGCTTGGACGGTGCCGGTGTTCAGGGAAACGTGGATGAGTACCTCGTCGCCAGCCATGATCCGGCGCAGCCGATGCAGGTCGGGCTCAGTGTCGGGGTACACGGCGAGATCTCCGAACCGGATGACGACGCGGTCGGGGTCGATGTCGGTGTCGTCCTTGCACTTGCCGACGGCCATCGCGATCCGCCCCCAGTTTGGGTCGGATCCATGCACCGCGGTCTTCACGAGCGGGGAGTTGACGATGGCCTTGGCGACCCGGCGCGCCTGAGGCTCGTCCCTCGCCTGGTCGACCACCACCTCGATGAGTTTGGTGGCGCCCTCGCCGTCCCGGGCGACCTGTTTGGTCAGATCCTCCGCGACGGAATGAAGGGCTTCCTCAAAGGCGATGTGGTCGACCTCGCCGGCCCGGCCGTTGGCGAGAATCACCGCGGTATCGCTGGTGGACGTGTCGGTGTCCACGCTCACGCAGTTGAACGTCCGGTCCATTACGCGGCGGAAGACGGTGTCGAGCTCGGGCGCGGGGATGCGTGCGTCGGTGAAGTAGTAGGTGAGCAGGGTGGCCATGTCGGGCTCCATCATCCCAACGCCCTTGGCGACTCCGACGAGCACTGCGGAGCCGACGCGGGTGCGGGCCACCTTCGGATGCGTGTCCGTGGTCATGATCGCTTGGGCGACCGCATCGAAGTCGGGCGTCGCGGTCTCCTTCACATCAGGTACCTGGCTGCGAATCAGATCGATCGGGTAGGGCCGACCGATGACACCGGTTGAGCCGATCAGCACGTCCTCGGCCGCACAGCCCACCAACTCAGCGGTCATCCACGTCAGTTCCTCGGTGTCGCGCCGTCCGCGCTCGCCATTGGCCACATTCGCGTTCTTCGAGACCGTCACGACCGCGCGCGCCGCGCCGTTGGCGACGTGCTTGCGACTGAGGTGAACGCTCGGGCCAGCGAAACGGGACTGCGTGAACACCGCCGCGGCGGTGCAGGGGTGCTCGGAGGCCACCACAGCGAAGTCCCTAGAGGCATCCTTTATACCCAGGTTTGCGACATAGGTGAGAAATCCGAGTGGATTTGACTCTGGCACGTGAAATCTCCGGTTCGATCCATCCATCCGACAATGCTGGTGATAGGCGGCATGGTAGCAACTCGGTAGTGCCGGCGGTACGTTGCACTTCAAAGGCCTTCTTGCTCTGTCCCGGATGCTCTGGCATGGTTATCGGGTCGGTTCGATGGCGCAGCGACAACGTCCTTGTGGACAGGTTCAAGAGCTCCGAAGAGAAGTGCTTCCCGCTCAGCCATCTCGACCCACGAGCCTTCTCCAGCCTTGTTGTCCGCACGCCGAAACGGCTGGTTCACTCCGTGCTCGGCGCGTCCCACGAATTTTCCCCCACGGTCGACTCTCGCAGGTTCGGAAAGTTTCGCTTCGACTACTGATGGTAAGCGAGGCCACTATGACGGATACCGATGATCTGGATTGCTCGACGTTCTCAGTTTCTCGTTCTGGTGATATCGCGCAGGTGACCTTCATCGGAGGGAAGAGCACCAACTCAATGAGCCGTCCGCGAATGCGCGAGCTGTAGCGAACGCTCCTGGAGCTCAATACGGACGATACGGTGAACGCCGTCCTCCTCTACGGCGGAACCGGCCGTTCCTTCGCCTCCGGCGGAGACTTCAACGAGGTCATCGAGTTTACTGGCGGTTCGGAGGTCGACGACTGGATCGACGACATCGCAGACCTCTTCGTGGCCTGCCTCAGTGTGGAAAAGCCGTTGGTCGCCGCAATCGACGGATATGCGATCGGGTTAGGGCTGGAGATCGCGCTGACTGCGGACTTCCGTATCGCCTCGGAAACCGCGAAGCTCCGTATGCCGGAGTTCGCGCTTGGTACCGCCTGCAACTTCGGTGGCTACATGTTGGAGCGGGTCGTCGGGCGGTCGGTCATGCAGCGGATGCTGATGACCTGCGAGTTCTGGGACACGGCGACCGCTGAGCGTGATGGCCTGCTTCACCGGGTCGTGCCCAGGTCCGAGTTGGAGTCCGACGCCGTCGCGTACACGGCGCAGTTCGCCCGCTACAACCCCGCCGCGTTCCGCAGCACCAAGGTGTTCCTCAACCGTGACTACATCGCGGGCATCAGGCGGCTCAAGGAGGAGGCCAAGGCCTCCCACCGGGCCGGGTTCGCCTCGGGCCGCCCGCAGGAGATCATGGCAACGGTGATCGGCCGTGGCTGAAGCACGCGAAACCGACGAGCCCGCCGCGGATCCCGGAGCCGACGCGGTCCGAGACCGCACCTCGGACCGCGCTTCTGCCCCGGTATCGGGCCGAAGCCCGATACCGTCCGGCGCTTGGGTGGTGGTCTCCAACACGCCGATCGCTTCCTTAGATGGCCTCGCCGTTCTGACCCGCTTGGGCGAGCTCTATCTCTACCGTCGGAACGCCACCGGACTCGACGGCCGCACGGCCGGACTCGATCTCGATGTCCGCACCCTGCGTGCTGTCCCTGCCGTCGACCTCCTGTACTCCGCGCCATCGACCCGCCCGGCTTTCATCAGGGTCGAAGAGGACGCGGCAACCGTGGTCACCTCAATGCTGAACGAGGACCAGGTCTACTTCGCTGCCGAGCGCGTCAGCAGCCGGTTCGCCTACTTCACCGACCTCTTCCTGTCGGCCTTGGTGCTCCCGGCCCTCGGGCTGGCTGTCGAACTGGGCGACACGCCCCGCAGTACGGCCGGGAACGAGACCTTGGTGCCCTGGGTGGAACGGTTGGGCCACGGGCTGGTCCACGAATCGCGCCGTACCCGGCGCGGATGGATCACGAAGGAGGTCAGGTCCGCCGATCTGCTCGGAGGCTACCGACAGCCGAGCCGACACCACCCCTTGAAGGCCGGGCGGCGCCAGCTGGAAGCGCTGGGTGCGGTCATCGGTAGCTCATTGGGAGAGTCTGCGAACTGCGCGACGCTGCTGTCGGGCGGTATCGACTCCGGGACGGTCACCACGCTGACCGCCAGGCAGGGCCGGACTGTGACGGCCTACAGCGTCGGGACCCCCTGGGGCGACGAGTTCGCGGAGGCGGCCCAGTTGTGCCGGCACCTCGGCGTTGAACTCCGTCCGCTGCGGTTCGACGCTGACGACTTCGTTCTGAGCCTGCCGGACACCGTGCGATGGCTGGGTGTTGTCGGCGCGGAGACCGTTGAGGTGGCGCTGACCATGGCCACGGTGCAGCGGCTCCGAGCGATACCCGAGAATCTGCCCTTGCTCACCGGCTACGGCAGCGACCTCGTGAACGCCGGAGTCCATGGCGTCGACGCCACTCACGCACAGGTCACCGAGGGCGTGCTGCGGAGCGTTCACGAGACCCGCTTTTCCAACGAGCTCAATGGGCGGGCGGAGCTGGCGTACGGCCGGCAGATCCACCACCCGTTCTGGCAATGGCCGGTGATGAAGGTGGCGCTGGAGACGGCAGCGTCCTGCAAGGTCCGCGAAGGACGCGAGAAGTACCACCTCCGGACCGCGATGCAGGAGTACGTGCCCCACGAGGTGGCCTGGCGGCGCAAGATCGCTGTGCATCACGGTGGCGGCCTACAGGCAGGGCTTGGCCGCCGTCTCGCCCGGGATGTCGGCGAGCAACCACGGGAGGCCCTCTACTACGCGTGCTTCCGTGCTCTCATGGCCGACGCGGGTCGCGGGCTACTGGACCCGCTTGAACCGGCCCGGATCTACGACGAGGCGCTGAAGCTCGTCGCCGCGGCATCGCCCTGACATACCCGGCCCACGCCTCAGCGTTGCCCGATACCTCCAGCCCGCACCACCTGGGAACCCGCGCGGATCTCGGCACGCTGCCGGGCGCCTGCACCGCCCGCGACGAACCCAGGAGGCCCACCGTGCCAGTACCTACCACTGCCGAGCCGACCGACAGCCCGCTGACTGCCTCCGGTCTCGGCCGTAGGCTGGAGGCCATCACCTTCCCGGACACCGCGGCGACCGCGGCGGCCGTCCGCGGCGCGGCCCTGGAGACAGGGCTCGCTCTGGTCCGCGACCTCAGGCTGACCGAGCGGGAGTTCCAGAAACTCGTCCACGGGCTCGGCCCCACCGTGGACAACCACTACCGCACCGGAAGGTCCGACCTGTTCCGCCTCGAAGGCCGGAACGATCCGGGCGCCGTGATCAACGGCCGCGGCACGCTTCCGCTGCACACCGATGGCCTGCTGCTCAGGCAGCAGGTGGACCTGATCATCCTCTACGCCGCGGATGTCCAAGGCCCGGACGGAACGGGTGGGACTCTGGTGTGCGATCAGCTGGCGGCGTGGCGCGACCTGCCCGAGCATCTGCGGGAGATCCTGGAGACCAGAGAGTTCCAGTACCGGGGTCGGGACTCCTCCCACTTTCCCGACGGAGTCCAGAACGCGTGGGTCTCCGTCCCGGTCCACCGCGACTTCGGCCGGGTGCGCTCGCTCAATATCAGCCTTCCGTTCCCGGCAGAGGCCGATGCCGGCTGGGAGGTGCGGGTCAAAGGTCTTGACGAGTCCGCCACTCAGTCGTTCTTCGCGGAGCTTGGAGCGTGGCTGCACACTCCGGAGTACTGCTACACGCACACGTGGCGAACCGGAGACCTGCTTGTCATCGACAACCAGCGGACCCTCCACGGCCGCACCTCACTCGCGGATGCTCGCACGAGGGTCCTCTACCGAGGTCAGGTAGTCGTTCCGGTCGCCTGACCGCCCGTGTCCCCCCTACGCGCCGCCCGCGCGGGCACGCGGCCGGGACCCGATCGACCCGGTCCGGATCGCCCCGGGCACGCGTTCGCGTGCCCGCGCGTTTCCCGAGGGAGCCTCCCATGACCACCTTGCCCCCGGCCGCAGCGACCGGTCCCCGTACGAATGCCCACACCGCTGCTCGGCATGCCCCGCCCGAGCCTGTCGGCGGCGCGCTGCTCATCGGCTGCCCGCGCTCGGGTACCACGCTGCTGAGGCGGCTGATCGACGCCCACCCGCAGGTCTTCTGCCCGCCCGAGCTCAACCTGGTCTCATCCATGGCCCGGATGCTGAGGGACCAGCACCTCGCCCATGGGCTGCCGGTCGGTCTGCTGAGTGGGTTCCGATGTGCCGGATACCCGGAGCAGCTGTTGCTGGACCGCATGCGTGGCCTGGTCGTGGACGTCTACTCGGAACTCGCCCAGTCCGCCGGCAAGAGCCTCTGGGTCGACAAGGATGTGTTCAGCGGCTTCTTCGTCGGGGAGTTGGAGCGGCTGTTCGACGGCACGGCGCGCTACGTGTGGCTGGTCCGTCACCCCCTCGACGTGGCTGTCTCGATGGCGGAGCTGTTTGCCCGTCAGGGTGCCTTCCCGCGCGAGTTCCACGGCTACGTGACCCGGCACCCCGTCATAGTCGAGGCATGCGCGCAGGCGTGGGTCGACATCAATCGGGCCATGGCGGAACTGGCCGCCAGGGCCCACGACCGCGTCCTGCGGATGACCTATGAAGACCTCATCGCTGCCCCTGATTCCGAGCTGGCCCGGGTGAGCCGGTTCCTCGACGTCCCCGAGGCGCCAGGCATCACCGCCTCCGCACTCGCCGATCGCAAGAACTACGGCAAGGGCGATTGGAAGACCTGGTCAAAGGATTCCGTCGACACGGCCGCCGTCGGCCGCTGGCACACACTCCAGCCCACCACCATCGACAGGCTGGTTGCCATCACCGGCGACACCATGCGGGAACTCGGCTACGAGGTGCCCGAGCTCCCGCCGGCCGCAGTGGAGACTGGGAGGGACACAGGCGCCGAGGACGACCGGCGCGCCCTCCGGCGTCTTCTGATGGGCAGCTGAGCGGATGGCCCTGATCCGCGCCGACCTCAGGCGCTACGGCCCGGCCTGCCGCGCCTTCGCCGCGCTGCTCGCGCGCGATCTGCGCATCATCCGCCGTAACCCGGGGATGTTCGTCATCCAAGCGGCCATGCAGCCCCTCTCGTTCGTGTTCATCTTCGCCTACGTGATCCCCACGGCGTCCGGCTCCTCCGGTACGGCGGCCCAAGGGAACTACGCAACGACGCTCGTGCCAGGACTGATGGCGGTCTGCGTGGCGATCCAGGCGGTGACTGCGGCGATCACCCCGCTCATCGCCGAGTTCGGGGCCGGCCGAGAGATCGAGGATCGTGTGCTCGCCCCGTTGCGGACGACCACGCTCGGCCTCCAGAAGATCGTTTCGGCGACGATCCAGTCGATGCTCGCCGGGCTGCTCGTCCTCCCCCTGGTGCTGCTGGTGCACGCGCCCGGTCGTGCACCTGAGGTGACAGTCGCGCACTGGCCGCTCTTCCTGGTCGTCCTCACCGGATCCGGCCTGCTCGGCTCCTCGCTGGGTCTGCTTCTCGGCACTCTCATCGAGGTTCAGCAGGCCAATCTGCTGTTCGCCACTGTGCGGGTACCGCTGGCCATGCTCGGCTGCGCCTACTTCAGCTGGGAGGCGCTGGACGCGACGCCGTGGCTACAGGTGGTGGCGCTGATCGACCCGGTGACGTACATGAGCGAGGGGATGCGCGCCGTGCTCACCCCACAGGAACCCCATCTGCCATTGGGTGTCAGCCTGCTGGTCCTACTGGCGAGCACGGCCCTGGTAGGCCTGTCCGGACTGATCTGCTTCCGCCGCCGGGCAGTGCTGTGACGCCGGCCCCCGAAACCACAACGGCGGCCTCAGCGAGGCCGGAGACGACACAGTCCGCCACTCTCCCACTGCTCGCCATACGCGCGACGGGCCTCCGTAAGAGTATTGGGGTGGTGTCCCAGGCGAACACCCTCGACCGCGCACTGTCCATCTACGAGAACCTGGAGTTCCGCGGACGCTACTTCGGCCTGCGCGCCGCCACCGCCCGCGCCCGCGCCACCGAATTGCTCGACACCTTCGAGGTGGGCCACCGAGCTACGGCGCGCCCCTCGGAGCTGTCCGGGGGCCAAGCGCAGCGTGTAATGATCGCCAGAGCCCTCATGCACCGGCCGGACGTCCTCTTCCTGGATGAACCGACGACGGGCGTCGACCCGCAGAGCCGACTGAAGGTCTGGGAGGTGCTACGGAACCTCCATGGGAACGGCCAGACCATCCTCCTCACCACCCATCACATGGAGGAGGCCGAGACACTCTGCGAGGAGATCGCCATCGTCGACGCTGGAGCCGTACTCGCCAACGGGACGGTCGAGGAACTCGGCAAGCAGGTCAGCATGGACACCGAAGTGACCTGTACCTACGACGGCGAAGCCGCACCCGTCGCGCCGTTCATCGCCGCACGACCAGGCGTCCGCCTCGTCACCGTGGACGCCCGACGGGTCCGGGTGCGTGCCGCGGGCCCCGGGGGCCTCGTCGCCGCACTGGTCGAGGCAGGGGCGATGAGCGGACTCACGGTCCAGGATGTGGCCACCCGACAGACAAGCCTTGAGGACGTCTTTCTCAAGCTCACCGGCAGCGCGTACCGCGACCAATGAGCGACTCCTCTTTGACCTTGAGACTCCCAGGCGGAACGGTGCGACCTTCAGGCAGGCCGCTGGGTCTCGTTGGTCGTTGGTGGGCGATATCTCCCCCGGGCCGGACCAACCGAGGACGGTTGTTGGTCAGTGGCGGATCTGCCACGGTCTCGCCACCACCTGACGATCGCGTTGCCACGGCCGTGCCGTCGGGGCGCCGACGACCCGGGTGGTGGTCCCCGCCGACCACGGCCCCGGCCGCGCCTGGGAGCAGGGCCCGGCCATCCAAGCGGCGATCCCGGCGCAGGCGACTGCACCCACGAGAGTGGGATACGCCCCGCTTCAGTACCGCAGCCCAAGAACGGCAGAGCCAGCTCGACGCCCTGGCCGAGGCGGGCTGCGACCCGGCGTTCTCCGAGAAGATCAGCACCCGGATCAAGGTCCGGGAGTCCGCCAAGGCCATGGACTTCGCCCGGACCATCAAGAAGGCCGTCCCGCACCAGCGAGTGCTCGTCACCGTGCACGAGATGAAACGAGTCGGACGCGGCGCCGTCGAGCTCCTGACTATCGCCGAGGACCTGCGCACCGCCGACATCGAACGTGAACTCCTCACCGGACCGCTGCAAGGGTCTACAACCCCTCCGGACGCAGCGCCGCCCTCTTCGCGGTCTTCGTCGGCGTCGCCGAGTCCGAACCCGAGTACATCCGGGAGAAATCCCTCGAAGGCCAGGCATCCGGCTGCGACCGCGGCCGCCACGGTGGACGCCTCAGGGTCTTCGACGATGACATGGCCGCCTACGCCCGCGCTCACCAACAAACTCGTCATCCCCACCGGCAAGAACAAGGGCGAACACCTCTCCATCGCCTCCGTCTACCGCGTCCTCGCCGAGACCGAGGACGCTCCCGAGACGTAACCCTGATCGCTCTCAGCTACTTGTCGCTTCGCGACAGCTTCGGGAGTACAGGGCCGCGATCCCCGTGAGTTCGCGAAAACTGAAGGGAGATCATCGGGAACCTGAGGGTCCGGTGCCGCCATTTTCATCGACGGACCCCTGAGTTCATGGTGAACACGCTGGATCGACTTCGACAGGCGGGCGCGTGGAGTCCACGTAGCGGAGGACGGCCAGTCGAGAAAACCGATCGACAGACGAGTCCACGATGCACTGTGATGGCTCCGACTGCCCGCCGCATGGAGCGGGCCCACCGCAGGAGTTGTTCTTGGCAACCGGGAGAACCGCGGACCCTCGCCCCGTGATCGATGCCGCGCTGGCCAGGCGCCTGGTCGATACGCAGTTCCCGCAGTGGGCCGAGCTGCCTCTCAAACTGCTCGACCCGGCCGGTTCGGACCATGTGATCTACCGGCTGGGCGAGGACCTGTCCATCCGGCTGCCCCGCCATGCGGGGGCCATCAGGCAGGCCATGAAGGAGTCAGAGTGGCTTCCCAGGCTCGCCCCGCATCTGCCATTGGCCATCCCAGTACCGGTGGGGGTGGGTGAGCCCGACTTCGACTATCCGTGGCCGTGGGCGGTGTCCCGCTGGCTGGACGGCGAGGTGGCGACTGCCGCGGCCCTGGCCGACTCGTCCCGGGCTGCCGTCCAACTGGCGGAGTTCCTCACCGCCCTTCAGGCATACGTGCCCGAGAACTTTCCGGTCGAGGACGTTCGCGGGGACCTCACCGGTCGGCCGCTGGCCGACCGGGACCGCGCGACGCGGGCCGCTATCGCGGAGGTTGATGGTGCGTTCGACGCTGCGGCCATGACCGAGCTGTGGGACGCGGCACTGCGCGCCCCCGAATGGGATCGCCCTCCGGTCTGGTTCCACGGCGACTTCCACACCGGCAACCTGCTGACCGTCGACGGCCGCCTCAGCGCGGTCATAGACTTCGGCGGGCTCGGCATCGGCGACCCGGCCTGTGACCTGACCATCGCCTTCACCCTCATGTCTGCCGGGAGCCGGGCTGCCTTCCGCGCCACGCTCGGCGTCGACGATGCCACCTGGACCCGGGGCCGCGGCTGGGCCCTGGCCACCGGCCTGAACGCCTACACCTCCTACGCCGCCGTCAATCCCCGGGTCGCCGCGCAGACCACCCGCCAGATCACCGAGGCTCTGATCGGCTAATCAGCTGATTCCGGGATATGTGGGTTCATGGAGAACGCCCCGGGCCCATTTCGGGCTCAGGGCTGAGGAGCTTGCGGGCGGAGTCGGCGTAGCGGATAGCGGTCTTCTCATTGATGCCGAAGACGAGCGCGAGGTGGAGCGGGTCGGCGCCGTGGGTGAGCGCCTCCTCCAACTGCCGGTCGGCGCGGAGCCGTTCCAGGGTGGCGGTGAGGTTGCGGGTTGCCCGGGTGGTCCAGAGCTTGCCGGCCGGGCCGAGCTCGACGGCGGTCTTCTGAGTGATCAGCAGGTGCGGGTTGGCCGTGTTCGGCCAGCGGCTGCAGCGGTGGTCGAGCCAGTCCAGGACAGTTCGGCGGGTGAGGTCGTCGAGCGGGCGGACGTGGCCGCCGACGGTGATGCGCCGGTTGCCCAGGTCGACGTCGTCAAGCTGCATCGTGCGGATCATCTTCGGCCGTGCCGCGTGGACGGCGGCCAGGGCGATGATGAGCCGGATGTCTGGGGTGGTTGCGGTAGCGATGGCCTCGTCGATGTCCGCCTGGGCGAGGGCTTGGAGGACGCCGCCGGTCTGTCGGGGGACACGGATCCGGATCGTGGGGTTGCGGAAGATCTGGCCGTTCTTCTTCGCGTGCCGGAACAGCGACCGCAGGGCGACGATCCGGCTCTCGCGCTGTTTGCCGGTGACAGCGTCCCGGGCCGCGATGATGTCCTCCCGGGTGACCTCTCGCAGGTGCTCGTATCGGGTGGACCACTCCAGCAGCACCGGGTGGATCTCACCCAGGTAGGCCCATGCCGTGTGCCGGGAGCGAGGCTCGGACCGCGGGCCACCGTCGAGGAGCGTACGAGCCCAGGCTTCGACGGCGCGGCGGATGCCCGGGGCCATCCCGGCGAGTTTCCGTTCCAGCCACCGGTCGACGGCGGGGGCGCGGTCGTCGGTGAACAGGCCGAGGCGGTCGAGGGCTTCGGCGGTTCGCACGACCGGTAGCCCTCGGGCGCGCAGGGCCGGGAAGAGCTCGGAGTACCGGATCGACTCACCTTCGCGGTAGCCGGACAGCACGATCACCAGGGCTCGGTTCACGTCGCTGGCGATCCAGCGGCTCCAGCCGCGGACCTCTCCCAGTGCCCGAGCGGTCCTCCGGGCCCGCACCAGCCAGGGATTGGCCAGGTCAGCATGCCGCTCCCGATCGAACCGGCGGAAGTCCCGCGTGGCGGTGAACAGCGTCAGTTGCAGCCATTCCGTGATCACGTGAGACGGGTCGTGAGGCGGCGGCTGCTTCACGACCCGTCGCCCGGCTTTGCCGACCAGCGGCCCGCCATTCTTGGGCCGCTGCAGGTTCGCGAAGAACAGCTGCTGGCAGGTCACCTGCCGTAAGTACGGCTCGATAACCGATGCCTTGCCGCTGGCCTTGATCGCCCAGGTTGCCTGAGCTCGGCAGAGACGGCAGTAGCCGTGTTTGTCATCGACCGGGACCTGCCGTCGGCAGCCGACGCATTCGCCGACGGCGTGTTGCTGGCCGTAGGTGTAGCAGCCGCGGCAGAAGCGGCCGGGCAACTGCCCCCAGGTGAAGCAGCCTGTGCAGGAGGCCGCCGGCTTGTTGTCGCTGATCTTTCCCATCGCAGTGCTGCCGGATCACATCGGCGGCAGCGAACGGCCGTCGCGACGCTTGGGCACGACCGGGGCCACCAGTGAGCCGGTTGTCGCTTCCTGGACGTCAGCCTGCTGGCCTGGGCGCCTGACGTTCTCAGGCTCGGGGATCAGCAGGTCGCCGATCTCGCAGCCGAGCACGACGCAGATCACGTCCAGATCCTCCAACTTGAGGGACACCGGCTGGCCGGACCACAGGCCGGACATCTTCCCGGCCGAGATCACCAAGCCGTGTTCGGCCAGGCTCCGCTGGAGTTCGGACGCCTTCCAGATGCCTTTGTTCGCGGCGGTCAGCCGCAGGTTCCACTTCATCCCATCAGTCCTCACAGCCGCTTCGCGGCCCGCTGCTGCCCGGACACCCAGGCGTCCTCGACCCGGGTCTGCTGGACGTGGATGTACCGCATCGTGGTGGCGATCCAGGAGTGCCCGAGGACCTCTTGGATCCCGAGCAGATCAAGACCCCCGAGGTAGAGCTCGGACGCGCAGAAGTGCCGCAGGACGTGTGGCGTGAGCGTGTCGGCCCAGGCGGGCAGATGGGCCTTCGCCGCGGCCGTCAGACCGTTGCGTAGCGCGTCGTCGCCGACCCGGCGCGAGGAGCCGTCGGTGTTCTTGCGCTCGGACGGGAACAGCGGGGCACCGGGACGGGTGTGGTCGTCGTCGAACTGGCCCCAGACGTCCTCGATGAACCACCGCAGCGTGCGGTCGGCGCCGTTGATCAGCGGCACCATCCGCTCGCGTGGGCCCGATCCGCGGGCGCCCTTGCCGTGACGCACGTGGAGCTTGCCGAAGCGGCCCAGTTCCCACTTGATGTCGGCCAGGTCGAGCTTGCACGCCTCGCTCACCCGCAGGCCGACCTGGGACATCAGTTTCGCTGCGGTGTGGTTCCGCGCAGTTGGGGCGAACTTGCGGCAGGTGGCCAGCTCACCGCCCCAGCCGGTGAACAGCGTCTTGATTTCCGGCTCGGTCGGCGGGATCCGCAAGGCCGCTTCCTTGGATCCGCGCGGCCGGTTCATCTCGTCGATCGGGCACTCGACCACGCGCCCGGTCATCCGGTGGATCTCGACCTTGTGCCGCAGCTCCAGGAATAGGAAGTACGTGGTCAGCGCCTGTGCGCGTGCCAGCCGGGTGCCGCTCGGCGAGCCCAGCAGCACCTTTCCGAAGTACACGTCGGCGTCGGCCGGCTCCATCTCCCATAGCGGCCGGCCGAACCAGGCCCGCATCTGGTCCAGGTGTCCGACGTCCCCGCGGATAGTCCCGTCCGCCAGACCTGCCGAGGCCCGCGCGAGCACGAACCCGGCCAGCACGTCGGTCTCGAACCGCTCCAGTTCCTCCGAGGAAACCGGACTGCGGAACTCGCGCAGATCGCGTACGGCAGCCAGCGCCAACCCAAGCCTCCCCACCTTCAGCCCGACCGCAGACCGGTCGGACAGCATGAGAACGCTTCAGGAATCCCGAAGTTGCGTCACCCGGTGACATGGCACCCGGAAGAGGAAGAACCCCTGGCCACAGCAGCAGAAACTCAGCGGGCCTCAGGAGAACTCACGGGATGTCGCACACACCGACGACCGGACGACCGGCCAGGTGACCCGCTGAGGGTGGG
Source organism: Streptomyces sp. 6N223 (assembly GCF_052246635.1). Taxonomy (NCBI): domain Bacteria; kingdom Bacillati; phylum Actinomycetota; class Actinomycetes; order Kitasatosporales; family Streptomycetaceae; genus Streptomyces; species Streptomyces sp. 6N223. The sequence goes on along the minus strand of NZ_JBQQCA010000030.1, from coordinate 18,097 downwards.
GCAGAGCCTGGTCCTCTTTTCGATGTCGGCCACGATTATCCGCACCCTTGGAGTTCTTCGAACCTCGGCTTCCGGCCGCTCGTTCGAGCGCTGTCGCTCTTGTCCCTGTAGGCGGCGAATTTGGCCTCTGCTCTTCGACTGTCACCGTAGGGCTGGGTTCTCATGGCGGTATCCGTCTGGTACCACTGACCCGCGGTCTGGAAGTACATGGTGAAATGGTCGAACTCGGCGCCGTCGGGGGAGTCGACTGAGTACTGGATGCAAGGAGGGAGAGTTGCGATTCTGTAAAATATCCTGCTCGTTTCATCGAGCAGCAGGACGTGGTAGGCCGGAATCAGACTGCGGTTTTCGATGAGAAGCTGCCGAGGACCGTCGCCTTCCTCGTCGACATGCCACGCGACGCGGTAGGCGGTTGCGAGGCGGTTCGCCAGCCGCTGGTTCGAATATGCCTTGTCCGACGCGTCCACCGACAGGGAGAGGCTGATACTGGAGATGACCAGAGCCAGAACCGCACCCAGAGCGATAATCACCTCCGAGCTGAACTTCACCTTCTCCAGAAGTGACAGGTGCTTCCATACCTGGCGTCCGGATTGAAGACCCATGGTGACCGACCTCAACCGTGGGGGATCTCTGATCTCCGTATCGTGACAGTTGCGGTCCGGACGCGCCCACCGGCGCGCCTGGACGCGCTTGACCGTCGAGCCGCATGTGGCCCGCCGCGAGCGCGGTCGTCGCCGCTTGGTGACCGTTGTGGGGCGTGCGCGGGTTGGGCTGGGGCGGCTGCCTGATCATGTCTGTGACCCAGGCATGGTCGACATCGCCGGCCCGCAAGCCCGGACTGGGTGGAGCCCCGGGGATTCGGCAGGGGGCGTGGTGAGGCGATGCGGGGAAGTCGGCGTGCGTGGCCCGGCGTCGTCCCCTGGCCACTAGCGGCCCCGCTGCTATCCCGTCGATCCCGTGGCTGGCAGGCTGGCCGACTCCGGACCCCAGGGCTGCCCCGTAACGAGCCTGCTACCTCGTCGGCGACATCGACACCGGCCGGGCCGACGCGTACGACACCGCCGACCGTATCCGCTCCTGGCACATCTGATTCACGCCGTCCCCACGTACCGGGCGTCCGGGCACGCTCTGCTGGTGGGCGTGAGTGATGCGTACGAAGTAGGGGAGGGACCACGCCCCCGGTTGAGTGCTGGTCGCGCGGCGGCCGGAACCTCGCGGCCGTCTCTCCTCGGGGACGTGCCGTCTCATCGGTCGAGCGCGGGTCATTCCTGGTTGGGCTGCTCGCCGGTGTCCTTGTCCTCGGTCTCTTCGGCGGCATCGACCTCGTGCTGCCCGCCGCAGACTTCTGCGCTGTCACCGACCTCCGTGGCGACGACGTCCGGGCTGTCGGTCCGGGCGCGGTCCGGTTCGGTGAGGGCAGCGGTGCCGTCGTCGAGGACGATCGTGGGCCGGTGCCCGCCGGTCTCGGTCAGGGAGGCAAGGCTGTCGGCGACGCGGTCGTAGCAGGTGGTCGCCAGGGCCCAGTCGCCGTCGCCGTCTGCGGCGGTATGGCGGGTGGTGTGCAGGGTGATGAGGACGGCGATCAGGGACCGGCCGGAGACGTTGGCGGCGATCCGTCCTTCGTCCTGGTCGGTGATCTGCGCGGGGAGCCGGAAGTGTGGATGAGCGCCGGCCTGGCTGGCGAGCCAGTCGAGGGTGTCCTGGTGACACACCAGCCGAGCGGAGGCGATCCGCGCAGCTCGTGTCAGTAGCTGACGGTGCTGCTCCGTCACCGGAACCTTCTCCTGTTCCGGGTCGGGAGAGGACTCCGCCGTGGCGGTGTCCAGCCGTTCGGTGAGCTCGGCGAAGTCAGCCCGCACCACCGCCAGCTGTGCCTCACCCTCCGCCGGCCGGGTGGTGGTCTCCAGGCGCTGGGACAACGCCGCGATCTCCTCGCGTGCGGCCGCGATCTGCTCGGCGAGCGCATCGTCGGGCTGCTGGGACTGCGGCTGAGCCGGGGTGGTCAGGACATCGGCGAGCGCGGCGATCTCCTCGCGCAGGTCGCCGAGCTGCTCGGCGAGCCCGGCCGTATCGGTGGCCGGGCGACCGGCCGGCTCAAGCTCGGAGCCAGCGGGGGCGGTGACGGAGCCGTTCAGGCGCCCGATGTCTTCCCGTACGCCCTCCACCCCAGCCGCGAGCGGGTCCAGCTTCGACGTCAGCGCCGTGAGGACGGCGTCGGCCACGCGCGTCGCGAACACACTCTCCTCCGCCACGGCCTGTGAAGGCAGCGACGTCGGGGCGGCGGCGTGCGCCGCCGGCAGGGCGGCCTCCACGGGTCCTGTCGCCACGGCGCCCCGCACCCACCCGTCCGGGTCCTCGCCGGGAACGTCTGCGGACACGCCCTCTTCGGCGTTGCGCTCGTGGCCCTCGTGCTCGGAAGGCTCCCCCGGCGCTGCCGCGGATGGCGCGTCCGGGTGACCCCGCAACTCGGCACGAAGCAGTCCCAGCTCTTCCGTGACGCGAGTCAGCATGCCTCTGACCTCGAAGCTGAGTTCGCCACCGGTCTGCGTCAGGCGGTTCCTCGTGTCCCGCAAGTTCTCCCGCATCCGGCTCAGCTCGGCCGTCACGTTCTCCTGAATAGACGTCATCCCCTCGGAGCTGGACGTCTGCACCTGCTCGAAGCCCGTCTTGAGCGCGGCTTGCAACTCCTTACGGGTATCGAGCAGCGTGCCGTGCAACATGCTCAACGCCTGGGTCTCGTCGTTGCGCGCCAAACCCACTCCTCATCTCAACCGGAAGTCATCCCCCGGATCCCTGGCGCCGCGCCCGTACCGGAAAACCCGGCCCCAGGGCCGCACTGGCGCGCGAGAGGGCACACCCCCTCCGCCGCGTGCCCCCAACGGGCTCTCCACCCCCTACCGGCGCTAGGCGGATCGTCCAGGCTACGATCAAGGTGTCTTTGCAGCTCAGCGGCTTTCTCGCACGATCATCCATGTGCAGGGGCGCGTGCCGGGGACCCGCCCGTCTGGCCCCTCTGTGGTCGCTGGATCGCGGTCTCCGATTCCGTGGCCAACCTGCGGCCAGATTTGCGGTGCTGGCGCCCGAAGCAGTGTATCGTCGCAGGTCAGGGTTCTGCTGTCGGAATTCTCCAACGTTCTTGAAAACCGTCGTGGCGTAACCCGTCACCGTGGGTTCAAATCCCACCGCCTCCGCCTCTGCGGCAAAGCCGCAGCTCACAGCGGGTGCCGCCTCCCGGGCGGCACCCGCTTCCGCTGTCCGTCTCACTCTGAGTCACCGCTATCCCGGCCCAGATCAGTTCTCACGGGCCATACACGGGCCAAATCCGGGCCCGTCTCACACCGTCTCACCAGCCAATTCCTTCGCAATCAGCTGGTTCGACCGTGCTCGATTCCCGTGCAGGATCCTCGCGTAGAAGCGGCCCAGCACGGCGATGCTGTGCCCGGCCCGTTGCGCGACCTCCGCCGGATCGACGCCCGCCTTGATCCACAACGACACCCCGGCATGCCGCAGCGAGTACGGCACCTCAGCCAGCGGCGTGGCGGCCTCCTCGGGCGTCAGCACCTTCCCCCGGGCCGCACTCCACACCTCGCAGTACTCGGTGGACCGCACCCGCCCACCCCGAGCCGCCCGGAACAACCGCCCATCCTCCGCCGTCCCGTACCTGCGCATGTGCTCCCGCAGCATCCCCACCAGCACGGGCGGAACCGGCACCGACCGCGTCGCCCGGCGCGCCCGCCGCTTCAGCCCGCGCTTCTCATACGACTCGCCACTATCGGTCCGTCCACCCAGCCCCGACCTCCGGTCGGCTCTCCCCCAACAGCAACTCCCCCCACTCGCCCGCAGTCTCCTCGCCATCCGGCGGCAGGAGACAATCGCTCTCCTTGAGCGCGGCGATCTCGGCGGGCCGCATCGCCGCGTAGTACAGGCACCCGAAGAACGCCTCCAGATGCTCTCCCCGAGGCCCTTGCTCCTTCACAGCGGCGAGAAGCTTCCGCGCGAGCGACGGCCCGGGACGTAGCGAAAGTCCACCTCGTCGTCGGTCCCCAGCGCCGCCCAATCAACCCGCGCAAACAGTCCCCGTCGACGACGGGTGCAACCAACGCCGGTCTGGCCGTGCGTCCGAGCGGACAACGCCGACCTGGCTGTGGCGTTCAGACACGCGCAAGGGCCGAACAGAGCGGTGGCCCCAGAACCGGCTGGTCTGGGGCCAGGGGTGCGTGGACCGGCTACGCGGCGTCCTGCTCGACCTCCTTGCCGTCGGGTGCTTCCCGGCCGGTGGTGAAGGTCACGGCGTTCCACATAGGAGGCGTGCGTGCGGCCGCAGCCTTGCGGAGTCGGGCTTCCTGGGTGCGCCCCCAGGCGCGGAGCCAGGCGATGCGGTCCTTGCCGGAGGTGATACCGCAGGTTTCGATCCAGGCGATGAACTGCTTCTTGGTGGGGATCGCCTTGCCGTGGAGGATGCGGTGAATGGTGCTGTGCGGCAGCTCACCGTGGCTGCCGGCATGGCCCTCCATGGTGCGAAGCGGTGGCGCTCCGGCGCGATGGTAGAGGTTGATCATCGCGGGGATCAGCTCGGCCATGTCGCGTACGAGCTCAGGCTGAGAGGGGGCGTAGTACGCCTCGGCTTTCGCAATGTTTGCCGATAGCGTGGAGGGGTACTGGCCTCGGCATTTCGTGGCATTCACGCCCCAGCGAGGGGGTTTCCCCACCGCACATTGATGCGGCGGTGTCCCCGTCGAATTGCTGCACAAGTCCGAGCCTGGGAACCTCGCTGTGCACGTTGTGCTGCACGTGTGCCTGCATGTACAGATGTAGGGCACCCCTTGGCTCACGGGCTCCAACCGAGAATCGCGGGGAACGCACACCGCGCCGGGTGTCTTGCAGCCCCTGCGCACGTGGGCTGACGCCACACGTCGGCGTCAGCCCACACCCGTAGCGAATCGACCCGCCCGACGAGAACTGTTCGCGTCGTCGGGTGCCCGCAGTCGTGACCGGACCAGCGGCTCGCCAGGCCATTTCGTTTGCGATCGCCGCGCGGTGAACCGCGGCGAAGCGTTCGACGAGGCGACCGACCTCAGCCGTCAAACAACCTCGGGGTGGTCCCTGAACCACTCGATCACCCGCGCGAGCCCGTCGGCCCGAGTCACTTTCGGCTCCCAGCCCAGCTCGTTCCTCGCTAACGCGATGTCAGGGAGCCGCCGTTCGGGATCGTCCGGCGGGCGTTCGACGAACTCCACCGAGGACGCGGAACCCGTGATGGCGATGATCTCCTCGGCCAGCTCCAGCATGCTGACCTCCTCGGGGTTCCCCAGGTTCACCGGGCCGCCGTCACCGCTCTCCGTGAAGCGGACGATGCCCTCCACGATGTCGTCGACGTAGCACAGCGAACGGGTCTGCGAGCCGTCACCCGCGACCGTCAGTGGTTCCCCGGCGAGCGCCTGTCTGATGAAGGTGGGGACCGCGCGACCGTCGTCCCCGCGCATCTTCGGCCCAAAGCAGTTGAAGATCCGCACGATCCCCGCGTCCGCGCCCCGGTGACGACGGTAGGCGGCAGTCAGCGCCTCGCTGAAGCGCTTGGCCTCGTCGTAGACGGACCGGGGCCCGATCGGATTGACGTTGCCCCAGTAGGACTCGGGCTGCGGGTGTACGGCCGGATCGCCGTAGACCTCCGACGTCGACGCCATGACGAAACGGGCCCCCGCCGAGACCGCCGCGTCCAGCAGATGGAACGTGCCCAACGAGCCGGCACCCAGCGTCTCGATCGGCAGGCGCAGGTAGTCGGGAGGGCTGGCCGGAGACGCCAGATGAACGATGACGTCGACGTCACCGGCCCTGGAGAACGGCAGCGTCACGTCGTGCTCAATGACTTCGAGCCGGTCGTTCGACACGTACTCGGCCAGGTTCGCACGAGTGCCGGTCAGGAAATTGTCAACGCACAGCACGCGATGACCCATACTCAGGTAATGTGCCGTCAAATGCGACCCCAAGAACCCGGCGCCGCCGGTGATGAGTAATGTCGCCATCGTTTTCCATCCTCTCTGCTGGTGTTACGTGCGGACGGGCGGCTTGGCCGCCCGGCACGTCACAACCCCACGATCTTGAGGAATTCCTCCGCAACATGGGTCGGGGTATGGGAGATGGTCCGCAGCTGCGCCTGGCGTGAGGCCTCGAGGTAGCCCGCCTCGTCGCCGAGCAGTTCGGTGGTGGCCGACCACAGCGCGCTCATACGTCGTGCCACGGAAGGGATGTGGACAGCGGGCCCTCGCAACGCCGGGAGGTCCCCGTCTCCCTTCGCGGAGAACTCGACGGCGCGTCCACCAGCTCCGACCAGCACCGGAAGATGGCCCATGCGGAAACCGACGACGGGGGTTCCCACGGAGAGCGCCTCGGCGGCGACATTGCTGAAGCTCTCGGGACCGGTTGAAGGCACCAAGGCGACGGCCGCCTCCGCGAAGAAAGGCTGGACCTCACTCCAGGGCAGGGGCGGCAGGATCTCCACGTCCTCCAGCGCGTCGGCCAGCTCGGAACACTCCCGCAGATACCGGTCCTGGAGGGCCGGCAGGAGTTCGAACCCCGCTTTGGCCAGGACGACCTGGACGGGCCGGTCGAGTCCCGGTGGCAGCGACCGCAACAGGTCGGCGACCCCTTTCTGGGGATCGGCGCGTGCCACCACCCGGACGGGTCCCGTGCGGCGGAGCTCCTCGCGCCGGGCACTGTCGGGCGCGCCGCCCTCGGTGAGGAGAGCGTTGGGGAGCGCGTGCCAGGCACGGGAGTCGATGCCGGCTCGGGCGGCCTCCTCGATCATGAACTGGCTCACGGTGACGACCGCGTCGGGCTCGTTCGCCAAACTCTGGCGCATCGCCTCGTCGGTGCGAGGGAAGTGCACCATGAGCGCGGTGCGCGTCCCCGGCCCCGCAGGGCTGAGGAAGCCCAGACCGGACACCGCGTCGCCCCAGCAGGCGACATCCATCCGGTGGTCCGCGAGGATCCGCCGAACCTCCCGCCCGATCGCCTCGGTGTCGGCGAGCAGCATGGGGATCTCCTCGTAGGGGACAGGGCGGGGGAACGTCACCGAGGTGAGGCGGACTACGTGCGGGTCGGGGACGCTGTCCGAGGAGCTCGCGGCGATGATGAGGGTGCGATGGCCCAGCGCGCGCAGTCCGGCGGCGAGGGAGGCGAGGGAGCGTTCGATCCCCGCGGGTTCGTCGGAGTGGTAGGTGAGCATGACGAATGCGATGTTCATGTGTCCGCCCGCAGCGCGAAGATGTCGGATGACGACGAGTCGGGGTGGGCGTGGGCTCGGAGTCGTGGCGGACGCCGTTCAGCTCCTGGGAAAGGCAATCCTGATCAACTCCTCGCGGGGTGGTCCGTAGTCGCGGAAGATCCCGTCGAAGAACGAGCAAGTCATGAGCGCGGAGGTGCGGATGCCTCGCATGCTCATGCACAGGTGCTCGCCGTGGCCGATGACGGCGACGTCGTCTGTCCCGGTCACCTTGGAGATCTCCTCGGCGATCTCGCGTACCAGGCGTTCCTGGACTTGGAGCCGGTGCGCGTGGCGGTGGGCGATCCGGGCGAACTTGGACAGTCCCAGCACGTGTTCCCCGGGCTTGTACGCAATGGTCAGCGCGCACGAGAAGGGCAGTAGATGATGTTCGCACAGCGACCACACGTTGATGTCCGAGACCATGACGATCTGCCCGTCGGTGTGCAGCGGGAAGAGCGTTTCGACCTGACCGGCCTGATAGTTGCTGAATTCCCGCCACCATCGGGCGAATCGCTCGGGAGTGCCCCGCAGGCCACTGCGGTCGGGGTCCTCGCCAATCTCGATGAGGAGCTGCCGCGCCACTGCCTCCAAGGGATCGCGTACGGCATGGTCTTGAGGTAGGTCTGCAAGCGTCATACGCCTCTCCGATCGCCCCACATCGTGATGTGCAGCCTGGTGGTCAGATTCCAACCGCGGGCAATGGCGGGGTCTCGCAACCGGGCGAGGGACCCGTCGATCGCCACCTGGTTCCGTCCTTCCGGCATCACCCAGACCGAGTCGATGCCGTACTGTTCGACGAGCAACCCGACCTCGTCGAGGTCGGCCGCGGTGCGGCAGACGAACTTGAAGGCGGTGCCCGGCACGGCGGCGAACGCCGTCAGCGCTCTTCCGACGATGCGTCTGCTTTCCGGGTCCCCCGAGTGAGCCAACTTCGGCGACACGTTGAACCGCACCAACTCCGCGAGCCGGGGGTCCGGTGCGACTGTTCCGTTGGTCTCGATTTCGATGTCGTGTCCTGAATCGCGGAGATCTCGCACCAACGGATAGAGCCTGGTCTGTTGGTTCAACGGTTCGCCGCCGGATACGACGATGAGCGGAACGTCGTAGGCGACCAGGCGGTCACGGACTTCCGTATAGGGAATCACCCGCAGTTCCTTTTTGGGGTCGTAGACGATTCCGGTGTCGCTCCGGCCGGTCCAGTCCCAGGTGTAAGGAGTGTCACACCAGCGGCAGGCGAGATTGCACCCGCCCAGCCGGGCGAAGGCGCAACGACGCCCCAGTGAAGGTCCTTCTCCCTGCACAGTTCAAGTGGGGCCGAATATCTCGTTCACCACGAGCCTCGGCGTCTCCACGGCATCACCTCCTTCCGTCCCGGAGCCCGAAGCCGCGCTCATGGCTTGTACTCCGCCCACGTCTTGACCGTCTCCGAGACGCGCACCGCGCTCAACTCCGGATAGCGAGACGTCCACCGCTCATAGATCCAGCGGCACAGGTTCTCCGCCGTGGGGTTGAAGGGGACCAGGTCGTTCAGATGCCGGTGATCCACCTCGCCGTCCAACCAGCGGGAGAATTCCTTCAGATCACCGTAGTCCCGCACGAACCCCACCTTGCCCAGGTTGTCCGTGCCGACCGAAAGCGTCAGTTCCACGATGTAGTTGTGACCGTGGAGGCGTGAGCACTGATGGTCGGGCGCGAGACCGTCGAGTCGGTGACTCGCCGAGAAGTGGAATTCTTTCGAGATGCCGAAAGGCATGGGCCAACCTCCTTGTACTCAAGGATCTCCGCGGCACGCGCTGTATGCATCACGGTCGTGACCGAGAGATCTGCCAGGCTCTCATGATGGGGTGGCCGGAGACCGGTCCAGCGCATATGCTCGGTACCCGCCCGCGCATCCACGACGCCGGTTTCTCGCCCCTCAGATACGGGAAGCGTGTACCGAGGAAGGACATCCGTGAACGCGAATGCTGACGGTGTGGTCCTGTGTTTCGACTCCAACTACGCATGGCCGGCGTGTGTGGCAATGCACTCGGTCATCCGCACCTGGTCATCCGCCAAGCCCCTGAACCTCTATTGCCTGTGCGATTCGTCCCTCACGGCGGCGGACCGGACGATGGTCGAGGCCGTGGGTCGACAGGGGAACTGCGAGGTGCGGATCATCGACGTCGAGATCTCGGTCCCCGAGATACGCATCGCGCACCTCAGCGCCATGGCCTACGCGCGCGCCATGGCTCCAGAGCTGATCGACGCGACGTATTTGGTCTACCTCGATTGCGACGTCATCGCGTGTGCCAGTATCCACGCGCTGTTGCGTCCGATCGCCGCCGACTATCCGCTGGCGGCGGCTCGCGACGTCTACGGTCCGGAGCTCGCCGCGCCCCATATCGGCCCGCAGCGCTTTCCGTTCGGTCGACGCGCGGGCACGTTCCCCTACTTCAACTCCGGGGTGATGGCCGTCGACGTCGCGAGATGGCGCGAGCAGGCCGTGACACGGCGTGTCACGGCCTTGATGCGCGATCCGGAATGGCGACCCGCGCTGGACGACCAGGACACCCTTAACTATGTTCTGGACGGCCGGTTCGAAATGCTCGACCCTCGATGGAACGTCATTCCGGTGGACTTTCTCAACCGCAGCTTCGGCTCGGCATCCATCCCGGGAGACCGGTACGTACCGGCCGAGTACCAGCGGGATCTCGAGGAATCACCCTGGGTGGTTCACTATCTGACCGACCGCAAGCCGTGGCTCGTCGAGTACGGTGACGATTCTTTGGGCCGCCTCTGGCACGCGACGGCGGCCGAGGCGGCCGGGATCCTCGATCAGGCTGGCGTCTCCCGGCCGTCGACCTGACGACGACACGCCCGTCACGCGGGTTCGTCACGCGGGTACGGTCAAGGCGCCGCGAAGCGTGTGACGCCATCCAGGTATTCGGTGGGGTCGGTGAGGCCGGCCTCTCGGAAGGCCTCACGCCGCTCGTAGCAGGTCCCACACGTTCCGCAATGGATATCACCGCCCTTGTAGCACGACCAGCTGAGCTCCAGCGGCGCGCCGAGTCGCACGCCGTGCCGGGCGATGTCGGCCTTGGACCACGTCAAGAAGGGAGCCTCGACGCGCGGCGCGGCGAACCCCTCGTTGGCCACCGTCACCAGGTGGCGCAGCGCGTCGACGAAGACGGGCCGGCAGTCCGGGTAGACGAAGTGGTCGCCGGCGTGCATGCCGAGCGCCACGGTGTCGGCCCGCCGGGCCACCGCCACCGACACCGCGAGGTTCGCCAGCACGGCGTTGCGGTTCGGAACAACCGTGGCGCGCATGGCTTCCTCCGCGAAATGCCCGTCAGGCACGGCGACGTGCTCGTCGGTGAGGGCCGCGCCCGCCAGCAGTGAACCGAACCCCGCGATCTCCAGCACATGGTGTTCCGCATCGTAGTGCCGGGCGATCCGGCGGGCCGAGTCGATCTCCTTTCGATGTCGCTGCCCGTACTCCACCGTCACGGCCACGAGCCTGAAGCGCAGCGCCGCGAGATGGGCGAGCAGGGTCGTGGAATCCATCCCGCCGGACAACACCACGATCGCGGTGAAGGGGTCCCGGCTGGCGTCGTCTCGTGAGGCGTCCTGTGCTTCCATCGGCATCTCCACATGGGTGCGAATCGGCGCCGAGGCGACACCTCGCCCTGGCCGGCTGTCCTGTGATCACAGTCTTGTTCGCGCGTGACGTCAGCACATCACGGTCCACCACCGAAGGGTTCGGTGCGCCGCGCCGAAGTCGCGGCGCCGTCGGTCAGAATCTCCCAGAGCCCGGGACTGCCGAGGATCTCGCCGAACTCGCCCCGCCCGGAGATACCGAGCTTGCGGTAGGCACTCGACAGGTGCAGCTCCACCGTGCGGCGCGTGATGTGCCGGTTGCCGGCGATCGCGTTGTTGGCCTGACCCAGCATCGCGTCGATCAGGATCTCCCGTTCGCGCGGGGTCAGCGAGCGGATGCCCCGCAGGAAGGCGTCCCGTGGGGCGCGTGTGTCCAGGGCCACGAGCTGAAGCCGCACCCGGTCGGCGAGTTCACGCGCACCTCGGCCGGCAGCTAAGCGCGCCGAGCGGGTCAGGGTGGCCACGGCCTCCCCGTGCCGGCCCAGCCGTGCCAGCACCGTGCCCAACTCGGCGGTCGTTCGCGCCGTTTCGAGGTCATGCCCGGTTTCCTGGATCAGATCGGCTGCCGACGTCAGCAGCTCCACCGCCTCCGGCCCACCGGAGAGCGCGCCCAGCACCCGTAACGCCCGCGCGCGTTCCTGCCGGGAGTCGGTCCGCTCCGCGAACTCCAGCTGCCGGCGGGCGTCTCGCACCGCTTGGTCGGGAGATCCCGTCTTCGCCAGCAGATGGGCACCCTCGTTCCGCCAGTGGAGCGTCCCGGGTCCCCAGGCCCCCGCCGCCTCGCGGCGCCGGACGATCCCCGACAGCTCCCCGGCGCCCCCCGCCAGGTCACCGGCCCTCACCCGCAACCTCGCTCGGGCGAGCGGCACGTCGGCGTCGTACCACTTGAGCGGTGGCTGGCCCTCGTGGTAGTGACGGCGCAGCAGCGACTCCGCGGTGGCCGGGTCGCCCAGGTCCAGGTGGAGGTTGGCCAGCAGGCCGACGAGGCCCCTCCGGAACTGGCCATAGCCGTGGCCATGCATCGGCAGATCCGGGAGCCGATCCGTGAGCACCTGCCGCGCCGCGGACAGCTCACCCGCGGCGTAGTGTCCGGCGGCCTCGGTGAGTTCTACAGCGAAGCGCACCCATCGAGGCAGTCGGCGCACGTCGTCGACGAGTACACGCCGACGCGCGAACGCCTCCGCCTGGTGACCGCAGCCGATCAGCACCGTCAGCGCGGCAGGCAACGCCGGCGGGTGCAGGAGGAGGTCGTCGAGGTCGTGCTCGAGAGCTTCGCGCGCGTCGGCGAGCGCGGTCGACGGCTCCCCGCCCAGCAGATACGAGGAGAGGGCGCTCATCGCCATGGGAGCGGGATGGGGGCGGCGCGTGTCGCCAGAGGCAGGGGAGGCGCCGACGCCTTCGAGGGCTCGGGTGGCGGCCGACGTCGGCGCCATGGACCGGCCGTAGGCGAGAAAGTCCTGCGGCCAGTCGTGCAACTCCGTTCCCGCGACGGCGGACCGCGCCGCCTCCAGGACGCCGCGTGCGTCGTCGCGTTGGTAGCCCTCGCACAGCGTGGCGCCGATCAGGCCGAGCAGCCGGCGCCAGAGCGCCACGTCGGTGGTGCGGCTAAGCATCTCCACCGCGGCGCGCAGGCCTCCTCGTCGGTCGAGTGCGATCCGGGCGGTGGCGAGCTCGGGCGCGACGCGGGACCACGCGCCCTCGGCCCCTGGTTGGGCGGCGCCGGCCTGGGCGGCGTGTTCCAGGTAGCGAACCCGGTCCCGTGCGGTGGTGTCGGCGGACCGGGCGGCTGTGATCAGGGCGGTCACCGACCAGGGGGTGTCCAGGGGCACCGTCGACGCCGCGAGGTGACGGGCCACCCGCCGCGCCGCGTCGCGGCGCCGGTGCAGGAAGGTGGCGGCGGTCAGATGCGCCGCGTTGCGGCTCATCACGGTCATGGAGCCGAGCAGCGCGGTGCTCAGCAATGGGTGGCGCAGCGCCACCGCGTGGTCGTCGGTGACGAGACGCATCCGCGCCAGGAGGTCCAGCGTGGCCAGCGTGTCCTTGAGACGATTCCCGCTGATCCCTGCCACCAGCGCGGGATCCGCCTCGCCGGAAACGGTCGCGACGGCGATCGCCTCGGCCACCGACCGGGCCCGCGGATCGACGCGATTCGCGCGGCGGATCACCGCCTCAGCCGCGGATGGGATCACGGCGTCCCGCAGCTCGGCCGATGCGCGCACCGGGGGCTCCTGTGCCCGGATCCAGTCGCACACGGCGCTGATCATGAACGGATTGCCGGCGGTGATCCGATGACACGTCGCGACGAGGTCGTCGCCGAACGGCCGGCCCAGCCGCTCGTACAGCAGGGTGCCGGTCTCCTGCTCGGACAGACCGCCCAAGGTGATGGCGCGGGCGCCGGCTAACAGATCCGCGAGTTCGGCCGGTGCGAAGGCCGGTTCGCCGCTCCGGGTCGAGGCGATGAGCGTCACCGGCAGGTGCGCGATGTCCCGCAGGGCGCGCCGCAGGCGGACGAGTGAGGCGGGGTCCGCCTGGTCGACATCGTCCAGCGCGATGATCAGGGGGGCGTCGCGGGTCAGCGCTTCCACCAGGTCCAGGAAGCCGGCCGGCACGCCGTCCTCGGCCTGTCTCCAGGCGGGCGTACTGCCGGGCCGGACATGGGCGTTCGGTTGCGTGGCGACGCCATCGGCGTGGCGACGGTCGGCGGCCAGCCGGAGCAGCCCGTCCACGAGCGCCGCGAACAGCCGGTTCGCGTGCCGGGAGCACGCGATGAGAACCGCCGGACCGGCGTGGGACGGTGTGGGACGGCACACCATGGTCAACAGGGCGGTCCGTCCCACCTTGGGCTCGCCCGTCACCACGTGACAGGTGAGTCCCGTGCGCGTGCTGTGATGACGCGCCGACAGCAGTCTCCTGAGCAACTCGGTCCTGCCCACGATCCCACCGTGACGCGTCCGCGTGTCCAGCATCCAAGTCCTCGCAATCGGGAAAGTCTGACCTCGGAGATGGCGTCCCCGCCCTTGGCCGCCGCGGTCCGGCGGCGGGCGGCTGCGTGTGTGCCCACCCGGCTGGGCGTCGTCGGGGGTCAGGAGCCCGGGCGGGCGACCAGGACCGCGGCCTGGTCGCCGATCCCGTGTGGCCGGCGCGCGAAGTGGCGTGCCAAGGCCGGCTCCAGGGCCCTTCTGATCTTCTCGGCCTTCGGGTGCGGTCCGTACCAGAACTCGGTCAGCACGCCCGCCCCCGTCGCGACTCGCTCCGCCATTCCCACATCACCGAACCGGATCGACGCCTCGGTCCGGTGAAGGGAGAAGTCGGCGAAACCATGCTCGGCGAGCACCTGGGCGGCGGTCGACAGCAGGTAGCCGTGATGGTCGTAGGGCTCCTCGGCGACCGGCACGCAGACCTCGTTGAGAAGTGTCAGGAGTTCGTTCCCGGAACCCCCTGCGATCAGCACGATCTTCGACTCCGGATCGCTCGGGTCGCAGACCCGAATCATCTCCGTGACGGCATGCTCGATGTCGCTGACGTAGGGGAGGACCCACGCGCAGTAGACGGCGTCGAACGAGGCGTCGGGAAAGGGAAGCTCCTCGGCGGTCCCTGCGAAGACGTCCACCGCGCCGGTAGTGGCCTCGTCCCGGATCGACTTCACCAGCTGAGCGTGCGGCTCGACGGCCGTGCAACGCCCGATCTGCCCGGCGACGGCGCGCGCCATCTCCCCGCTGCCACCGCCAACGTCGAGCACACGGCGATTGCCGGCCGTGAGGCTACGAATGAGAGCGATCTCCTCGCCGCGTTCCAGCCGGGTCGCGAATCCCACCCACCCGTCGCCGGTCACCTGTCGCGGCCCGCGGTATCGCGCGGGCAGCCGATTGTGGGGGCCTAACGCGGAATGCTCCATGAGTTGGGGCAAGGAAAGCCGTGCGGGGTGCTCAAAATTCCGTGTGACGCTCCCATGCGCCGACGTGTCGAGCCGTGCTTCCGTCATGCCAAGCCCACCTCTGTCAGTCGTGTGTTGAAGGATGGTCATCGGGGGTGGTGCGGCGTGGTTCCGTGAGGGGTGACGCCCTTCTGGCGCCGTTGCGCTTTTCCTGGGTCAGAACGTCCCGCGTGTCCATGCTCCGCGCTGCCGCACTGCGGTCGCATCGGCGAACATCGCCTATACCTCCCGGCCTCCCGGGCGCACGGCGGTTGGCTTTGTTCACGAGTTGCGACGGCAGATGTACGCCTCACCGAGCAGCACGTGGATGGCGGCGTGTTCGATGTTCACGAGGAATGACAGCGGCCGTGGGGCGGCTGGCCATGCGATGGCATCCACGAGTCGAGGACTGTGCTCGATCACAGCCTGGTGGCCAGCCAGACGGTTACGGCCGCGGTGGCGATGAGCCCGACGTTCAGCGCGATCCGGCGGTCTTCGCCGGTCGAGTGGACGGCGATCGCACCGGTCTGCAGGAGTACGAAGCCGATGGCTGCGGCCAGCGCCAGCGAGGGTGCGATGCCGGTCAGCGGCGGCAGGATCAGGCCGGTCGCGCCGAATACTTCGACCGCCCCCAGCGCTCTGACAGCGGGCAAGGGTACGCGGTCGACCCAGGCCATCATCGGTCGGAGCTGATCGCGGCTCCGGCTCAGCTTCAGCGTGCCTGCGTAGAAGTAGAAGAGGGCGAGCAGTCCAGCGACGATCCAATAGGCGATGTTCATGGTTCCCGTTCATGGGCCGCCGGTTCGCGGATACCCGTCGATTGCGTCGATTGCCAGGGAAGCCCTTGGAGAAGGCCCGGTCCGCCGTTCGACAGGTCCGGACGTGAAGGGCGGGAGCACCACGGCCCCGCCGGTTGAACGGAGGGGCGCTCGAGCCGCTTCGCTGACTTCACGCGAAGTCGGTGGCGGGCTCGGTCGCGTAGCGGCTCGTCGCGTCGATATTGGCCTGCGGCGTCAGCGGCTGACCTCCGGCGAGCACCTCCTGAAGGTCGCGGAAGTACTGCAGGTACAGGTCGGGGGTGAATGTGCTGAGCATGACGGCGGGTTGGTCGGTCAGGTTGGCGAAGGTGTGAGGGACACCGGGCGGAACCATCACGAACGTGCCCGTGGTGGCGTCGTAGTCGTCGTCCCCGACGGTGAATCGCACGGTGCCGGAAAGGATGTAGAAGCCCTCGTCGTGTTGGGCGTGGCGGTGCTGCGGCGGTCCCTGGGTGTGTGGGGCGAGGACGGACTCGGCGATCGCGAGGCGGTGCCCGGTGTGGCTGCCGTCCTCCAGCACACGCATGCGCGTGCTGCCCAGAACGATCGTCTCACCGCCGCCGGGACCCACCACTGATACGGCGGAGTCGGTCCGCAGCTCGCTGGTCCTTGCTTCTTCGGTCATGCTCACCAGTGCACCGCCGGAGCCCTGCCAGTGTCCAAGACCCATTCCGCAGCGCCAATACCTCATGGGTATCGTTGCAGTGTGGAGCTACGAACCTTGCGCTATTTCGTGGCGGTCGCGGAGGAACTCCACTTCGGCCGGGCCGCCACCCGGCTGCACATGAGTCAGCCGCCGCTGAGCCGGGCGATCAAGCGGTTGGAGGCCGATGTCGGGGCCCTGCTGTTCACCCGCTCACCTACCGGCATCGCGCTGACGCCGGTAGGCACGGTGCTCCTCGACGAGGCACGGGCCCTACTCGACCACGCCGACCGCGTCGGCGTACGCATCAGCGCGGTGGCCGGCAACGCGACCATCACCGTCGGCATCCTGGACGACAGCACCGACCCGGGAGTGTCCAGGCTGGCCGCCGCCTACCGCCGCAGCCACCCCGGCATCGACATCCGCATCCGCGACACCGACCTGACCGACCCGACGTGCGGGCTGCGCACCGGACTGGTCGACGTCGCCCTCACCCGGGCGCCGTTCGACGAGACTGCCCTGACGGTGCGGGTGCTGCGGACCGACCCGGTCGGAGTGGTCCTGCGCGCCGACGATCCGCTGGCCCACCGCCAACGGCTGCGGCTGGCCGAGCTGAGTGACCGCCGCTGGTTCCAGTTCCCGCAAGGCACCGACCCCATCTGGCAGTCGTACTGGAACGGCGGCAGACCGCGCGAGGGCCCCGTGGTACGCGCAGTCCAGGAATGCCTCCAGGCCGTGCTGTGGAACGGCACGGTCGGCCTGGCCCCCCTCGGACACGACCTGCCCGCAGAGCTGGCCGTGGTACCGCTGGTCGACATGGCGCCAAGCCGAGTGGTGGCGGTGTGGAACGAAGGGGACACCAACCCGTTGATCCAATCCTTCATCGAGAACGCGACAGCCGTCTACCGCCACTGAGCACCGGCACCGGTGCCGCCGCAGCTCGTGAACAATCCGAACGCTGCGGCCTTCCGGACGGCCTCCCGAAGCGGTGAACATCTGCTGCTCCTAATCGCGTACAGAGCCAGGCGGTTGAGGGTCAGGGCAGCCGCACGTTCCGAAGCTGGCGGCGGGAGGTGATGTCGAGCTTGCGGAAGATGTTGCGCAGGTGCGCGTCGATGGTGCGCGGGCTCAAGAAGAGCTGCGCGGCGCGGCGGTCGGGGGCGACCTGCGGGTCGGTCACGGTGGCCAGCGCGCGGTGCGCGCGGCGGCGGTCAGGCGGAGCTGCGGCCCGGTAGACAGCCGAGCGCACCAGCGGATGAGAGAACCGCACCCGGGCGCCGATCTCCAGCAACCCCGCCGCCTGTGCGGGTGCGGCCGCGTCAGGGCCGATCTCGAGGTGGTCCGCGGCGTGCCATAGCAGCGCCGCGTCGCCGAGAGGCTCTGCCGCCGCGAGCAGCAGCAGCTGTTGCGTATCGGCGGGCAGGCTGACCGACCGGCGCTGGAAGCACTCCTCGATCCTGCGTGGCACCCCCAGCGCGTCCGGCCGTTCGAACCCGCCTGCCAGCTCCCCCAGTTGTGCCGTCTTCGTGCTCCGGGGCAGCTCTTAGAGGGCGGTTCGTGAGGTGATGTCCGTTCCTGGCTGAGGCTGGGGACGGGGCTGCTGGTCAGGCAGTTCGGGGGGCTACTGGTTCCTGGTGAAGCTGCCGGCCTTGGGCTCGGTGAGGATGTTGAGCTTGACCAGGCGTTTCAGCTTGGTGCGGGTGCGCTCGATGTTCTTCGGCAGCAGTTCTTGGTCGAGGGCTTCGCAGACGTCGCGGGCGCGCAGGGGGGGCGGTTGTCTGGTTGAAGACGGCGAGGATGCGGGGGTAGTCCGGGTGCTCGGG